>VGSE01000128.1 GCA_016875135.1 Deltaproteobacteria bacterium
CGATTACTTACGAATAGCCCGCCGACATCGTTTGCGATTACGTAAATTAAGGAATTTTTAGAATCGCTCGCAACTAACTCATCAAAAATACTTTTCTATTTTTAAGTAGAACACAATCGGCATATTTCCATAACTTTCAAAGAGTAAAGTTGAGCTATAACTATTTAGGAGGGACGTCAGATGAAAACACTGCTTTTGATAATTGGGTTGGCTTTAATGGTTGGTTGTGCATCTCCGCCAAAGACTGGAAGTGATTTTAATCATATTGGGCCAGGCATGACCCAGGCTCAGGTTATGGAAATTATGGGTAACCCCGATAGTTTCACAGACGTAAATGGTCACACAGTTTGGCAATGGAATTATCGCCCAGTTCGTGATCTTACATTTAGTGAGCAGATGTTAGTCCTCGGTTCTGAATCGGTAGGTGAGGCCACTATGGTCGGCGATAGAACAGGAACAGCTGACTACTACGTTATTTATAAGCAGGGCCGAGTTGTACAGAAGGGCACAGGAAATCCAAGGCAATCGCCAATATTAAATGTCAACATGAACGCTACGATCCGTCATCGTTATTAGTTTCGTCAACTAGCTATTCCTCGGGCAACTTCCACATGTCTCTGACCGACCGCGCATTAACAGCACGTCATCGAAGTCCGCACATAGGACATGTTGATTAGTCCCACTACTCCATAGATTAAGTTTGTAGGCTTTTTTTAAATTTATTTCTCCACTCTCTAAATTGTAATTTGGGGGAATCATATCTGAATTGTGGAGAGATTATGAAATCTCTCTAGCGACATTTTTCCTTCACACTAGTTTGCTACAATGAAAGTACTGCCATAATTTTTTAATCTTGAAAACAAGCTATCTGCGTATTTTACCAAAACGGAATTCATCCGAATGTTCCCATACGGACCTAACTTACGGAATAATAGATGCCTATATCCATGCTCTGAATAGCGCTTCAA
The DNA here is from genome assembly GCA_016875135.1 of Deltaproteobacteria bacterium. Lineage (GTDB taxonomy): Bacteria > Bdellovibrionota > FAC87 > UBA2466 > UBA2466 > UBA2466. The sequence goes on from VGSE01000128.1 coordinate 969, forward strand.
TGGGTTTGCCGCAAGTATCAATAAACGGGTACAATCGAGTCTCCATCAAGCGGCCATTTTCACCACAAGCTTGGCTCCACAACGGGTGCAGTAATCGGGAACGGAATAGCGAACCACGATGGCACCGGGAAGAACGGTGGAATCCGTATCAAATCCTTTATGGCAACCGGGACATTTGGCATGTAGTTTCCAATAGAGTGCGCGAAAAATCTGCTCGGGAACTTCTAAAAAGAAAAACCAACCGAATAAATAAAACGACACCCCACCGAAAATCGGAACTATGAAGGCGGATAGTGAAAATGCTTCCTTTGAAAAACCAAAATAAAACCCAAAAAGTCCAAGGGTCAAAAGAAGGCTCAATCCCATCAATCCTTTTTTCATTTTGCTCGCGTAGCGCTTCCACTTCCCAAGTCCAGCCAACTTCACTTCCAGAACCTGTGAGTTTCTTTGGATGGGGATCACATTTGGAGGGGTAAAAACATCTTTCGTGAGACTCCAAACAGCACCACAAGACCGACAAGCAGTGGAACGAGGAGGCCAATAACTTTTATGGCAACTGGGACAATGAAACGAAGTTTTAATGAGATTCAGCATTACTAATAAGGTGATCGCTAAACCCCAGCACATATATTGGGAATAAGGAAAATCAATCGTGTGATTGCCGACTAAACCGATTGGGACGAACAAAACCACCGCAATCAAAAGTCGCTGAACAAATCTACGGTTGTTTGCCTTTAACGCTTTCTGAATCTCAATCGAATCCATCCTGACTGCAGTATGACTTATTTTAAGAAACATAATCAAGCCATCAAAAATGGTGTTTTCTTCATAGTCTAAGAAAATCTTTATACCTGCAGCCTTTGAATGGGCTTTTTAAGAGGCTGGTCCGAACTATTTTTTCTTAAATTGCAAAGACCTATAGAGGACCAAGGTTAAAAGATTTGATAAGTTTTCTTGGAGTTTCATTTGATAATTCACCACTTTATCAAACGGCCAATAAACTGCGCGCCTTAAACCAACTTCATGGCCGTTTGAACCTCTTAAAAAGCCTACTCAAAGTGTGCAGTTGTGTAACCGAACAACTAGAACTTCGATTCCAAAAGTGTTTGGAAAAGTAATCGTGTATGGTCGGATACCGTTTTAGAATCTCCCGGAGTGGGGCGAATTAACACCAGAGCCTTCAATGGGTAGGTAAAAACTATAATTTTAACTGCCAGAAAAAGCCTAAAAAATTGGCATGTGGTTTGCTCTCTCCGTCTCATGAGTCGGGCCTGGTAAAGTATTGCTGGGAAACCAGTACTTAGGGAATAGGGGAAAGAGCGTGAGGAAAAATTTTAAGGGACTTGATAGTATTCGTATTTCTTTATTGTTTTTGGGGTTTCTCTTGGGGAACCTAAGCCTGGCCGAGACAAAAACCAAGCCGTCACTCAAAGCAGAGCAAGTGCCAAAAAAAAGTTGGTTAGAGCGCAATTTTGGCATGAGTTATAACAGCTTTTTTTATGGCCCTGGCTTTGGACTTCCCTTAGATACCCCCCCAGGATTAACCGGAGTTGCCTCAGATACCGGTTTAAACTTTTTTAACCTCGTAAGTGTGAAATGGAAATTTAGCGAACGGTTTGCTTTTGATGTGCAGTTTCGAAATCAATTTGTAGTAACTAACGGTTTTGATTTTCGTCACCAAGGGCAAAGATTTGGTATCTCTGGCACGTTATTAAAAGGGGAAGATTGGTCTCTTAATGGTGCCATTAACTCGGATGCTCCAATCTCAGCTATTGCAGGTCAGATTCCATCACAAAGAACACTCCTTTTAAACCCAGGAATGTTTGCAACTTTTAATTATGCACCAGCAGGAAGCCGATGGTCCATGTTTGCTCTATTGGCTCCTCGGGTGTGGTTCTACCGAGATCGAAATGCATTAGCTGTGCAAGATATCGCCAATGGGGGAATTAACAATAAGCCCGAATATGCTTTATTCATTAATCCCTCAGTTAATTACGCGATTACCGAAAAAACAGGCTTAAGAATGGGAACAACTTTGGAATATCGAAAAAATATCGGATGGGATTCTGGACGTAGAAACTACATGCCAGTGGAGTTGGGAGTCACTTATGATATCAGTCCAAAGCTAAGTGTTTATACTTATATGCAAACTAGTACCCCGCTAGATGATGGAATTCGTCGAGCACAACTAAAAACCGAAAACCCTCCGCACTGGAGCAAAACAACTTCAATAAACATTTGGTTTAGTGGGACACTATTTTAATAGTAAAACGAGTAGTTTGAAAAAAACAACTGATTGAAATTGATTGATAGTGAAGCTCCTCGCAAGAGGCTCAAAACTTGTAAGTAAAAATAAAAATGGAAAATAAATTCTAGAAAAAAATAAGGTCACAAATCACCCAGGCGACCAAGATGAGTCCTAAGAGTAACTTGAGTAGTGTAGAGACAGCGACGCCCAAGGTGGCCCCAATACCAGCCTTGGCTCCATCGACTACAGGTCGACTTGCCACAAAGACCTCTCCCACAAAAACGCCGATTAAAGGGCCTAGAATTAACCCAGCAGGGGCAAAGAAAATACCTACTAGTCCACCCAACAGGAGGCCTATCATCCCTTGCTTGCTAGCGCCGCCCCACTTAGCACCTACAGTAGAACCCAAAAAATCTAAGCCAAATGTGGCGAGAACTCCAAAACTCACGACTCCAAGGGTCCACCAACTTAAATAGAATGGGAGAAGAAGCTTGTGGATTAAAACTCCAGCAAAGATTAAAACCATGCCCGGCATGGCGGGCAGGACAATGCCGACGACCCCTACCAATAAAAACAGAACTAAAACCGTCCAAGCAATTATGGCCCACATGTTAAAACCCTATCACGATAGTTGGTGCTTGAGGTTTGGCCTGTCACTCGATCTGTCCACTTGTTTTCTGCTTTTAATTTACCGGACACCATTGGACGGTCTGTGATTTGGGGTTGAATTTTACCAGTATTAACATCCGGAGTTGCCCAAATAGAAGTTAATGACAATAAAGCGACTGTAGCGCAAATCCAGCATTTTAGTTTGATTGTTCTCATTTCGGAAAGTCCCTCTCAGATCCGGTTTTTCACCACAAGGAGCAAGGTCCATGCCTTGCAAAACCAGCCTTGAATGGGATGTTTACAAAAAGTGGGCACTGTATAAGATTGCTTCAGTCCCTGAACCCTCTATGTTTTGGTGGAAGTAGCTGATGGCTTGATGTGACAGGGGTTGTCTTGAGGATTCTTGCCTAGGCCCCTTTTCGTTAAAGCAATAATTCTTCCCTCTAACAAATGACGCTTGTTGTTATATATCTTTGCCGCTGAACTATTGATTCGCACCGCGGGGACAACTGAAATTTTAATACCTGTACCCTTTGAGTAGGCTTTTTAAGAGGCTGGTCCGAACTATTTTTTCTTAAATTGCAAAGACTTATAGAGGACCAAGGTTATAAGATTTGATAAGTTTTCTTGGAGTTTCATTTGATAATTCACCACATCGTCAAACGGCCAATAACTTGCGCGCCTTAAACCAACTTCATGGCCGTTTGAACCTCTTAAAAAGCCTACTCAAGTGCAGGTATGAAATTTTATGTTAGTTCCATAGTAACCATGCTAGGGTTCTGCTCTGGCGGGTTAAGAGATTTTAGACGGTAATCTCGATGTTAAAAAAAAGATTATTTAAGTTAAAGCAGCTGATTGCACTGTTTCATTTGGGGCATGCTATTGCCCGACAAGCTCTTAAAAAGCACGAATCGGGGGATAGCGAAGGGGCGTTAGTGCTCTATAAAATAGCCACTCGAATGGCTTTAGTTGAAGGATGGCCTTTTGTGAAGATGGCCGATCTTATCGATAATCCAGACCTCAAACTCAAGCTCTATAAGAAGGCGATTCGCATTGATAATCACACTTGGGCTTATACGGGAACGATAAAAATTCTTTTAAGTCGGGATCAGTTGGCCGCTGCAGAAAATGTTTTTAACGATTTAAAAAAGACTTTACCGACGACTTGTTGGAAGACTTGCTCCGTGACTCTTCAAGAAGTTGATCATATCGAAAAGCAAATTAAGGATCACCGAGACTTCGCTCGATTTTCTAAAAAGTTAAATGTAGACCCAAAAAAGCTAGCTAAAAAATTTTTTTTAAAAGGTGAAAAGAACATTCTTTTTTTCTCACCAGAGGCTCCCAATTACGATCAATCTTCCGGTGGCAATCGTTTATATGAGATTCTGAAAATTCTGCAGACGAATCTTGGGTATCAGGTCTATTTTTTTACCCATAATCTGATTGATAAAAAATATGAAGAGGCTTTGAAAAAACTTGGGATTACTGTTTTTTGCTCCCGATCACTCATGGAGCAACTTAAGCAGTTAAAATTGAACAAAGTTCAATTTACCCATGCTTTTTTTGCCTGGTGGGATATGGGGGAAGCCTATATCAGTCAAGTGCGGTCGCTTTTTAAAGATATTATCGTTTTGGTCGATTCTGTTGATATCCACTGGGTGAGAGAGGAAAGAGGCGGAGTTTCAACTCTTAAGAAAAAGAACCGTGAAAAACAGGTTTATCTCTCAAGTGATGTTGTTTTTGTTGTGACTGAAGAGGATAAAATCCAGTTATTAAAAGAATGTGGAAATCGAGTAAACATTAAAATACTGTCTAACATACACAAAGAAACCAACAAAAAATTTTCTCGAGGAAAAGATGTTGTTTTTGTTGGAGGCTTTGGACATCACCCCAATATTCAAGCAGCGATCGACAGCCAGAGGATCTTTAAAAAATTTATTCGGGAATATCCGACCGATGCCAAACTCTATATTGTCGGGCACAATCCTCCCAAGGAAGTCTTAAAACTTCATGATGGAAAAAGGGTCATTGTGACCGGGTATGTTCCAAATATTCAACCGTATCTGAATAAGTCGAGAGTGATGATAGCTCCGCTAACTTGGGGAGCTGGAATCAAGGGGAAACTTTGTCAGGCTATCGCCCATAAAGTTCCCGTCATTACTACAGAAGTAGGTAATGAAGGAATAGGGCTTCAAAATATGGAGGATGGGTGGGTTGCAAAAAGTGATGATGAATTTGTTACCGCTCTTAAAGAGGTCTACTCACTTTCAAACTCGTATTTGGATGAAGTAACAACAAAGGCATTTAAAAAAGTAAATGCATTAACGAGTATTGCTCACGCAGAGTCTGTATTAGCTCAGACACTTCAACCTAGGCCGGTAGTCATTTCAATTCTTACCTACAATAAAGCAAAACTGGTCGAGAGTTGTGTTCGTTCGGTTATTCAAAATACGGTTTATCCGAACTATAAAATCGTTGTGACCATCAATGGTTGTCAGGACAACACGGAAAATGTTATCAAAAAGTTAATGCGAGAGTTCCCAAGTGTTGATCTCACTTATATCAAAAACAAGAAAAACCAATTTTTCATTCGACCCAACAATCGCATTCTAAAACAATATAAAGACTGTGATGTCGTTCTTTTGAACAATGATGTTGAAATAAAAACCAAATGTTGGTTGACCCAACTTAATTTAGCGGCCTATTCGGCGGGTTATATTGCTTGTGCCGGAGGCAAAATTCTTCATCCGAACGGGCGCCTTGCTGAGGCCGGTTCCTATTTAATCAGTGATGGTTCAGGGAACAACCAAGGGATGGGGTATTCGGCCTCTCACCCGCAATTTAATCGGCCCTATTACTCTGGCTATATTTCCGGTTGTCTTCTCTACATGCGTCGCGATGCCATCGACAAGGTAGGACTCTTAGATGAATTGTACTATCCGATGTATTTCGAAGAAGCTGATTGGCAGTATCGAGCCCATCTCAAAGGACTTAAATCTATCTACACCCCAAAATGTGTTGTGATGCATATTGGGAGGGCCACCGCTAAGTCGGATGCAAAAAAATATATTCAGATCAACAGAGTTAAATTTAAAGAGAGATTTAAGAATAGCAATATTGAGCGGTTTAATTAATTTTTGCTTTCAGCACTTCTTATTGGTTCTTGTTTCTGATATTGCTTAATCCAAGAGTCTCTTTTCTCTAATAGGGTTTGAAGTTCCATAATATCAGATGGAGTTAACTGGTAGCCAGGTCGAAAACGTAATGGTAAAGGTCTTTGCACATAAAATGTAGAATGTGAAGGAGCTAGTTCATTTTTTGGCCGCTCCTTGGTGTAAAGATATACTGAGATCGATTTGCGAGAACGATGTCTCTCCTCAACTGGTAGATCTATTTTTGGAAAGCCGTGC
>VGSE01000129.1 GCA_016875135.1 Deltaproteobacteria bacterium
AGAGCATTATGCCATGAATCAAACCTTAAAAGACAAAAAAGCCGAAGTTCTCCAAAACATCCGGGAAGTGGTGTCCCTCGAAGCAGAAGCCTTAAAAGTCATGTCGGAAAACATAGGAGACTCTTTCTTTGAGGCTGTTTCTCTGCTTTTTTCGATCAAAGGCAAAATTGTTTTTACCGGTGTAGGAAAATCGGGTCTGATTGGAAGAAAAATCGCAGCTACCATGAGCAGTACCGGAACGGTAGCCACCTTTCTCCACCCTTCAGATGGGATGCATGGCGATTTAGGAATGCTCACTCAAGATGATGTCGTTGTGGCGATTGGAAAAAGTGGCGAAAGCGAAGAACTTATTAACCTTATTCCCGCGATCAAAAAACTTAACACAAAAATTATTGCTATCACGAGTAAGAAGAATTCGACCCTCGCCCAACAGGCTGACATCGTTCTTCACACCCCGGTAGTTAAAGAAGCTTGTCCTCTTGATTTAGCTCCGACCGTATCGACGACATTGGCCCTAGCAGTGGGAGATGCCTTAGCGGTTACCCTCATGAAAATGAAAAATTTTCAACCTGAAGATTTCGCCAAATATCATCCCGGGGGGAAATTGGGAAAACGACTTTCGTTGCGTGTTACTGACCTAATGATCCCAAAAGAAAAATGCCCGATTTTAAACTTGGAAAAAGCTTCGATGGAGCAAAGCATTGCAGATCTAGGAACCTACGGACTGGGAATTCTTGTTTTTTGCGAAAAGACTCCAAAACTGACGGGCATTCTAACCGATGGAGACATCAGAAGACTTTTGAATCGTCACAAAGCAGAGATTTTCAACTTGAGTCTTGAAAAAGTAATCAATCGAAACCCAATCACAATTGAGCCCGAAATGATGGCTGTTAAAGCCCTAGAGCTCATGGAGAGTCATCAACCCCCGCTTAATGTCGTCCCGGTTCTTAAGAATGGTGATGTGGTTGGAGTCTTGCGACTTCATGAACTCTTAAGTGTTTCTTAACCCTATTCCCTACTGGCGAAAAAAACTCTTGTACCAAGCCACAAACTTTAAAATCCCCTCATTCACCGTCGTCTTAGGTTGATAACCGAAATCTTTTACTAAATCTGTCACATCGGCATAAGTCTCTAGAACATCTCCGGCTTGTAATGGCACGAGTTCTTTGATGGCGGGCTTACCAATAGCCATTTCAAGCGCTGAAATAAAATCCAACAATTGGACTGGACGATTATTTCCAATATTGTAAAGACGCCAGGGCGCTTTGCTAGTTGAAGGATTGGGGTTGTCACTATTCCATTTCGGATCGGCTTGAGCCGGCTTGTCCAATACTCGAATGACCCCCTCTACTATGTCATCAATGTAAGTAAAATCCCGCCGATGCTTCCCATGATTAAAGACTTGAATGGACTTACCTTCAAAAATGTTTTTCGTGAACTTAAAAAGCGCCATATCAGGGCGTCCCCACGGACCATAGACGGTAAAAAAACGAAGCCCGGTCGCGGGTATCCCATACAAATGGCTGTAGGTGTGCGCCATCACTTCGTTCGCTTTTTTGGTGGCAGCATATAAACTTAAAGGGTGATCGACATTCTGATGGGTCGAATAGGGTGTGGTTGTGTTAGAGCCATAAACACTAGAGCTGCTGGCATAAACCAAATGTTCAACTTTGGATTTTCGACAGCCTTCTAGGACGTGAGCAAACCCGACAAGATTACTGTCGATATAAAGAAGTGGGTTTTCAATAGAGTAGCGAACTCCAGCTTGAGCCGCCAAATGCACGACTCGCTGAGGTCGATGGCTTTCAAAAATTTGTTCAATCGATTTTTTATCTGCCAAGTCGGATCGGCAATGCAGATAGCCCGGATGGTGGATAAATCTCTTCAGTCGGGCCTCTTTCAGTGTTGGATCATAATAATCATTATGATTATCAATCCCTATGACCTGATCTCCCCGACCTAATAAATGTAGGGTTAACTCGGCCCCGATAAAACCTGCAGATCCTGTCACTAAGATTTTCATTTCAGCGTCCTACACCCAAGCTTTTGAAATACTAATCGATTGAACCGTCATTGCAAAAAGCTCTTTACGTTGTTTTTCTAGACTCGAGTGATTTTGGCAGGGAAACGATTTTTGATTTTTGTGGCTGCAGTCTTTTAAGATCGGCCTCAACCATCATCTCGACCATTTCTGAGAAGCTTACTTCAGGCTTCCAACCCAACTCTTTTTCAGCTCGCTTTGGACAGCCGGTGAGTTGATCCACTTCCGCTGGTCGTAAAAAAACCGGATCTAAAACAACATGGTCTTTGTAATTTAATCCGACTGAACCAAAAGCAATTTTACAAAACTCTCTTACAGTGTGGGTTTTGCCTGTAGCAACGACATAGTCATTGGGTTTTGATTGTTGAAGCATCATCCACATCGCTCTCACATAATCCCCTGCAAATCCCCAATCTCGTTTTGCTTCTAAATTTCCTAGTCGCAACTCTTTAGCTAATCCTAGCTTAATTTTGGCCACTCCATCGGTGATCTTTCGGGTCACAAACTCTAATCCGCGTCTAGGAGATTCATGATTAAATAAAATACCTGAAACCGCAAACATCCCATAACTCTCCCTATAATTTACGGTCATGTAGTGCCCGTAAACTTTGGCAACTCCATAAGGACTTCTGGGATAGAACGGAGTTTTCTCCGTTTGTGGAGTTTCCCAAACTTTTCCGAACATTTCTGAAGAACTAGCTTGATAAAACTTCGCTTTGGGAGCGCCACTACGAATGGCTTCCAAGAGTCTAGCAACCCCGATTCCTGTGAACTCAGCGGTTAGAACAGGCTGCACAAATGACGTGGGAACAAAAGATTGAGCTGCTAAGTTATAAACTTCATCCGGCTTTGCCGCTTCTACGGCTCTTGTAAGAGAAGTCTGATCCAGAAGATCGGCTTCAAAGAGCTTCACTCGATCCCGAATATGTTGAATTCTCTCGAAGTTCTCGGAAGAAGAACGACGAACGACACCCCAAACCTCATACCCTTTAGAAAGCAACAACTCCGCTAGGTAAGATCCATCTTGCCCAGTAATTCCCGTGATCAGTGCTCGCATGCCATCCCCCAAGAAAGATTTCTACTAAAACTTCACTACGATTTTGAATTTTTTCTAGCTATCTAAGAGTTTTTTAACAAGCTCATTCAAAAGTGCCGGATTGGCTTGTCCTTTGGTCTCTTTCATTGCTTGTCCCACAAAAAAACCGAGGAGCTTTACTTTTCCGGCTTTATACTCCGCAAATTGCGAAGGATTTCCTTCGATAATTTTGCGAACTACACTCTCCAAGGCTGCAGGATCGCTAATTTGAACCAAACCCTTGTCCTTAATGATACTGCTTGCATCCTTACTTGTCGCAAACATTTCTTCAAAGACAGTTTTCGCGATCTTGCCGCTGATTTCACCGCTATCGATTTTCTTAATAAGCGCAGCTAGTTGTGTCTCTGAAACCGGTGTGTCACCTATCTCCCTGCCTGCCGCGTTAAGCCGTCCGAGAAGCTCGTTCATGACCCAATTGGCACTGGCCTTACCATTCTTGCAATGGGCTACCACCGCTTCAAAATACTTTGCCAACTCTTTAGAACTCGTCAAAACAGAAGCGTCATAATCTGAAAGTTCAAAAGCCTTCTTGAATCTCTCACAAGCTTCTTTAGGGAGTTCAGGCATTTCCTTTTTGATCTGCTCAAACCATTTAGAAGAAATCATCAACTTGGGAAGATCCGGTTCAGGAAAATACCGATAATCGTGTGCTTGCTCTTTTTCTCTCATGACCTCAGTGACATTTTTCCCTGAGTTCCAACTTCGAGTTTGTTGAATTATTTTTTCTCCACTCTCAATAGCGAAAACTTGCCTTTGTATTTCATACTCAATGGCTTTCTCAACAAATTTAAATGAATTGATATTTTTTAATTCAACTTTAGTTCCGAATTTTTCGGTGCCCCTAAGCCGAACTGAGATATTGGCATCACAACGAAAGTTACCTTCTTCCATGTTACCATCACAAATATCAGCGTATCTTAAAATGCTGTGCAACGCTCTCAAATATTGCCCAGCCTCATGGGCATTTCTCATGTCAGGTTCACTCACGATTTCAATTAATGGAACTCCGGCTCGATTCAAATTCACTAACGTGCCATAAGACTCATGATTTGACTTTCCGGCATCCTCTTCAAAGTGAATTCGAGTGATCCCTATTCTTTTTTCATCGCCCGATTTTAACCGAACAACAATATGCCCTTGAGTAGAATAAGGCCTCTCGTATTGGCTGATCTGATAGCCCTTTGGGAGATCGGGATAAAAATAATTTTTCCTAGCAAAAACACTTTCGGGATGAATTTCGCAGCTCAAAGCTACTGCCGCTCTAACTCCAAGCTCAATCGCTTTTTTATTGATGACAGGTAGAGAGCCCGGCTGACCGGTACAAACCGGACAAACATTGGTGTTTGGCGATGACCCGAATTGATTGGGACAACGACAAAACATTTTACTCTGAGTCATGAGTTGGGCATGAACTTCAAGCCCGATAACCGATTCATACTTTTCTAACGACATAGCTTACCCCTTCCCCTTCAACATGGAAGGCAACGCAAACTGCCCACGAGCCTGTTCATACTGGTGAGAAGCTAAGAAGAGTTCAGCTTCTCCAAAAGGTTTTCCTATAAGCTGGAAACCAATAGGTAAGTTTCGAGAATCCAACCCACATGGCATTGACAAACCTGGAAGCCCCGCCAAATTCACAGGCAAAGTGAAGATATCGGACAAATACATTTTTAGAGGATCATCGGTTTTCTCACCCAACTTAAATGCGGTACTGGGCGAAGTCGGTGACACTACAAAATCACATTGGGTGAAAGCCTTTTCGAAATCTTCCTGAATTTTTCTTCGAACCTGATTAGCTTTTAAATAAAATGCATCATAGTACCCTGCGCTCAAAGCATAGGTTCCCAACATGATTCTAAGCTTCACCTCTCTTCCGATTCCCTCGCCGCGACTTCGACTGTAGAGTTCTTCACTGCTTTTTGCCGACTGAGTTCGATACCCATAATGAACTCCATCGTACCTAGCTAAGTTACTGCTAGCTTCACTCGGTGCAATTAAGTAATAAGTCGAAAGCGCGTATTTTGTGTGGGGTAGGTCAATTTCTACAATCTCGCAGCCCATCTTTTTGAAAACTTCCAGTGCCGAGTCAAATGATTTGGCAACATCGGAATCGACCCCCTCTAACCACGCCCTAGAAACGCCAAGTTTAAAGGTTCTCTTAGAGTTCGTATTCAATTCTTCTGTAAACTTAGGAACGCTTCTCTTGGAGCTTGTAGCATCTCTAGGATCAAATCCGGACATCACTTCCATAACTCGGGCAGAATCCCAAACAGTTCTAGAAAATGGGCCGACCTGATCTAACGAACTCGCATAGGAGACAATTCCATAACGACTGACCCGTCCATAAGTGGGCTTAAGCCCAACTAACCCGCAAAGGCTTGCTGGTTGTCTGATCGACCCTCCAGTGTCAGTTCCTAAAGAAACTGTCGCCAAACCCGCTGCAACAGCCGCTGAGGATCCCCCGCTCGATCCCCCGGGAACCCTTTCAAGATCCCACGGATTTCTCACAGGACCAAAAGCAGAGTTTTCGTTGGAAGAGCCCATAGCAAATTCATCGCAGTTAACTTTGCCAACAACGACGGCTCCCATCGCCTCTAATCGCTCGACTGAAGTCGCTGTATAAGGGGAAATATAACCCGATAGAACTTTGGATCCTGCAGTGGCTTGCCACCCGTTTACCAAAAAATTGTCCTTAACAGCTAAAGGAATCCCAAAAAGAGGAAGGGTCGACATGTTATCTATTTGAGCATCAAGAGTCCTGGCTCGCTTCAACGTCTCCTCAGGTCGCACCTGCAAAAAGGAATTAAGCTTCTCATCCCGCTCAGAAATATTTTTTAAATACCTCTCTACGACCTCCGTAGGTTTAAAGTTTTTAGCCCGATATCCTGCTAGCAATTCTTGAATGGTTTGTGTTCCGAATTCCATCAGCTGTGCTCCACAATCGTAGGTAGTAAAAAGCTATCGTTTTCCACGGCCGGAGCATTTCGCATCAAACCCTCAGGGTTAGCAAAAGGCGCAGCCCGATCCTCTCTAAAAGACTCGGCATCATTGGGAACATGCTGAACAAAGGCCTCTTTCGAAGTCTGAACCTGATTGAGATCCTGAATGTGCCCCAAAACACGGGTTAGTTGTTTTTGATAAAAAGCTATCTCATCTTCGGTTAATGTGAGTCTAGCTAGCTTGGCAATTTTTAATACTTCTTCTCGACTTAACATAGTCAAAAACCATACAACACCTTGGTAATTTGGTCACCACCAATCACAAGGCTGGGGGTCATAGAAGCCCTCGACTTGAGGTTCTTCGGCCCCTTTGCACCAACCCATCGGGCACTCTTCATGAAGCAACTTGCCATGAGGGACGGCGGACCAAAAACTAAAATGGCTTAGACCCCAGCCCTGCACCACCGCCCCAATGGCCGTTAAGCTCTCCTCACAATGCGAGTCCCTCCACAATACTTCCGCCTTTTGAGTGATTGCATTTAAGACAACGGAAAAATAGGTTTTGCCATGATCTGTTTCAGCTTCAAAGAAACAGTTAGGCAATTTTCCTCCGCCCTTAAGGTTTGCAAAATATCGAAATCTCTCAAGCTGCCAATCCCAAAACTCAGTATCTGGAGCCACAACCCATTGGGCTTTTTCCTCTTTAATCAGCTTTGATTTTCTTAAATCAAAGACCCTATCAACCCAAGCTTTCAACTCCATCTCTTTGATAGTAGGTTGATTTTTTGTCGGGACAGCTTCTACTTCAAAAACGGCGGCCTGCGTTTTTTTAAATCCCCATTTTTCATAAAACTTAGGCCCAATATCGGAATACAAAACCCCGATTTCAAAATCTATCTTTTCAAAAAAGCGATTTAAAAGCAATGAAGCATAACCCTTAAGCCTATGTTGCGGAGGGGTAATTACCGAAGCAATGAGGAAACCCTCTTTTATCGAAACTCTATCAGGCTTTTTTTCTTTGGTTAAAAATTTAACCCGAAGACAGTCCATAGAACTTACGATCTTGTTCT
>VGSE01000130.1 GCA_016875135.1 Deltaproteobacteria bacterium
CATTAAATTTTCAAAAGAGTCATTAGGGTTTCTGTAGCCGATAAAGTAGGCTCGTTCTCCCGACTTGAGGGAAAAAGTGATTTCTTTCCTTAGGGCATTAAGTTCAGGCGAATTAAGGTTCACGCCATTGGCATCCATGGCGTCGTCGAATTCAGCGCGAATGTCCTCGGGGTTTACGTTTTGCATCATTTGCAGTACCATCATTCGGTACTGTGTTTGGCTTAAACTATTCATAGGGTCTTCTATGCTGAGAACAGCTGGATTTTCCAGATAGTGAATGCCCACATAGGCATTCACTTTGATGATACCTATCCTTTTTTGCCTTAATCCCTTTCCGCTAAAGCAAAGATCTACCAATCTCCCGTCGGGAAGGGTGATTTGAGCTTGCGGATAAATGGGAATAGACACTCCTGCTACCGAATAAGTTGTCGGAGTGCCTTTGAATTCAAAGGGAGGGGCCGGTTTGGCGTAGCCGAGTTCTCCCCAAATTAACGAGAGCATAGTTAGCATACAACAGATGAGATTATTTTTGTTTGCGGTCATGTTTATCTCCAAAAAAAGTTACTCTGAAGTTTGTTGTTCCAGTTTGTTTTTTAGTTCCAAGACATCGTATCGAATTTTATTTACCAAGGCTTCTAATTCTTTGAATTCATCTTGGTCACCCAGTCGTAACTTGTGGCTCCAGTCGCCTCTAGAATAGAGGGCGAGCTGTCTCTTTAAAGCAGCTATCGGAGTGGTAAGCTTTTTGACAGTTAAAAAAGTCGCCAAAAACATGATCAAAACGGAACCGATAAATAAAATGAAAAGCCATGTTTCCAGGATACGCTGTTCGTGCCTTACAATTTGAATCACTTGAGCTGAAATCCCTAGTTCATCACCCATGAAAAGGTTGTAGTTTCTTTGGATGAACCACGCCATGACAAAAATCATCACTAAAGAAGTAAAACCTGCCGTCAAAGTGAGGTACATGACATATTTAAGCTGGATGGGTAGAGTTCGAAGTCTTCTTGGTTGACCCACCTGCGGAGCGTGAGAGTTATATTTCGGCATTTGATAAAGATACCAGTTTTTTTCCGATTTGAGAAAGGGTCTCTAAATCATGGATATCTTCGGGGTGTTTTTGAAGCTCTATTTTGGGGCCTTGACCGCAGAGAGATTCAAATTGACAAAGCCAATATTGTTGCTGCTCCACCAAATCGTTTCGATAACTTAAGAGGGCATTGATTTTAGCTCTTTCTTCATCCTTTAAATTAAGCTCGGCTGGAAGTTGAGCCGGATACTTCTTTTCGATCCGATTTAAAATCATGCCGGCCAAGGGAATTTTTTTGTCTTTGAGAATTGAGATGAATTTTTGAGTTTCACGAAAACGCAATTCGCTGGGGTAAGTGACTAAAAAAAATCCGGTCGTTTGGCTTTTTAAAATGGAAAGCACTTCCAGGTTTCGATCGCGAAATCCGGTGTGCATTCCTTCAAGATCATCCATAACCTCCGACAAGGCCTTAAAAAAATCGCTACCAAATAATTTTTCCAAAAGTTTCATAGCGACTTTAGTTCCATGTCGAAACAGGGTAAGGGGTCTATTTGAGCTTTGAAACCAGCTCAAAACAGAATTGTCCATGAAGTCTGCTAATTTTTGAGGCGCATTTAAAAGATCAAGTGCATTTTGAGAGGGGGGGGTGTCGACCACTATCTTTTCAAATGTGGAATCTTTTAAGAATTCAAGTAACCTTTCCATGGCAGCATATTCGTGACTGCCTCCTAGGCTTTCGACCATGATTCGATAAAGCCGATTATTTAAAATCTTATCGCGTTGGGTTTCGCTAGCGGCAAATCGGGAGATGATTTTGTCAAAATATCTTTGAGTATCCAACATCGAGGCGAAAAGACGTGGCTCATCGCATTGTTTTAGTTTGACCGGTTGAAGTTCAGTGGAAAATGTTTCAAAACCCAAGGCTTGGGCCAAACGTTTAGCGGGGTCGACGGTTAAAACGACCGTTTTGTAACCCTCTTCGGCTAACCGAGTTCCTAAAGCTGCAGCTACGGTTGTTTTTCCAACCCCACCGGGACCTCCTATAAGAAATAGTCTTTTGTCTTTCCAAAGTTGAGTCACTTAGTTCTCCATTTGAGCGGCCAGTTGTTTGACCGTTTCCTTTAGCTGTTCTGATGTCAGCCTAGGTATCTTTATAAGCGCGAGGGGTAATCCGGCCGCTTTTTGAAAGGCCCGCTCTTCTCTTTTTTTGCGAAGCGCATGGTCCCAAAGACATTTTTCAATTTCCTTTGGGATAAGTTTGGGGGGCGGCGAGGGAAGTGGTAAATCAGGAGTGCATTGGTTGACATGCAAAAATCCCAACGGAAACTTACCTAGCGCAGCTAGCTTTTCTAAGAATTGCTCGCTTTCTAAAATAGGCATCTCTTCCGGTAGCGTGACCAGATCGAGGCGGGTTTCTGAAGAAATAAACATGTCGCAAATTTGTTCTGCTTGTCGGTGCACAAACCCGGTCGCAAACATCTTTTCTATACCCATAGGGGATTTAAAAAAAGACAGAGCGTGGCCTGTTGCCGGGAGATCGACAATAAGGGTGTCCTGCTTATTGCGGTCATAAAGATCCCAAACCTTTCCGGCAATGACCGTTTCTGAAAGGCCCGGGGCCACTTCAATAAAGGCTTTCAGGATCCTATTTTCAAAAACGATATCAAAAATCTTCTCAAACTTTAGCGTTTTTAAAGTGTACTCTTTAAAACAGGCGCTTACTTCCAATTGTTCCCATGGGACTTTAAACTCGCTTAAGTTTTGAGGAATGCTTTCTCCATCAAAAGGGCTCCAGCTAACTAACCTAACCTTTCGTCCGCGGTTCGAAAGGGCTAAAGCTGTAGCCCAAGCTAAAGTAGTTTTTCCGACCCCACCTTTTCCGGTGAAGAAGATCACCTTGCGTTTAAGGGAATCGGAAAGAAATAAAGAGGGTTCCGAGGTTTTCACTTTAATTTCTCATCATTCAAATGGGAAAGAATGATCTCCAAAACTCGATTAGAAAAAAGAAGGCCCGCATGACCGACTCGAGAAAGGTGGATATTTCTAACTCCGTCCCACCACATACATTCTTTGGGGCGGATCACTATATCTAGCTCCCCAGAAATGGCGACGGAACGGGTTTTCTTTGGGGGGCTACATTGGTTAAGCAGCTCCAAAGTTCGACTTTGGGGTTTAAGTTCTCTTAAGTGAGGAAGAACCGAGTATTTGGACCATTCGGTTCCTTGGTGGGGCGTTCCTAAGGTTATGAGATTGCGCACCGGGCCATCCCCTCCTAAAAGCTGAACGAAGTATCTCGCAACAACTCCACCCATGGAGTGGGCAATAATATCGATTTCCGATAGGGCATTCTTTTTTAGGAACAATCTGACATCTCTGGCTACTTGTTCGGCTAAATAAGGGATGGGGCGCAAACTGGGCATCAGGTCCATTTCTCTAAAATTTCGAAACCCCCTAGCTTGAAGACGTTGTTTTAGCCAAGCAAAAGTGCTTCGATTGTGAAAAACACCGTGAATAAAAAGTATAGGTCGCTTTCGAGGGGAATCTTTAAGAGATAACGTAGGGAGGGTCGGAAGTGATTTTGAAATCAGACCGAGGGGATAAAGCTCATAAGTCAAAATAGAGGCTGCCGATTCTCTTGCGATGTCCCAACCTAAACGGGAAGCCTGGTGAAGTGGAGTTTTAAACTTCATTTTAAGACAGCTTTGACCTAAAATCCTTTTTTGGCAAGCTGGTTAGCAAAAAATAGAGTTATCCTAACCACTTTGCTTAGTTTCTTTGGTGGATTAAATCTTGACTTGGAAGCCTAAGAAAACGATAAACAGGGGCGCTTTAAATCGTAGATGTTGAACTTTTATTGACGACGGTCGGAGATATGCCAACACCAAAGTTTCCTGTATCGGAAAATGCAATCACTCGTAGGGATTTCTTTAATTGGGTCGTAGTCGGCTGGGCTGGGTTTACCGCAGCTATGGGCGGTTTTTTGACCGCTGTCGGACGACTTTTCTTCCCGAATATAACTTTTGAACCCCCTCAACAATTTAAGGCCGGTTTTCCAGCCGAGTATGCCGTAAATAAAGTAGATGAAAGGTTTAAGAAGCGTTACGGGGTGTGGCTCGTTCGAAATGAGCGGGGGATTTTTTGCCTTTCTACGGTTTGTACTCACTTGGGTTGCACCCCAAATTGGCTTGAGGGGGAAGCTAAGTTCAAGTGTCCCTGTCATGGAAGTGGTTTTTATTCGACCGGGCTTAATTTCGAAGGTCCGGCACCCCGTCCTTTAGAAAGGTATAAAATCGGGCGGGCCGAAGATGGTCAGATCGCAGTGGATAAAACGGTTAAGTATCAATTTGAAAAGGGTCAATGGAACGATCCTAGTTCGTTCCTTGAGTTAGCGTAAGAGGGTAGTATGTCTTCATTCAAAGAGTTTTCAGAATCAATCACTAAGTCCCAAGCTTGGAAATCTATTTTTCGTCACGGGGCGCCAAACAATGCCAGAAATCGCGTTCTCGTTGTTTTAATGAATGTGTTTCTTCATTTGCATCCGATTCGTATGAAAAAGTCGGGTGTTCGAATGAGCTTCACTTGGTGTATGGGCGGACTCACTTTTTTTCTTTTCTTGGTGGAGACTGTTACCGGCGTTTTATTGATGTTCTATTATCGACCGACGGCCGAATTTGCTTACATGGATATCATCGCACTTAGAGAGCATGTGCCGATTGGAATTATGAGGGAAGTGCACCGCTGGGGAGCCCACGCCATGGTGATCACCGTCTGGTTGCACATGTTCAGGGTTTTCTTAACCGGTTCCTATAAACCCCCTAGAGAGTTCAATTGGGGCGTTGGGGTTATCCTGTTAGTTTTGACATTGTTATTGAGCTTCACCGGATATCTGCTTCCTTGGGATCAGTTGGCCATTTGGGCTATCACTGTGGGATCCAATATGGCCCGTGCGACTCCGTTCTTAGGCCATGAAGGGCCGGGAGCTTCTTTAATAAACAGTTTAATGGGATTTGACGTGGTTCATGCCGGAAGTGATGCCAGGTTTGCTTTATTGGCGGGAAGGCTAGTAGGCGAGGCTACTCTTCTTAGGTTCTACGTACTCCATTGTATTTTTATTCCATTAATAGCAAGTGTATTGATGGCAATTCACTTTTGGCGCGTGAGAAAGGACGGGGGCATTTCAGGGCCTCTGTAAGACAGCATGGAAAACATCGGGAAAATTCTGACTTCATCGATCAATGCGGTTTGCCAGCCGTCAATTTTATTCACGGTTTCGTGCATTCTCTTTTATTTAGTTTTTTTCCCGTGGAGAGAAAAGTTCGCTGAGAAAAAGACGCTTTATTGGACCGAAGGTTTAATGGCCGTTTTTATTCTAGTCAGCTGTTTGAATCCTACTTTTAGAGATGTTGTGACTAAGCCTGACAATATTCCGATTGTCGGGATGTTGTTTCTAGTCGTTTTCTTTACGTGGTTGGCAGTTCACAAGATGGTCATTAACGATCGTTTAATTGATGAAGGAAAAGACGTCGAAAACAAAAAAGAGGCTAAAGAGCTGGTTTTTACTTGGCCTGACTTGGTATTTAGTGAGTTTATTTGTTCGATTATCGCTTGGTGCGTGCTTGTTATTTGGTCGATTGTTTTGAAAGCCCCTCTTGAAGAGCCTGCCAATCCTGTAGAAACGCCCAACCCCTCGAAGGCCCCTTGGTACTTTTTGGGTTTACAAGAAATGCTTGTTTATTACGATCCGTGGCTCGCGGGAGTCGTTTTTCCTTCTTTGATTGTTGTGGGTTTAATCCTTATTCCCTTTATTGATATCAACCCTAAGGGTAACGGTTATTTTACTTTTAAGGAGAGAAAATTAGCCATCACTTCGTTTCTGTTTGGTTTTTTGATTCTTTGGATTTTGTTAATTATCTATGGAACCTTTTTGCGAGGTCCTAATTGGAACTTTTTTGGCCCTTACGAAATTTGGGATCTCCACAAATTGGAAGTGCTAAAAAATGTGAATCTGTCCGAGTATCTTTTCCGAAGCACAGGCTTAAATGGTGGAAAATTACCGGAAAATCCCTTTGTTCGCGAGGGGTTAGGGATGCTGCTGGTGATCGGATACTTTGTTTATGGTACCATCCTGTTACAGAAAAAATGGATGAAGGATTTGTACGAAAAGATGGGCAAGCCTAGATTCTACATCTTGGCGGGACTACTTCTATCAATGGGGGCTTTGCCCATCAAAATGGTGCTTCGATGGTTAATTAACTTAAAGTACATCGTAGCTATTCCAGAGTGGTTTTTTAACATTTAGCTAGGGGCTTAATTATGGCCAACAATACATCTGATGATAAGTTTTATAAGGGCAATACCCTGATAAAGGCTTTTGCTATTTCCAGTATTGTCATGCTGGTTTTTACCATTTGGATGATTTTGGACGATTTTGGTCGAGAGTGGAAAGGCTATCAGAGTCAATTCATGGCTTTGAAAACCAAGAAATACCAAGAGCAGATTGAAGCCGCCAAAGGGGCTGTTGATGAATCTAAAATTAAAGAATTTCATGAAAAACTGGCTCAAGCTGCTTTAGACCTTGAGAAAAGATCTAAAGAGGAGAAGAAGCTTGAGAAAGAATTAACCGAAGCTAAAACCAGAGTGACCAACGCTACCGTAACTTTCCAAGAGGAAAAAGCGGTTTGGGATGTGGAAAAATATCAACATGAAGCAAAATTTGGTCACAAAATCGCTGAGGGGCATTTAGAACTTACCAATCCCAAAGCTAAGAAATCATATGATGCGTTGATGAAGCACTGGGATGAAGTCCAGAAGCTTAGAAACATCATGAATGTAAAGACTCAAGAGTTCGATGCCAAACAAACCGAAATGACGGCCTTCTTCTCATCAAAGACGGCAGCAGAAAAAGAGCTGAAAAACCTTAGGGCAGAAG
>VGSE01000131.1 GCA_016875135.1 Deltaproteobacteria bacterium
TTTTTTCAGGCGTTAAAACGGTCCTGGATTTGGGTGCTGCTCCAGGTTCCTGGACCCAATACTGCTTAAAAAAGCTCCCCAAAACTGATAGTAAAATTATAGCTGTTGATATCAGCCCAATACAAGTTCAAGATCCGAGACTTATTTTTCTTCAAGAATCGATTGAAAGCGTAGATCTCAGTCCTTATGTCGGGGATGGAAAGGTCGATATGGTTCTAAGCGACATGGCTCCTAAAACCAGTGGGGTTCATGACAGAGACGTCTACCTATCATTTGAATTGGCCAGCCTTGCCTTTCACACCTGTGAAAAACACTTAAAAATGGGGGGCGCCTTTGTAGTTAAACTTTTCATGGGAGAATCTTTTGAAGAGTTTCACAAACTTTTAAAAGCGAACTTTTCTCAAGTGAGATTGCTTCGGCCTGATAGTACTCGAAAACATAGCCGCGAAATTTTCTTCATTGGCAAAGGATTCAAAACAAAAAAATAGTTTGGCTGGTGTCAGTCTCCCAGTAAGCTTAAAAGGTAGCGGTCATCACCATGTAAAAAATGTACGGTTCCTTTTAAGCTTACTGGGAGACTGACACTAATAATTCTTAAGTAAAAAATAGAGCTGCTGAAGAATTTTAGCACTCGCCCCCCAAATGAGTTCGCCATCGCACTCAATCCCGGGACTCTCTACGTGAAAGGGCACACCAAGCGGCTTGACCAGCACACTTCTCAGTTGCAGCCCCTCTGACAAAAGCCTATCAAGCGACAAAAACACAGTCCGCTCAACTTCTTCAGGATTTACCAAAAATTCATCAGGGAAATCGACATGAGCCACCCAAGGGTAGATCACTACCCCCCCCAAAGTTGCCACCGGTTCTAGACGCCCCAACACACGAATTCGCTCTCTTTGAAGTCCAACCTCTTCATAGGCCTCTCTGAGTGCCGTCTCTAGAAGTGTCTTGTCTGAGATTTCAAAAAAACCCCCTGGAAAACTGATTTGCCCTTTGTGGGTCTCTACCTTTTGAGTTCTCTTGGTGAGCAAAATTTCATATTGCGCCGCCCCACTGCGAAAACCTATCGGCACTATAACTGAAGCTCTTCCAGAGAGCTCTTCCTTAATTGAAAAGGTGCTATTCAACTTGTTCTTGAGTTGATCTTCCCAATTTTTCATCTTAAAAAGATTCCTTTCAGATCTCTACTTCCTCTGTTGCTTTTTAACTCTTTCTTATGGCAAGTTCTACCTATTTCAAGGAGACGAAGATGCAAAGCCCTACCGACACATTTAAAAATAAAGAATGCATTTTCTGCAAGGTTATCGCTGGAACCTTACCTTCGGAAAAGGTTTATGAAAACGAAGATGTCTTTGCTTTTCGAGACATTAGCCCACAAGCACCCGTTCATGTTTTAATCGTTCCCAAAAAACATATGGTAGACGTTCTAGATGTCAGCGGTGATGATGGCGTTGTATTCCAAAATCTTTTTAGGGCCGCTCAACAGATCGCTGCTAAATTGGGGATCGCAGGTTCCGGTTTTAGAACCGTTTTCAATAGTGGTGACCACGCTTGCCAAACCATGTACCATTTGCACCTTCATCTGCTAGGTGGAACACAAATGGGCGGCTCTCTGGTCGGATAAATCATCAATTACAATTGTCCGTGTCGTTATAACAAATTCCCTTCCAGGAGTTGCTGTTTTTTCCCTTTTCAATCTTCCCCGAAAGCCTTGTCCTTACGCATAAACAGCTGCGTCAAAACGAAGTGAATTGACAGTGAATTTTTCCTTATTTAATTTCTTTCTTAGTGATGATTTCTCGCGCTTTTTTGGCAACAAAAACAGCGCACATTCTCTTGAAAGAGTAAGCGGAGTAGGCGGGAACTTCTCTAGAAAACTTAAAGTGAGAAGAGGGCCTTTTATTCTTTCATTTTTGCACTGGATTTAGAGCTCTGAGAGGACAACAAGATGCAGGTTATTAAAAGAGATGGCACAAAAGAAGATGTAAAAATTGAAAAGATTCTCCACGCGGTCAATAGAGCTTGCCGAGGGATTCACAATGTTGAAGCGCTTGAGATTGCCAAACGCACCATTGCGGGACTGCACGACGGCAGTACAACAGAAGAATTAGACAACCTTTCCATTTCGACAGCAGTCATGTTGATGGCCGATGAGCCCAACTATTCAAAAGTTGCAGCCCGCATGCTCTCAGAAAACATTCGAAAAGAGGTGGGTCGCGACTCAGCGTTCAGAGACTATCTTAAATGGGCGGCCGAGCACGGTATTTTAAGCGACAAAGTCTTGGGTATCACCAAGCAGGATATCGAATCCATCGAGTTTGCGATCCGTCATGAACGAGATGACCTTTTTGAATATTTTGGCTTAAAAACTATTGTAGATCGTTACTTGCTTAAGCACCCTCACACGAGAAGATTGATCGAACGGCCTCAGTGGATGTTCATGAGAGTGGCTTTAGGTCTTTCTGAAAACATTAATGAAGCAATAGAGTTTTACGATATCATCAGTCAGTTCCTGTATCTGCCCTCAACCCCGACACTGTTTAACTCGGGAACAAGACACCCTCAGATGAGTTCTTGCTATCTGCTAACGGTTTCAAATGACAGTCTTGAAGGAATTTACAAAACCATTACCGATTGCGCCCAACTTTCTAAGTGGTCTGGGGGACTCGGAGTCGACTGGACCCGGGTCAGATCGTCCGGCTCCTTAATTCGGGGTACAAATGGTTTAAGCAATGGAATTATTCCTTTCTTGAAAGTTTTTGATTCCTCAGTTCATGCGGTCAATCAGGGGGGAAAAAGAAAAGGGGCAGCTGCTATCTACATTGAGCCCTGGCACTCCGACATCGAATCTTTTCTCGAGCTAAGAAACAACACAGGTGCCGAAGAGCGAAGAACTCACAACTTGAATTTAGCGCTGTGGATTCCAGATCTTTTCATGAAACGGGTTGAAATGGACGGTGATTGGTCTCTGTTTTCACCAAGTGATGCTACGGAATTAGCCAACTGTTATGGAGAAAAATTTGAAAAGGCTTACGAGGCCTATGAAAAAGGCGGAAAGGCGTTGAAAAAAGTTTCTGCTCGGGCTTTGTATTCAAGAATCATGCAAACGCTTGCCGAAACGGGTAACGGATGGTTGTGTTTTAAAGACAAAGCCAACTTAAGATCCGCGCAAACTGCCGAAGCAGATAATGTAATTCACAGCTCAAACCTCTGCACCGAAATTTTAGAGGTCACCTCGAAAGACGAAACGGCTGTTTGTAACTTGGGAAGCATCAATCTGTCTTCTTATATCACTAAGGATCAAAAATTTGACTTTGAAAAGCTCAAGTCGGTTACCCATATTGCTACCCGATTTTTGGACAAGGTTGTCGATATCAACTTTTACCCAACCAAGGAAGCTTATAAATCCAATCAGCGCTGGCGTCCTGTTGGATTGGGAATCATGGGACTACAAGATGTCTTCTTTAAAATGAGAATTCCCTTTGATTCACAGGAGGCAAAGGACTTGTCCTCCCAAATTTCTGAAACTATTTACTATCATGCTCTTAAAACCAGTATGGCAATGGCCAAAGAACAGGGGAAATTTCCTGCATTTGAAGCTTCGAGATATGCCGACGGGGATCTTCAGGTTCAGTTGGCAACAAAACACCAACCCCAAATGGCAAAACTGCATTACAATTGGGATGAGCTTGCTCAACAGATTAAAATCCAAGGACTAAGAAATAGTTTACTAATCGCTATTGCCCCTACTGCCACCATTGCTTCTATCGTCGGCAGCTACGAAAGCATCGAACCTCAGGTTTCCAATTTCTTTAAGAGAGAAACCCTTAGCGGAGAGTTCCTTAATGTAAACCGCTATCTCGTTAATGACCTAAAACAACTCGGTCTTTATACCCCGGCTATTCGCTCCAAAATCATCGAGCATGAAGGATCCATCCAGGACATTACCGAGATTCCTAGTGAAATTAGAGCTCTTTACAAAACGGTCTGGGAGATTTCTCAAAAGACTTTAATCGATATGGCGGCTGAGAGATCGGCCTTTATCTGCCAATCTCAGTCACTAAACTTGTTCCTTGAGGAGCCCTCTATTGGTAAACTATCCTCTATGTACATGCATGCATGGAAGCAGGGAATTAAAACCACTTACTATTTGCGGTCGCGAGCCAAAACATCGATTAAGAAAACTACAGTTTCGCAAATTCAAGCTGAAGCAGCTATTGCCTGCTCTCTTGAAAACCCCGAGTCTTGCGAAGCCTGTCAATAAGGATACTTTATGCTACTCAGTCCAGAACTGAATTTAACTCTCCGTCCAATGCAGTATCCTCAATTTTTCAAACTGTATAAGGACTCAATCAAAAATATTTGGACTACCGAAGAGATCGATTTTTCAATCGACTACGAACACCTTCGAGACAAACTAAATCCCAAAGAAGCTCACTTAGTCAAACGTCTAGTTGCCTTTTTTGCAACGGCTGACAATTTGGTGGCCCACAATTTGGTTCTAAATTTCTACAAGCACATCAATAGCCCGGAGTATCGAATGTTTTTGGGCAAACAATTGTTCGATGAAATGCTTCACGTAGAAACCTATCTGCTTTTGGTTGATAACTATTTGCCAGATTTAGCCGAACGGTCCGAAGCCTTTGATGCTTATAAAAATATCCCATCGGTTAAACTCAAAGCAGACTTTTGTTTCAAATACATGGACTCAATTAATAATTTGGACCGCTTGAGTTCGACTCAAAAGAGACAGCAGTTTGTTGAAAATCTCATCTGTTTTGCCTCTTGTGTTGAAGGATTGTTCTTCTTTGGTAGCTTTGCTTATGTCTATTTCCTAAGAAATAAGGGGCTCCTACCCGGGCTTGCGACAGCTACTAACTGGGTTTTCAGAGATGAAACCATGCACATCGAAGCCGCCATGCAGGCCATTCAAGCGATTAGAAACGAATATCCTGAACTCTTCACCAAGGAACTGGAGGAACGAGTAGAAGCGATGATCGAAGAGGCCATCGAGGTCGAAATGGCCTTTTGTGAAGACGTATTAACCTTCGGTGTGAGCGGACTTTCTCCGAAGCTCATGAAAGAATATCTTTGTTACTGTGCCGATCAAAGACTAGTTCAATTAGGCATGAACAAAAAATATTTCGCTAAAAACCCCTTCCCCTTTATGGTTCTGCAAGACGTACAACCTTTGACTAACTTCTTTGAGAAGAGAGTAACCGAGTACCAAAAAGGGTTCGGGGCAAGCAAAGAGTCGGTTGTCTTTAACGAGAGTTTTTAGAAAATATTTAAACCCCGTTTTTGGGTTATATCAATAAAGGGAACCCCTCTAGAAACTCTAGCATAGTAGCTAAATTGACTGGTATTACCAATGATCCTTTGACAGAGACCTAAAAGAAAGATCTCCAAAAAAGCGTCGTGAATGAGTTGGTAGGGTCCAAGCTCTTTTCTTTTGTTGTGAAGAACCATCCTCTTTTGCTCTGGCAAACACCCTAAAACAGAATGGCCAGGACCACACCCCTCGGGGAACATAAATCGTTCCGTATGCAAAACCCTCGAGCCATACCTTTTAATACACTCCTCTAGAAAACTTAAGGTATCGGTGCAAAGAAACATTTGCCCCGATTCCCGGTCGAGCCTTTCAATAAATTCCTCCGCCAAACGGCTAGAATTGTGATCTTCAGATCGATAAAGCTTCTCCCCATTTCCCAATCTTGCATGTACCCCAAGCTTTTGGTCAGCCTTATGAGTCTCTCTTTCTAGGCTTTTCGTTAGCTTGGAACCGGGTCGTAAAAGGGAATCAAAAGGTCTAAAACCTCTTCTGAGCCGAGCCAATTCGTCCCAAGGTAGGGTCTTCACGTTTTTTTCCTTGAGATAAGTCTCCATAAAAGGGTGCTGATAAAAAGCGATAGAAAAAACCTTTTCAGGTTCCCCCTCCAAAATTTGGTCAATTTTCTGGATATCAGAAACTACCCTGGCCGAATTGAACTGAATTATCTGATTGAACTGGTCTTGATCAAAACCATCATTGTAGAAACTAAAGTAATCGGATTTTCTTATGTCAAACAAGATCGTAATGTGATCGAATCTGTATAGTCTCGACAAAATAAAATCCAGAAAAGACAACTGGGTACCCATACCATCCGCATAAGCAATGTAAACATACTTATGATGAACGATCGCGGATTTAATATCATCACTTCCAAATTCATATCGCGGAAGTTTTCTTAAGGGCCAAATCATCATCGAATTCCTTAAGTGAGCTAAGCCTTCCTCAGGTTTGTATTAACGGCCAAAAAGTTATAACCCTCATAGTTGGCTAAAGGCTGCCAGTTTGCCCCCAACATATCGAAGAGTTCCTCCATGTTTCTTTGACCGGCATACATAGGGGTATTGTAGTACTTTCCGAATACCAACTGTCTTTTGAGGCTCTTCAAAGGGCGCGGATCGCATTCAAAACAATGAACAAAAGCCGAACCAAATGCCTTTAGAAATTGCCTTGTGGTCGAACCATTATGCGCTCCCAGTTCTAGAATGGTGGGATCTTCTCGCATCAAAAGGCTCTTAAGTTGAGCCATTTCTATCGGACGGTTAAAATTAGATATTTGAAATCGACTCATGAGTGGCACCCTAGGATTAAGTTATATTTTAATACCGAGGACCAGTGTCTGCTAACCTTCATTTTAAAAAATATCCCCAAGGCATTTTTTGTCACCTCCCGTCTAAAAATAAGACGAATACCAAGACAACACGGCACTCATTTCAAGGGTTTATGCTGTTGCTTCTAATGGCCTACGGCTTGCAGTTTGCTCCTCGCAGAAAATGGGTGACCACCTTGTGTTACCCGACCAGGGAAGTTTGATGATGAAGCGTTGGGGTTCATATTTTCTTATCGCAGTTTCACTCTGTTCTTGTGGCCTTTT
>VGSE01000132.1 GCA_016875135.1 Deltaproteobacteria bacterium
TATCCCTTGGCTTTTTGAGGGCTATCCCTCTTTAATGTGAAAAGAAATTGTGGGGATTCGGGGACGTAATTCGGAAACTCTTATTGGCAAGCTACGAACAAAGCGATTTCAATCCGCGTTCCTGTTTAGCTTAATGGAAGACTGACACCGAAACCCGCCAAATTGTGCCTAAATTAGGTGAAAATCTGCTCGGCGGGAGACTCGAACTCCCACGGTTTTACCCACAGGCTTCTGAGACCTGCGTGTCTACCAATTCCACCAGCCGAGCCCAATCTGATAAAAATATACTTAACTGTTTAGGCCAAAGTTGTCTATGCTGTCCTCACTATGAAACGTGTTATCAAAAAACTCAGCTACCCCGGGTTTTTCATTAGTTTTGAAGGCGGAGAAGGGGCTGGAAAATCCACTCAAATTCGCCATTTGGTTGCCTTTTTTAAAAAAAACAACCTCCCTGTAGAACTAACTCTTGAACCTGGTGGAACTCCTATCGGCAAGAAAGTTCGAGAACTACTCCTCGATCCTAAAAATACGGCCCTCACCCACCGAGCTGAATTGTTACTTTACCTGGCAGACAGAGCCCAACACGTTGAGGAATTCATTCTTCCAGCACTTAAGGCCGGGAAAATTGTTATCACCGACAGATATGCAGACTCCTCCAACGTCTATCAAGGCATTTGCCGCAAATTAGGACTCGACGAAACCATGAAACTTAACGATTTTGCTACTCAAAATCTATACCCCGACCTTGCTATCATTCTTGATCTTCCAGTTAAAATGGGCTTCGACAGAATGCGTCAGAGAGTCCTGGACCGCATGGAAAGGGAGAAAGCATCCTTCCATCAACAGGTTCGAAAGGGTTTTTTGCATTTGAGCCAAAAATATCCTAAACGTATCCAAGTAGTGAATGCAGCTCAATCGGAAGACCAGGTTCAAGCCGAAATTGCCCGTCTGATCTTGGCTCGAATCAAAAAAACGAAGGGAACTACACTTTGGAAAAAACTCGCACCATAGGAGCTTTAGGAGGAGTAGGTTGCCTTCCGGTTCAAGAGAGATTGTGGCGCTATTTAAAGTCTCAAAGAATTCATCCGGCGCTTCTTCTTGTAGGTCCAGGGAAGGAAGTTAAATATCAAGTAGCCAAAGGAATGGCTAAATTTCTATTTTGCCGAGAAAAGTCCAAGAACGCTTTTTGTGGAGAGTGCAACAACTGCAAAAGAATCGAAAAAGAGATCCATCCTGATGTTTTTCTTTTTAAAGAAGATGGTGAAGAAGGGCTGAAGATAGAAGTCATTCGAGAGATGATCGGTCAAATGCGAGTCTCTCCGATCGAAGGACCCCACAAGATCTGCGTAATTGAAGAAGCTCATCGAATGAACTCTGCTGCGGCTAATGCTTTTTTAAAAACTTTAGAAGAGCCAGGAGAGGGCCGATATTTTGTCCTCACCTCTTCTCAGAGCGGTTCGATACTTCCCACAGTCTTGTCTCGTTGTATCGAGTTCACCTTCCGTCCAGAAGATGATGAATTAACATTATCTCCAGAGCTAGACAAAAAATTCAGAGAAATACTTCTAGCCGCTTTAGAAACAAAAAACTTTTCCCATCTCACTTCGGCCTTAGTTGAAAAAGATGAAGCTTTAATATTTTTACAATTCCTGCAATCAGAAATTTACCAATGCTTATTGGCCAAAGAGTCAGGGAAAACAACAAATTCAGTTTTTCGCTCTCTCCAGCCGCACGATCTCACCATGAAATTCGACTCTGTAGTGACTCTTGAGGGACAATTGCGTTCCAATGCTAACTACGGTTTAA
The DNA here is from genome assembly GCA_016875135.1 of Deltaproteobacteria bacterium. Classification (GTDB taxonomy): domain Bacteria; phylum Bdellovibrionota; class FAC87; order UBA2466; family UBA2466; genus UBA2466. The sequence goes on from VGSE01000132.1 coordinate 1,807, forward strand.
TGATCGAAAGCTTAATGCGGCAACAATTCTCAGGAGTTTAACGTTGAGTTCTTCTTATTATATTACGACACCAATCTATTATGTCACTGATGCCCCACACATTGGCCACTTATACACGACGGTCGCTGCCGACATCATGGCCCACTACCACCGAATGCTTGGTAAAGATGTGTGGTTTCTTACTGGCACCGACGAGCACGGACAAAAAATTCAGAAAAAAGCCAAAGAAACCGGGGAGACCCCAATTGCTTTAGCTGATCGAGTAGTCCAAAGGTATCTTGAAGCTTGGAAAGAGTATGGAATCGAATTCAATGATTTCATTCGCACCACTGAAGAAAGGCATAAAAAAGTCGTACAAGCTTTTATCAAGAAGCTGATGGATACCGGAGATGTTTACCTTGGTGACTATGAAGGTCTCTACTGCATCCCCTGTGAAACCTATTGCACTGAAACTCAAGCCACTAATGGAAAGTGCCCTGATTGTGGAAGGCCGGTCGAGAAGCTTCGCGAAGAAAGTTACTTCTTCAGAATGTCAAAATATGTAGCTCCCTTAATCAAGCACATTGAGGAAAATCCTAATTTTATCCTTCCGGAAAGTCGAAAAAATGAAGTTCTTGGCTTTCTAAAAGGAGAGGTCAAAGACATCAGTATCAGTCGAACTACAATCGACTGGGGAATTCCAATGCCTCAAGATCCCAAAGCCACAAAGTCTCACAAAGTCTATGTTTGGTTTGATGCTTTAACTAATTACATCTCTGCTTTAGGTCCTCAAGAAAATGATGCTAAGTATTCCAAGTTTTGGCCCGAAGCCATTCATGTCGTCGGAAAAGATATTTTACGTTTTCATGCCGTTTATTGGCCCACTTTTCTAATGGCTTTGGGAATTCGTCTTCCCAAACAAATCATTGCCCATGGATGGTTGACTGATTCAAATAGGAAAATCAGCAAATCATTGGGGAATGCTATCGACCCCATTGCTTTAGCCAAAGAGGTCGGCATCGATGGAATGAGATTTTTTCTTTTTCGAGAATTTGTCTTCGGACAAGATGGCGAATACACCAAAGAGATTATGTACCAAAGAATCAACGCCGATCTTGCCAACGACTTTGGAAATTGCATCAATCGGGTTACGAACATGATTCCTAAGTATATGGGGAATAATCCAATCTCAACAGAATCCTATCTTACAAATCCTTCCGAATTAAAAACATTGGCAAATAATTGTGTACCGCAAGCTCAAAAAGAGATGCTAGATTTTAGTTTTAATAAAGCTTTAGAAAGTATTTGGAAACTAATTTCAGGAGTTAATCGCTATGTAGAAAACAATGCTCCCTGGACACTAGCAAAATCCAAGGACCCTAAAGACAAAACGAAACTCGAGGAGGTTTTGGTTCATTGCCATGAGAGTTTAAGAATTGCTTCTTTATTTTTAGTTCCTTTTATCCCCAAAAGCGCCAAACTAGCTTTGGGCTACTTAGGAACCGAGAGTGATTTGAATTTAGTAGCCCCACTTAAGACTCAGTTAGTCTGGGGAAGTGGCCCTAAAGCAGTTCAAGTTACCAAAAGCGCCCCTCTATTTCCCCGATTAGAGATCCCAAAATCATGAGTTTATCAAATATTACTTTCATAGACACTCATGCTCACTTAGGAATGCTGGATCATTCTCCGATTGAGGAAATTATCGCTCGTGCTAAAGCGCAGAGGATATCAAAGATGATCACCGTAGCAACACACGAAGAGAGTTGGCCTATAAATGAAAAGTTGGCTGCAAAATCCCCTGATATCTTTTTCACACTCGGCCTACATCCCCACGATGCTGAGAAGGTTCCCAATTGTGAAAATAATTTAAGAAACTATTACAAGAATTCTCCTAACAAAAACAAGTGCGTCGCGATTGGAGAAACCGGGCTTGATTTTTTTTATGATTTTGCCAGTAAAGAGGCCCAAATCGATCAATTTGAAACCCAAGTACGCTTGGCTCAAGAATGGAACTTGCCTTTGGTCATTCATTGCCGAGAAGCTTTTTCAGATCTCTTTAAAGCCTTAAGAAAAATCGGCGTTCCCACTAAAGCCGGTGTCATGCATTGTTTTACTGGAACCACCGAAGAGGCCATGGAATCGATAGCTTTGGGTTTTAGTATCTCTTTTTCCGGTATTATTACTTTTAAAAATGCGGAAGACTTAAGAAAAACCGCAAAAGAAATACCAGAAGATAGGCTTTTAATTGAAACCGATTGCCCCTTTTTAGCTCCGGTTCCACATCGTGGCAAAAAAAACGAGCCTTCTTTTCTCCCTCACATTGCAGAGGTCATCGCGACGGTTCGAGGGGTCTCCCTGGAACATATCGCCAAGATAACGACCGAAAATGCCATTAGAGTCTTTGGACTATAAAAGATCTCTAACCAATATTGATTAGAGCCAAATGAAACACCAAGAAAACTTGAGAGCCGAGTATAAATTTCGACTTTAAACAGCTGTCTAATAATTATTCACTCTCCTTCTTCACCTCTTAAAATTTCACCATGTTTTTCGGTAGCTTAGACATCTTAATCTAGGCCTCATAGTTGCAGATAAAGAGGCACAGGTTTTTGATGATTAAGAGTGTTAAACATTTTTACAGTTTTGTTCTAGTTTTTTTCGCTTTATCCACATTTTCTCAAAGAACTTTTGCTTTAAATCTTTTGCCTGAGGAGATGAATGAGGTCATAAAGATTTCAAGGAATATTGGTTTAGCCAAGCCCTCGCTGAGCAACTCAAAAAAACTGGAATACGCGCTAGGTATTTTTAAAGCTTCAAAACGATTCGAAATCCCTTCAAATCTTCTTATTGCTATTGCCGCTCAGGAAACCTCGTTTAGGGAAGATCTTCCGGAAGGGAGAGCCGGAGAGTATGGCATTGTACAAATTCGAAAAATTTGGGTAAAAAATCCAAAACTAAGAAAACATTTTAGTACGATCAAAATCAAAGATTTAAATAACCCGGAGAAATCATTTCTCTATGCGGCGTGGATTTTAAAAGATCTCAAAAAAAACGCACCCAAAAGTGCGATTCCTTATTGGTCCTACTATAATGCCAGAGGGTTCCAACCGAGATTCAAATACTTCTTAACTGTTAATCAGAAACTGTCTTATTTAGATAGGGGAATTCCCTTCACAAAAGAAATTGAGCAAAACATTCAAATCAATGGAATTGCAGATAACCAAAGCTGGAAACCCGATATTCGACTTCTAGCAACGAATGCGAATGAGATGGCTAAATTGCCAGAACCTAACAATGCCCACAAATTAAATCACATAAAAAATACCCAACTAATCACCACAGCTAGTTTAGGGTCCGAAATTGAAATCAAACCGGAGGGATGGATAGCTCAAGCTTTACAGAGACTAAAGCATGAACCCAAAAGACTGACTGCCGCCACCTTAACAGTGCCAATAAGTCATTTAAAAACAGGAAAAAGATCTATGCAGGTCGCCTATTCGAAAACAGCAGAAAAGCTTTTAAAGTCAATTCAAGACTAAACTAATCTCTTATAAAAATGGATTTTTCAGTTTCTCTTCGCCAATGCGTGTTGCGGGCCCATGCCCCGGAAAAACTTTGATGTCTCCATCTAAAACCATCAATCGACTCTTGATAGATCTAATCAATAAAGAGTGATCTCCTCCCCAAAGATCAGACCTTCCCACACTCTGACGGAATAAGGTGTCTCCTGAAAAAACCCTTTCTTCTCCGCCTTTAAGTTTTACACAGATGCTCCCTGGACTATGACCAGGCGTATGTATCACCTCTAGCTTATGTGCCCCAAAGATGAGCTCCTCATTATCGGTAATGTATTTCTCAATTGGAGGAGCTTCGGAAAATGTCATTCCGAACATTCTTCCCTGCATGGGTAGGTTCTTGTATATTGTTTCATCATCCCGATGAAGGCAAACGGTTCCGTGCGTGGCAGTTTTTACTCCTTCAGTGCCACCGATGTGATCGAAATGAGCATGGGTATGGAGCAAATATTTTACTTTTACTCCGGAATCAAGATTTCTTATGATTTTCTCAGGCTCATCACCTGGATCAATAATCACGGCCTCAAGGGTTTTGGGACAGATTAATATCGCGCAATTACATTGCAGAGGACCCACCACGACCGTTTTATGAATGACTTGATTACTCATCAAACGCATGTAACCTTATATCCAAAGAGAAAGCAACTAGGAGCGATTCAATGAAACGAGCTGTTATACTTATCGCTGATGAATATCAGGATTTAGAGGTGTGGTACCCCATTTTAAGGCTTCGTGAGGCTGGATGGGGTGTGATTAGTGCCGGTATCGATTCCAAAAAATATTATGAGGGAAAGTTTGGCTACCCCATAACGGTTGAGACTCATATTGATGAATTACAAGCTAAAGACTTTGATCTCGTTATTATTCCTGGAGGGTGGGCTCCCGATTACTTGAGAAGAAGCCAAGTAGCTCTAGAATTTGTAGCCGAAATGAACAGGACAGGCAAACTGATAGGAGCCATTTGTCACGGTGGCTGGGTTCTCATTAGCGCAAATATTTTAAAGGGCAAGCAAGTCACAAGCGTAACTTCAATTAAGGATGACATGATCAATGCCGGAGCTCTATGGCTAGATAAAGAGGTCGTTTTTGATGACAATATCGTTACTTCAAGAAAACCGGATGATTTGCCGATTTTTTGCAAAACACTCTTAGCTCTTGCCGAAGGAAGGAAACTTTAAAATCGCGACACGCATTTGGGATCTAAACAAAGCGCAATATTATCGTTTACTCTGGATACTGCCGAAATACTTTCGAAATAGGCCAGAGCTTAGAGTTAAATATCTGATCTCCTCGCCATGTTGTAGCGCAAAGCCTTGAGGAGTACCCTTCTCAGCCGTTTCTTCGCTCGATTCAGACACCACTGTCGACAAATATTGCTGCCGATGTTACCAATCTTCCTAAACAATTTCCTGAGGAATCACAGTTTTGGAAAATCAATTCTATGATTGGTGTAGCCGACATCGATGGCTTTTAATCTTTGGCCTACTCACCTATTTATGCA
>VGSE01000133.1 GCA_016875135.1 Deltaproteobacteria bacterium
GCTGAATCACGGCACATTTCTCGATTAATGGGTGTATCGACAGCAATAATTGGAAGTTCTGATCCCATGGCTTCTACCATTGAAAACCCAAAGGACTCGCAGAGAGAGGGATAGAACATGAGTTGGCAGGTTTTATAAAGTGACCTCATGGACTCCTGAGCTAGCTTTCCCATAAAAGTGACGTACTGAGAGAGCTCGTGCCAATCCTTAGGAATGGGTTTGGGTCCGTAACAATTGAGTGCCTCGGACTCCGAAAAAGTTAATAAAACTTTGAAAGGCTCGCTTGTTAAAGATTTTAACTCTCTAATCATTTCGAAGATGAGAAACACTCCTTTGTGAAAGGCGGGCAGTGTGGGATAGAGAATGTTAAATTTTGAGCAATCCAATCTATTTAGAATTTCCTTTTCCAAAGGCAGGGACTCTTCTTTGACATTAAAGCCATGGTAAAGAGTGCGAAAATCATTTGCTTTTAGATTTGGAAAGGTTTCTTGAATCATGAGTGCCATAGATTTCGAGGGGGTAACAACGAGATTTGAGTTCTGCATGATTTTTTTAGTTAGAAAAGATCTTAATGTATTTTCAATTTTTTGGGGTAGGGGGGCATTTTGTTGATACCAAGAAGAAAAATACAATGGGTTTCTTTGGAAACAGATGTGCGGAATGGGGGCGGAGATAGGGCCAAAGTTCGTGAGAGAAACTAGAATATCGATTTTGTTTTGTTTAATTAATTTTATTGTTGAGAAGTTGTCCAGGTAAAGCCTCGATAAAAAACTCTGGGCCGATCGAGTTGATCTCTTGATGAATTGGATTTTTTTTGAGGCTAATTGTTGATTATAAAATTTTTCTCTACAAAGAATCCAATACAGGTTCTGGGTCGAAGACTTTTCTATTGCGGGTATAAAATGATTTAAGTGATTGGCCGCTCCGCCTGTATCAACTCCTAGGGCATTTATCAAAACCCTCAACCGATTCGTCCTTTATTTAACTTAACTGGATTAAAATGTGACTCGATTTCAGTTAAATAATCTTTGGCAGAACTCAGCCAAGAAAGAGAATCTCGGCAATCTCCCAAAATATCTTTACGTCGGTCAACCGATGGGAACAACTTCAATTGAGAGCGGATATCAGAAATTAAATTCTCTACCGAAGGCTCAGAAACTATCTTGATTGCTTCGGGAATGGCTATTTTAGAAATCAGATCTATGGCTCCGGTCATGGGGGTGGCAACAATGGGAAGTCCACTAGCTAGGGCCTGGGCCAAAGTCAGACTCATTCCCTCCTCCCTAGAAGCATGAATCAAAAGATGAGCCGTTTCATAGTATTTCGTGAGGTTTCTCTGTGGGACATGCCCCACAGAAGTAAAGTTAGGTGTATTAGGAAAGGGACAATCCCCTGGAGAGCCTACATGGATTAAGTCAATTTCTGGGGTTTTGACAATTAATTGGTTTAATAGATCACAGCCTTTTCGATATGTCCAACCTCCAACAAAAATTATTGTTGGACGTTTACTTTGTGGAGTTTGAGTAACCGGAAAGTCGTCTAAGTTGACTCCATAACTATTCACAAAAACTTTTTTTGGATTGATTCCATTTTGGTAAAAGGTTTTTGCAACATGCGAAGAGGGGACTACGATCTTATCGGCTAAATCGTAGCCTTCTAGCTCTCTTTCAATACTCCAGTCAGGCACTAATGATGAACTGGGTATATTGGCAATCTCATTCATAATTTTTTTTTGCTCTAGAATATGAACACTGCCACGCTCAAGCCAAAATTGAGCTTTGTATTTGGCCTTTGCAGCTTTGGCAGTGAAGAGAGTTAGCCCTGAGAGCCCTATTAATAAATCGCAGGGGGCTAATCTTTTAGAGACTGCTCTATCTAGGGAACAAAGATATCTATAGTTGATATCGGTGCTTAGAGATGGCATTAAATTAAGTTTTTGTAATGCATAGGATAGGGCGCAATTGGCAAAAAATGAGTGTGTGGCTTGATCTTTTAGTCCAAATTTTCTTAATCTCATTTTAGGGAGATCCGAATAAAAAGTGACATCGGCTCCACATTGCTCCATCGCCATAAAAAGGTCCCACAAATGGGAGCGTCCTTTGGAGAGTAGAGCTATTTTTATGGGTGAAAGTGACATGGATAATAGAAAAATCCTATTATACCACACTAAGGTGACCGAGGGTGTCAGTCTCCCATTAAGCTTAAAAGGTAGCGGTCATTCTCCAATTTCCAAACTAGATTAACAAAATTGTTCACAATCTAATTTCGGGCACTTCTTTTGGAATGTGGAGCTTAGCTTCGGTAGCCTTTTTGATCTCCTCGACGGAAACCCCAGGGGCTCTCTCCCGCAAGACAAGACCTTCTTTAGTAACATCGATAACGGCAAGTTCCGTCACGATTTTGCTGACCACCCCAACTCCGGTTAAAGGAAGTTGGCATTTCGGTAGAATTTTGCTTTCTCCATTTTTGGAGACATGCTGCATTGCTACGATCAGTCGACTTCCACAAGCCACTAGATCCATGGCTCCGCCCATCCCTTTAACCATTTTGCCTGGAATAATCCAGTTCGCGATACTCCCAGTTTCATCAACTTCCATTGCTCCCATGACTGTAAGGTCAACATGACCTCCTCGAATCATCGCGAAGGAATCGGAACTAGAAAAAATGGCAGATCCCGGAAGTGTTGTTACCGTCTCTTTACCTGCGTTGATAAAATCGGCATCTACCTTATTTTCTTTGGGGTATGGGCCAACGCCTAACAACCCATTTTCACTTTGCAAAACTACCGTAATTCCTTGGGGAACGTAATTGGCTACTAATGTAGGAATTCCAATCCCTAAATTAACGTAAAAGCCGTCTTTAAGTTCCTGTGCAATTCTTTGAGCGATCTGTTCTCTCGTGAGTGGCATAAAGATTATCCTTTAGTGATAGTTCGCTTTTCGATTCGTTTTTGATAGTTTTTCCCTTGGAAGATACGTTTGATATAGATTCCAGGGACATGAATTTGATTGGGATCAAGTTCTCCTGCCGGCACTAATTCTTCGACTTCGGCAATGGTTTTGTAACTAGCTTTAGCAACATCTGGGTTGAAATTTCTAGCCGTACCTCGAAAGATTAAATTACCCATCGTGTCACCTTTCCAAGCCTTTACGATAGCAAAGTCTGCAAATAGAGAGCGTTCCAGAATGTATTTTCTTCCCTTAAACTCTCTAACCTCTTTGCCTTCAGCGATTTGAGTTCCATAGCCTGTGGCGGTAAAAAAGGCTGGGATGCCGGCTCCACCTGCTCTTAATTTTTCAGCCAGCGTCCCTTGAGGAGTTAATTCAAGCTCAAGTTCTCCGGAAAGCACCAATTGTTCGAAAAGTTTATTCTCGCCGACATAGCTTGAGATCATCTTTTTGACTTGTCGATTTTGAAGTAAAAGCCCAATCCCAAATTCATCTACTCCAGCATTGTTGGAGATACAGGTGAGGTTTTTGATCCCTTTTTGAGCTAAAGCAGAAATACAATTTTCGGGGATTCCACAGAGACCAAAACCACCCAAAGCAAGGGTGGCTCCATCGAAAATATCTTTAATGGCTTCATCAGCATCTTTAACTAGTTTATTCATAATCTCTCTCAGAAATCTTCAAGTGTTATACGTCTTTTAAGATCGGTTTTAAAGAGTTCAAAGTCAAATAATCTTTGAGTCATTCCAAAGTGATCCTATAGAAAATAAAAAAACCCCCCTGGTCGCAAGAACCAGGAGGGCGAAAAGAGAATGAAGTCTTAAAAAGTGCTGGGGAGAGGAAGCACGATCAAGTCTTTCTCAGAGACTCTGCGAGTTCCCCAGAACGAAGCCGATTCATCAGCAACCCATCTTTTGCTCTGACTGATTGCAGTCTCAATCGTCATAGTCTTAGACAACTTAGCTGCTTTAACGGCACGCGCTCTATTCACAATTCCTGAAGTCGTGACTTTGCCTTTTAAGAAGTCTTTTACGTCAACGGTTTCCATTAAGATCTTCTTAATTTCGGCTGGATTTAAACCGGAATTGGCATCTTTAACAAGTCCTGCAACATTGGTGACGTAAGGAGCAGCCATGCTCGTTCCACTCATTCGTAGTCTCTCATCCCCAGGAACTGTCGAATCGATTGCCACTCCGGGAGCCGCAACTTCGACCATTTTTTGTCCGAAGTTTGAGAAAACGGCTAGAGAGCTTACGCCATTGGTGGCGGCCACCGTGATGGTGTTGTCCGTTTTTACGTTTGCTGGAGAAGCAGGAATCGAGTCGTTATTGGTTCCATCGTTTCCGGCTGCAAAAACAAATAGAGTCTTGGGTGCCGCTCCGACAAAGTCTTTAGACCCTTTAGTGATCTCATCCACGAAGAACTTCGCATATTCGTCTGTTTCAGCATCTGTAGGATCGGAACCGGTTAATTGCTTAACCAATTGTTTGATGATCGGTTTTACAGCATTCATGCTGACACCAAAAGAACCGTTAGCAATTTCGGATTTCACAGCGCCAGTGTATTTACCTACGGTGGTCAGCATTTCCACTTGTCTACCGGCTAACATGGATAAGAAAAGCTTAACCATGGGATTGTCTCCTTGAGCTGCTGTTGCTAAAGTCGCATTGTCACTGACAAATTGTGCTATTTCTGCCGAGCCGGGAGTTTCTGTCGGAATCAGTTTGAGTCCAATCAATTGTGCTTTGTTAGCTTCCGATGCAGAGATTCCCGATACGTGAGTTCCGTGGACGAAATTACCAAATTTTTGAAGCTCTTTTAAAAACTCAGGATCATTTTTCTTGGATTTGTACCAATCTTTTTCTTCTGCAGTCGCTGTACCTTGAAGAATTTTAGCTTGTACATCAAAAATCTTGGTGCAATCTGCCGAGAAGGTTCCTAGGTATTTATAGTCGATGATTTGATTGTTGTTTTCAGCAAAATTCCAACCGTGAGTATCATCTTGATATGTTTTCCCATCAGCATCCACCGTTTTGGAGGCTGAGTTCTGCCACATATTATTGACGAGTTGTCGGTGTTTGTAATCGACACCGCTATCGATGATAGCGATGTTGGCACCAAATAAGTTAAAGGACACAATTGCCAGACCTATAGCCAGATGTTTCATTCATTCCCCCAAATATTTAATTTAAGAACTAACAGTGCAGGAGCTAACTTGCCGACGTGGACGACGTAACCTGATTTATTCATGTCACGTCGAACTCGAATTTTCACTCAAATTTAATGGGTTTGTCACGTTTTTGTTAGCAAATGTTACTAACACAGTGCGCTGAGACATCAATAGCTGGAGTCGGTAAAAGACTTAAAGGCCCATTTCTTTCTGGATAAGGGCCGCCCAAGATTTTACCCGTTTGTCGGTCAAATTGTCTTGGTTCTCTACATCGATAACTAGGCCTAAAAATTTACCGTCTCGAATTGCTTTAGATTTGTTGAATTCGTATCCTACGGTAGGCCATTGTCCGCAAAGTTTGGCTCCACCTTTTTCAAAAGGCTCGAGTAATTCAGCCATTCCATCGACATAGGTGTCTGCATAACCTTTCCCGTCGCCAAGACCAAACAGAGCTACTTTTTTACCGGCAAAACTAAGGGCTTTGACTTCGGGAAGCATAGCAGCCCAATCGTCCTGAAGCTCTCCAATGTGCCATGTGGGAATACCGATAATAATATTTTCAACCACTGCGAGATCGGCTGGATGAATGTCGGTAATATTTTTTAAGTAGTCCACCGAGCCTAGCTCTTTTTTCAAAAGTTCGGCGACATTGGCGGTATTGCCGGTGGAGGAGCCAAAGAAAATTGCCGTTTTTGCTGGGGCTAAAGTCGGCTTGGAGCGATCCACAGGGGCTCCTCCAATCGCCGCTTGGGCTGCCGGCTTAGCTGCTTTGGCGGCGGCTTCTGCTTGAGCCTTGGCTAGTGCAGCTTTTTTCTCCTCTTCAAGACGAATTCTTTCCTCTTCAGCTTTCCTTAACTTTTCAGCGATTTCGGCTTTAACCTTTTCGCTGTAACTCTTTAGCTCGGAGTGAGCCATAGAAGCTATTTCTTTAGAATCGACACTCAAATAACCCGACCCAACCTCGGCTTGTTGGGGAGCTTTTGAGCCCTTGCCGCGCAGACATTGAATCACTTCGGGTAAAGAATAAACTAAGGCTTGAACCCGTTGGTTATTCAACCAAATCTGAATGGAAACCTCACCCGTTCGAGCTCTATCTGACCCGACGAGAAATTGCTTCATCTCTTGGGTGGTTTCAATGAATTGAACGAAAGACTTCTCTTTGGCGGGGGCTAAAGTGTAGCTAACTTGGCCTGGCGCTTTTCTATCCTGACTTTGCGCTTGTAGGACAATACGGAAAACTTCTAAATTCTCAGAACTTTTCCAAACTCCCCAGATTCCTAAGTGGCCCGGTTCATCACCCTTTGAAATTCCAAATTGAGCAGGGCCCTCATTGGATCTCATCAGATTGAGTTTTTTCAGTAGTGCCATGTGGTTTCTCTCTTCTAAAGTTTTCAAATTCGGCTTTAGAACTTAAAGGCTTATCGTTAAAAATTCAATCTTTTGGTTTAGGTTACGGGGGTTTTTAATCCTTTTTCTTCCATCAATTTGACCAGTTTTAGATAGATCTGAGCCATGTCTAGGGCGTCACTTAGAGCTGTGTGATTGGACATTGACCTAATATTGAAAAACTTCAAAAGCTGGGTGGTCGAGCCATGGCCCGGGGGAAGCACTCCAGCATCCACAAGAAAACGGCCTACACAGGTTACGTCTAAGGTATGGTGATGAAAGTATTTATCCATGAAGGATTTTCCCAAGTTTTTGGTTAAAAGGGGAATATCCAAGGCGCTTAATGACTTTCCTAA
>VGSE01000134.1 GCA_016875135.1 Deltaproteobacteria bacterium
CTTATTTTTTTTCTTAAATTGCAAAGACTTATAGAGGACCAAGGTTATAAGATTTGATAAGTTTTTTTTAAAGTTTCATTTGATAATTCATCCCGTAACCGAGAGGATACCTGGACCACTTGAATAACAGGTGGAACAATATAAAAGCCCTAAGATTAAGATAGCAAAAAGAGAAAGCTTTTGTAGGAACGTATATTTTAGAATCTGTGATTTTCTGTGAACCGAATGCGGTTGAACCTTAAGTTCAAGGTGCGGATATGAGTCGGTATTCGGCTCGCAAGTGATAGGCAAAGTTTTCTGTTTCTTTAATCTCATGAAAATATTGGGCCTTTTAACGCGCTTCGGAATTTATAGGTAAAAAATTAAGGAAACAAATGTGTAGCTTATTTCAAAATTATTTGTGTTTTTGGTACAATCAGAGAATGGAAAAAACAAAGCGATTCAGCATTTTAGTCCTGTTGCTCTTGATAGTTGGTTGTGGATCGACACCGGCTCCCGTAAAAAAAACAGAAGGGGAGAGTGTTCTGGCTAAGACAAAAAAGAGAAACTCAGAACCATCTCAATCTGATTTGCAGCGAACTGAAATTCCCAAGTTCGAAAATCGTCAGGTTAAAGACTTAAGAGAGTTTATTTCGGTTTATCAAAAGACATTACAAGTTTTGGGTAAGAAAAAGGATGATAATGCATTTATAGTAGACAATGAGGTGATTGAAGGGATGAAGCAGCAGGTGAGCAGAATTCTTCAATTGGATCCTGCAGGCATTACTTTTCTTACGAATCCAAGAACAGATGAAGCTTGGTTTGGAAATTGTGCTTTGATTCTTGATAAGAGACAAGAGCATGTAATCATTGTCGGCAAAGGCGGGGAAGAGCAGGTCCTTAACTTAAGAGACAAGATTTTCGGTGGCCTCTATCGCTCAGAACAAGGAGAGTGGGTTTTTCTTTCCGCTTTTTATGGCGACTTACAAAAGAAAGTTCTTTATCGGGTTTTTTGGGGGGCCACCGAACTTAAAGTGGCTTCATTTACCTTTGACCGCACCAAAGAAGGAACTGTTGAAGGAAAAGCTAAAAGTCCGACCGGTGGTATTCTTAATATTTTCCGAAAAGGCCGAGATAACAAATCGGTCCAAGTGAATGGACAAATCTTAAACCCAATTTTTGAATAAAAGCCGTAAAGGGTTTTTTAGTCGACTTCGATTAAAACTTCATTTTTTCTTAAAAACCAAGGGGTAAAGGGTGAGTTGTAACGGGCCCACATAGGAAGGCCTTTGGTTTTAATATTTTCTTTCTCTAGAAAAGTTTTAAGTTGGGCAAGATTCTCTTGGTAATTCGTTTCACTCCAGGTTCCTGAGTAAGTGATGGTAGCTAGTTTTCGATTGGGAATAGTTCTGAAAAGGACTTCGGGACTATTTGGGGAGGGTAACGAGTTGATTGAGTATTTGGCAGGCATCATGAATTGAATGCTCCAGGATTTGTCTTTTTCTTCTTGGATTACCGGAGCCGTCATCGAAATTGTCTTGTGATCCTGATTTTTGCCAAAGATATAGCTAGCTAAAAGTTTGAAGCCTGTTTTGCCTGAGGTTTCGCGATTTCCCTGGACAAGTGTTTCAGCGACTAAATAGGATTCATATTGTCGAATTTCAATCTTGTCCCATTTTTTCAGAACGGAATATTTGGGTTCTTCATAAGCCATCGTTGAAGTTCCTAATAAGAGGATAAACAGCCAAAGTTTCATTATGTTTCGACTCATATTATTATATTGTTAAGGCAATTCACTCCGGTAGCAAGTTTCAATTTAATCTAATGCCAGCAGACAAGAAAGTTACGCTAACAGCTGTTAATAAGCTTCTTGTCTTGTTTTTATAGGTGAAAGGCTTAATCTTGAAAAATAAAGGAATTATTCTAACCTTCTAACATCTAAGGAGAGTATTTATGAATCGAATTCCTATGATTCGGTGGGCATTTTTGGGCACTTTTGCGTGTTTAACGGTCCAGGCAACTTTGCCTTTAGAGGTTGTAAAAATGGTTCCTGAAAAAATTGATTTAGAACAATCAGAGCACGTGTTGGCGCGTCAGGAGCTGGAGCGATTGGTGAAAGACTGTGGCCCAGGAGTGGTTAAAGGGGCTGTTGATAATCGCGGGGAAGCGATGGTGAACCGTTGTGCTTTTCAAGTAGAGCTCGATGAACTTTTCTTTGAGTCTCCGGAAACGAAGTACGGCTTACTCCATGAAACAGATTGGGCCTATCAGGACGGAGTTCAATGGTTTGTCCCTGCTAAGCAAACTGTGCCAGATAAATTTGATTTAAGAGATCTAATGCAGAGTGGTATCCCTGAGATCAAAAAGCAACAATGCGGTGATTGTTGGGCATGGTCGACTCATCACGGACTTGAAATCGCAAGAGCAGTTCATGATGGTCAGGTGGTGGATCATTCTATTCAAACAGTTCTTTCTTGCTCTCGTGCCGGCTCATGCAGAGGAGGGTACATGAAAGCTGTTGATTTCTTATTACATGGATTGCCTGAAGAAGCTGATTTTCCCTACGCCGCTTATGATAAAACTTGCAAATATAGTTCGTCTGACATTTCTAAGGGGTGGGAACCCAAAGCTGTATCGACGCCTTATGTAGGAGATTCAAAAAGATACTCTCTCGCCAAGAAAAAGAAAGATGGAAGTTATCGGGAAGGGACCAAAGTATCGGAGATGATGGCTGCGATGGTTAGCTCTCAAGGTCCTCTCGTAGTGACTGTAGCGGCCTACTCGTTGTCGGGTAACGGGATCTATAATTCTTGCAGCAGTATTAATTCCGGAGGAAACCACATGGTGGCGATCGTAGGATGGGATAATGAAAATGGAAAGCGCAACGCACATGTTTGGAATTCTTGGGGATCTAGTCATGGTGATAAAGGAGTTTCTAGGATTCAATGGGAGTGTGGAGATGGAAGACTCAACCGAGGTTTGGGAGTGAGCGCTAAAATTGTTCAATACAAACCCAATTGTATTCCACCCGATGCAGCGCAGATCTACCTACATGAGATAAAACAAGGAGACTCGGTTCGTTTAGGAGTTGAACAGAAGGAGGGAGTGACTTGTCGATGGGCCCCCACTTTAGGATTGAGTGATGCCAAGAGCTGTAATCCCATAGCTAAGCCCGAAATATCTACTGAATATCATCTAACGGCTACTAACAACTGTGGAACTAGTTCGAGCATGACTTTGGTTAGCTTGTGGCAAGCCGACAAAACTCAAAAACAAAAGATTTTAACTCCACATGGTGAAATTGCTGTTAAAAAATAGTGTTCAAATCATGAGTTCAATGCCGCGTTTTTGGTTAAAAACGCGGCATTTTTTTTAAAAACTTAGAGCTCCCTAAAAACTTGTCAAATCTTATAAGCTTGGTCCTCTATAGGTCTTTGCAATTTAAGAAAAAATAGATCGGACCAGCCTCTTAAAAAGCCCGCTTAAAGGAAGCAGGTCTTAAAACCCACCTAAAAAGGGTAAGTATGAACCTATTTCATTCCAACAAGTCAATTATATGAAAAGAATAAAGAAACCCATTAATGACTAAGTCCGCAAAGGTGGTGAGTTTCGCATAAAGTTATCCTAACAAAATATCATTAATCTTCCGAAATTATTAACTGAGGGGGAAGAATGATTGTCCAGTTAAAAGACCGAGTCTGTGAGAACATTGTGCAGGCTGTCGACGTCGGTCGGAAATATTCCTTGGGCCTTTGTGAACATCAAGCTCTTTTAGGGGTTAATTTCAATCTCAAGAAAAATGACTTTGCAGCGATTGCAGGCCCTTCGGGTAGCGGGAAGAGTACCCTCTTAAATATTTTGGGGTGTCTTGAACGGCCTTCGAATGGAGACGTTTTAATTGAAGGCATTTCCACTCAAAAATTTAACACCTTTGAACTCGCCGAATTCCGAGCCCATCGTCTGGGATTTATTTTTCAAACCTTTAATCTGATACCGACATTAAGCGCTCTTGAAAATGTAGAGTACCCACTTCTGCTTCTGAAACTAAAGGCCAAAGACCGAAGGCTTCAAGCTGAGGAGGCTTTAGTGAAAGTGGGCTTGGAAAAGTTTTTAAAGTCTCGGCCCAATGAGATGAGCGGAGGCCAAAGGCAACGAGTTGCTATTGCCAGAGCCATCGTAAAGAAACCGGTTCTTATTTTAGCCGATGAACCTACTGCTAACTTAGATCAAAAAACGGCAAGAGAGATCTTGGATCTGATGCAAAGATTAAACGTGGAAGACGGAATTTCTGTTTTGTTTTCCAGTCACGACGGAGAAGTTTTAAAACGAGCCTCTTCGGTAACTTACCTAGTTGACGGCCAGGTGTGGAACCCGAAAGAAAGGGGAAATCTCCTTGTGGCTTAGATTTAAAATTGCACTTCGTAATGCTTTTAGAAATCGAAGACGCAGTCTGCTTAATGTCTTTATGATTGCGAGTGCCGTAGCTTGCATTATTCTCTTTGAAGGATTTACTTTTAATATGGTGGAGGGTTTGAGAGAAACCACTATTGAAACACAAACGGGCCATCTTCAAATTGCCTCTCAGAGTTTCTGGGAGAAAAAAAAGCTTCGACCGAAAGACAATCTAATCCCCAATTACACAAAGATTTTAGCGGAGCTTAATCGAGACAAACGAATCAAATATGCTGCAGGTCGTTTAGAGTTTTTTGGCCTTCTAAGTCATGGTGATGAGTCAATCAGCACAAGAGTGACGACAGTGGATCCTTTTAAAGAGCGGTCTCGAAACAAGTATTTTAACTTTAGAAAAGGAAGAGAACTGAGCCACAAACGACCGTTCGAAGTGGCTGTGGGCAGTGGTTTGGCCAAGAAACTTAGTATAGAGACAGGAAGCCAAGTCACGGTTCTCACGCACACCTATGATGGCATTGTGAATGCTATGGATTTTAAAGTGTCAGGGATTTTTCAAACCGACATCGCAGAGTTCGATGATAATACGCTGCTCATGCCCTTAAAAACCGCTCAGAGGCTACTTGATACCAAAGCTGTAGAACAAATTGTGATTGGGCTTAATTCTTCTAGGGATACCAAGTCGGTCATGGAGAGCATGGCTCCAAAACTCTCTTCGCTTGCACCTGAGACCGACATAAAAACATGGTTTCAATTGGCGACACTTTATAAACAGGTTTCCATGTTCAACAGCGTACAAAACACTATCATTCAGATGATTTTGATGACTTTGGTTTTGCTCAGCATCGCTAATACGGTCGGTATGTCTATTATGGAACGAACGGGCGAGATAGGGACTTTGAGAGCCTTAGGAGAACAAAGAGCTTCAGTCGTCGTTCAGTTTTTATTTGAGGGGTTTGTTTTAGGAACGACCGGTGTTTTGATTGGAACTTTAGGTGGAATAGGTTTGGCCCATTTTTTTAATAGTTTGAATATTCCCATTGTTTTCCCCGGGGCCAGCTCTCCTATTTTTATTAAAATTGCCGTTCTGTTTTCGGCTATGGCTAAAGCTGGAATTTCCGGTATTGTCATCACGGTATTAGCAGCTCTTTTGCCGGCTTATCGATCCGCTAAAATGAATATTGTGCAAGCTCTCAGACATAATATTTAATGATAAAGATGAAAAAGAATAAGAGTTCAATCTCGCATAAAAAAGCCCCTCTGGAACTGAAAAAGAATAACCACATTTTGGATTCAGCTCTTAACTTTCTGCATGGATTTGAAGAGGCGATATCCTACGCTGAAGTGCCAAGAGAGATCCTTCGAGTGTTAGGATTTCCGGAACCGATGAGAGCCGGGTTCTATCCCACAAGACTTAAATCGTTTGAGGAATATCAACTCCCTCTTTCTGGGCATGAACATTGTGTTTTGTGTCTCTCTGGAAAAATCGAAGTGATCGAGCGGTTAAGTGGTCAGAAATGTTTGATAGAATCAAATGAGTCGGTAAGGATTACACGAGTCGAACCCTTCGAATACCCCAACTTAAAAGTTATCTCTTCCGAAAGCCCCTCCAAACTCCTCTGGATCATCGGGCATAGGGGTGTCAGTCTCCCAGTAAGCTTAAAAGGTAGCGGTCATAAAAAATAATTGTTATCCGAAAAGGACAAAAAGGCCTCGACGATGACATAAATGTGACTTTATATACCTGCTCCCTTTGAATGGGCTTTTTAGGAGTTTGGCATCGTGGGAATTGCGAATGTAGAGCAGTAGTATTTCGGAAAAAGGAAAAACAAAGTGTGATCATGAGTGTCCGCTACCTTTTAAGCTTAATGGGAGACTGACACCCTTGAATCGGATGGAGAGGGAGATAGAGGAGTATCGAAGTTATCATAGGACTCAAGTCAATAGACTGAGTCACTTTGTGGGCATTCCGATTATTCTTTTTTCTCTTTTCGGAGCGCTCTCATGGATTCGAGTATCCCTTTTAGGAGGAGTCTATCTTTCTGGTGCGACTGTCCTCTTAATGGTGCTTGTCTTTTTTTATTTTAAGATCAGTCGAAGAATAGCTTTAGCTTTTGCTGCTTGGTCTGCTCCCTTGCTTATTTTAGCTCACCAAATGTTTTTAGAATCCAACCGAAGAGCGGTGGTTGCTGTTGTTGTTCTTTTTATCATTGGATGGATTTTTCAGGCGGTAGGGCACACTTTTGAAAAGAATCGGCCGGCGTTTTTTACTCATTGGAAACATTTGTGGCGGGGCCCACTTTTTATTACCTATGAGTGGGTGAGTGCCCTAAGAATTAGAGTCTAGACTCACTTCCTAAGTAAGTTTTAATTTGAATATAGGCTCTTGTGGCCGGATGGTAGAGACCAAATTGGCTTGAACTACCACCGTTAAAAAGG
>VGSE01000135.1 GCA_016875135.1 Deltaproteobacteria bacterium
CCATCTGAGGCTGCTAAGAGCGAGTTACTCGTTCCAAAATCAATAGCGTAGGAAAAAGACATCGTACTATCTTAACTTAAAACTAGGATCAATCTCAAATTGATGTTTTCCGGTCGAATCTACCCAAGTATTTTTACGCTCTTATTGCGCAAACTAGTCCAAAGGGTGTACATTTTTTCTTAACTGGAGGAGGTTTAATGAAAAAAATAGCATTGGTCCTATGTGGTAGTGGTTTTAAAGATGGCAGCGAAATCCGAGAATCAGTTGCGGTTCTATGGGGTTTAAGCCGACTAGGAGCTCAAGTGCAATGTTTTGCTCCCGACAGGCCTCAATTGGATGTGATTAATTGTCTGACAGGAAAACCGTCTTCCGGGGAAAACCGTAATATGTTAACCGAGTCAGCTCGAATCGCTCGCGGAGAAATTCAACCTCTTACTCAATTAAGAGCCTCACAGTTTGATGCCATTATCATCCCCGGGGGGTTTGGCGTCGCAAAAAATCTTTGTACCTTCGCCAGTGAAGGCTCAAAAGGCAAAGTACTCCAAGAACTCAAAGACGTGCTTTTGGAGTTTCATGATTCAAATAAGCCTATTGGAGCTGTTTGTATCGCACCCGCGGTGGTCGCTCTGGCTTTCCCTGGAAAGCACTTTGAAATGACAGTGGGAGGATCCTCGGAAGCAGCCGAAGAAATTGAAAAGCTTGGTCATAAACATATTTCCACGCTAGCTTCACAATGTCACATCGACCGTAAAAACAAAATCGTAACAACAGCGGCCTACATGTGCGAAGCCCCTCTCCATGAGATATTTGAAGGGGTGAGACAGCTAACAGAGGAAATAGTAAAACTTAGTTAACAAATAAAATTTAATAATATAACAATTCTCTCTAGATCGCATTTGACACGGGTCTAGCTTTGCAAATACTTCTTTATTCCTTAACTTTAATTACCTTCACGACTGCCCCGCTCGTTAAGTTGACGTAGAGTTGTTCTAACCACATTTCTTTTATCCCGACTTGAATCTCTTTTTTTGCAAATCCTTGATTTTTCAAATCCTTCAAAGTTGGAAGCTGCCCATAACTTTTCCTGTGGTCGCTAATGACTTTCTTAATTCTGTTTTTTGTAAAGGTGTCCACAGAAAATTTAAACTTTTGAAGTTTCTTTTAAGACAGCGAGAGACGCTTTGACTACAGTCTCAAGACTTAAAATATTTTTATTCGAGATGAGAACAGTAAAGATTTCGCTCGTTTTTGGTAGCGACTTTCGACATCGTTCGGCTAAAAGCAGATCGGGTAAGTTTTCATTAGCTTGAATAACTAATAGATTTCGGCAAAGTCTTTTTAAAGATTTGAAGGCTGTTTCCGGAGAGTCGGTTACCATTTTCCCTAGGATAAGGTTACGTTCAAGTAACACCCTCTCCTTTAATCGATGCAAGGTGGCTCTTCCACACTCGGCTCGCCATGATTTATCATCGAATTGATCGGGACAAGCCCAACTTAAATGCGAAAAGGGTTTACCCCAATGCCATCCCAGCGACATTTTCTCAAACACTTTTGAGGGAATAAGGCGAGGCACTTCTTTAGCCTCTTGTAAAAAGGGCGGCCAAAGATTAATAAAACCAGAAAAAAGGTTGATCGAGGAGACTAAATTCAAGTCCGATGGGGGAATTAAAATCAAAGGGGCCGAACTCGCTCGCAATGAAGCAAAAACAGAGTCACCCCTTTTTAATTTATGAATCCAACTTCGATTGAGCATTTCAGTCGAAAAACGAGATCCATTTTTTTCAGGAAATAAAATTTTAAAATCGCTTTTCTCCTGAGAGACTTTGGGGTTACTTAGATCGGCCAACTGTTGCAACTGATAAAAAAGATGCGCCATTAAGATTGCGGGGCTTTGGTTTTGAAGTGAACTTAAATTCTCACCGGAGCACACCCAGAAGGCTCTTCCGATCTCTTTAAAAAATTTAGCCCGATAAAAACTCGAGTTTCCTCGAAATGACTTTATCAATTCCTCTTGAGCTCTTTGATAGTAGTAAACGCCTAAAGCCAAACGACTTGAATAAATCGACTCGAAGACCTCTTTTAGCTTGGTGGACTTCCAGCCTTCATCACTAAAGACCTTAAGCTCTAAAAACCCGATCAAATTAGCAAGACCCGAGGTTTGCAGTTCTTTAAAATCTTGATTTCGGGAAAAGGTGATTTTTCCAATGACGGGGAATTTTCTCTTCAACTCGAAATAGTCACTTCTTAATTCCCAGATCTCTTTCTCGGAAATCTCCCGTTCTTTAAGAACCAAAAAGTCCAAATCAAAGACGCCAGGGATCGAGTGATCGAGATCCTCTCCGTGAAAATAGATTTTAGATTTGGGGACCGCGGTTTGAATCGTACGAGCAATTTTTGAGGCCGAGATTCTGTAATAGCCGGCACCTAATTGTCTTAAGGGCTGAAAACGAAAGGTCTGGGAAAAGAGGTTTCTTAAAGAGACAGGTATCTCGGGGAACACAAAAGGAAAGGAAAAAAGATCCCAGTTTTTCTGAAAATCCATCAGGAACATTGTAACACCCAAAAAGGCTAAAAAAGAAGCAACAACGTTTGAAAGAAGTCTTTTTAACGCAACGAACCATTGTTTCTCTGAAATTTTAGAGATAAGAATAAGCATGCAGGAAAGTTTCTTACACCTTTGGATGGGGGAAGCGCTAAAACTAGCCCACAGGGCCGCTGAAAAAGACGAAATTCCCATCGGCTGTGTCATTGTCCATGAGAATAAGATCCTAAGCCAAGGAATGAATCTGAGGGAACAGTCTCACAAAACAACGGCCCATGCGGAAATTGTGGCTTTAGAGAATTATAATTTGGCTTTTAAGACTTGGCGGCTTCCCGAAGACTCATGGGTTTTTGTAACGGCCGAACCGTGCTTGATGTGTGCCGGAGCCCTTTTATGGGCCAGGGCCAACCGCATTGTTTATGGGTGCTCCGATCCCCGTCAGGCCGGATTGCGAAGGATTGTCCCTTGGATCGAACAAGGAGTTTTTGATCACCGATTTACAGAGGTTCAAGGGGGAGTTTTGGAAGAGGCCTGTGCCCAAATTCTCAAGGACTATTTTAAAACAAAGAGAAGCCCTACTCTCTAAAGTAGACAACCCCCAAGCCTGGTGCTAATACTTGGAGTTTATTTTTATCAACCTAGATTACGGAGAGATGGCCGAGTGGTTGAAGGCGCACGCCTGGAACGCGTGTATAGGTTAATAGCCTATCGAGAGTTCGAATCTCTCTCTCTCCGCCATGATTTTCTTTTTTAATATTAAAACAGATAGTTAGAGACGGCCATGAAGGGAAAATTTACCTGCATGCGAAACCAGTAATTAAACCAACACAATTAGGAGGAGAATCAGAGGCATTTAATATCTAGCAGAGTGCCGCGATCTTACAAAAGTTTGCGGCTGTCCCCGTATCCCAAAGAACATGGCACGTTCCCTGCTCTTTTAGGGGGTGAACACTTGCCTTGGGAGGTTCTTATGAAGTCACTTCTGTCTTTATTTCGTTTTTTTCTATTCGTGTTGCTGAGTCTCAATACAATGTCCATCATTACTCTCTCTTTTTCGCTAGTCGCACGGGCAGAGCATGACGTCACGTTAGAAATCTCGAAAAGCTCTCGATCAGTCAGTCCCAAGTTGGAACTCGAGCAGACGACGAAACCCGTGGGGTACGCGTACGACGTTACGTTACAGGAAGGGTATGACGCTCTATTTTTAAAACAGTGCATTGAAAAATTTTTTCCGAAAAGTGGTTGGAAAGTGAAGAAACTTGGTCCAGCTGCGAATCAAGTTCAGCTCAATTGCCCCCAAAAGATGACCACAGATCAAGCTAAGCTTTTGCACAAAGTCACTGGCTTTATCTCAGTGAATGAATTAAAGCTTAAGGACTTCATTAAATCGCTGGAGACGAAGTCCAAATATGGCGATCTCCGTGACCACACGGTGCCGCTGGGGCTGGTCCCCTTGCCCCAATATTAGGTACAGGCTGGTCCGATATATTTTTTCTAAAATTGCAAAGACTTATAGAGGACCAAGGTAGGTATCGAGCTGTAGGTGTAATTTTCTACGCTCTGAGATAATCCGGCACGAACAGGGTTTCTCGGGACTTAGTGGCAGGGAAAGTGTTGGCTTTTGCACCCGCTACTTTCCCGGCCGAGAAGTCGATAGGCACCTTTACAAAGAAAAACGGGATAGTGGGGTATTAGCTCCGGAAACAACAAGCTGCCACCCTTTGATTAGAGATTCATTGGGAATGAAAAAGGTCACACGCCCGTTGTTATCAAGATACCCTAAATGGCGATAATGGCCGTCTGGGGATATGAGAGCGACTCGAGTTCCTTCGATGCGGCCTGATAAAGGAAACATTTGGAATGAGAAAGTAACGCTTAAATCAGAAGAAATTGGGGTAATGTCAGTAGTGATTAATCGGACCGGACGAGGCTCTTGTGTACGATAAGAGAGAGTCGGATCTCCAAATAGGATGTAATCTTCCCAAAAATATCGGCTGTGCCCTTCTCCTCCGAATTGATTCCAGAATTCTGAAGTGGAAAGTAGAAGTGCTTCTCCTAAATTATGTGTAGGGGTTGCGAAGAGCTTTGAATTGATAATCCGTTCAAAAATGTCACCTTCACCCCAAAAATCGACGTCCATTGATCCCCAAAAAGCGATAGCCCCATTTGATTTTCTTAACCAACTTTCTGCAAAGCTGTTTCCAACAAAATGGCCGGTATAACAGGCGTGTGAGAGCACTAGAGGAATCGCCTCCGTGTTTTGGACCTGATCAAGCATCGCACTAGTTACAGCAGGTCCTACCCATTTGTCTTCTTCTCCGTGCCCCGCATAGCTTATCAATCCACGCCCTTCATTAATCTTGTTTATGACATCCTCACCTTTGGATTCAAATGTGATCCCAAAGAGCAAATCGGAAGTTATTTTCCAAAAGTCCTTCAGTAAAGATTCAAGGGCGGTTTGCGTAGCCTCTGATTCTTTATAGTGCTGAAAGTCGTCTGTAGAAATTAAGGATGCGCGATTCAACCAGTTTGGATGGGTAAAGCGGCCTGTTTCATAAGTGATGATTCGATCAACATAAGAAGAGAACTCTGACTCAGTATCAAAGGAAAATCTGCCCAGTGTAGTATCCGGTGTCGCAACGTCTTGTTCATAGTCGTCTACATCGATAGCCCGGTAGAGGTGATCGGTCACTCCGTTAATTCCGGGTGCCGGAGCGCCCGGAATGTCTTCATTGTCTCCCAGAATAATAATATGGCGTATAAAAGGAGCGTTACGATACTTTTGTTGGATTTGTTTTCGAATATTATTCGGATCTTTCTCTTTCAATGAAACAATTAGACTGTGGACAAAATAACCCAGTGATTCTTTGTGTTCCTTAAAACGCAAAAGAGCCTGGCTTTGTGAAAAACGTTCCCCCACAACTAGAAGTATCCCTTCCGGTTCTGCATAGCGCGTTTTCTCAGTGGCAGCAGAGCTTTTTACTCTGACAATCCACTTTGTTTGTATCGTAAGGGTCTCATTTTGAGGGTGGTACTGAACAGGAAATAGACTCACCAAACGATAATTTTCTCCTCTAACAGATCCCAGCTTATCGATGCGAGAAATAGATTCGGGATACACTTGAGAGTTGTAAACAGCTTCGTTGAAGGCTAAGGCTTGGATAGAAGTATGGGAGCGCGGTGTGCTTTCCAAGTTGGGGATGATCTTAGAATGATGTCCTATCAACTTTTCCTCAATGCGTGATCCGACTTGTTCAATTGAAATTTCTCCATCACCTAAAACAGGGATTCTAAGCGCAGGGAGTTCCGGTAGACCTTCCTTGTAGAGCACACCTTTAAAAGAAGAGATGTCTTTTAAGTGAACTTGGACTAAATCGAGCCCTTGCTTTGTTTTAAAAGTTTGCTCGATTCCCGAAATTGTTATTTCGTAGGTTCGTGAAGTGTTATCTGAAGAGATATTAATGTCTGCAAAACTGCAAGGAGCAATAGAAAACAAATAGAAAAACAAAAGAAACTTCATATCACCTTCACGTATTGGAATTGATCTTCTCATGTGAAGCCCCCCATTTAATGCAATGCATTATCATGGAGATCGGTCGTTGTCAATGGAACGAGTGGGTTTGAGGTATTCATTCGTAGTCGTTCATAGCTGCACCCTTTGAGTGGGCTTTTTAAGAGGTTCAAACGGCCATGAAGTTGGTTTAAGGCGCAGAATTTATTGGCCGTTTGACGATGAATTGAGAGAGCAGGTATTAATACCTTCACGCCCCCCAGTCGTAGAAGATCACGACGGCGGTTGTGCGGTCTTCGTTGATCAGGGCGGAGGTCATGACATCGACGCTCCAGATGTTGGAGTTCGTATTATATTCAAGGTAATTTGGGCCAGCGAGCTGCTCGACATATTCGCGGATCGTTCGGATCGGCTTGCTAAAGTTCTCATCCTCTTCCTTGTAGCCTGTCTTCCGTTCCCACCTCCGAAGTTGTGGAAGAGCGTTTATCCTTTCTCCGGTCGCGAGGACATGCCGGATGCATTTATCCAGGTCGGTAATTTCCTCCTCAATCTTGCAGTGCTCGATAAAGGAGCCCACGCTGTCGTCTTTGGTTTGCAAGGCTATTTCTTTTAATAAAAGCGCGGGAATTTCGGCTCGTTCGTCTCCCGAAATCTCAAACACCACCACCTTGGATACCCCACCAAAGTCCATTTCCCGCCGGCCGTATTGGTAGTTTTGCTGGATGACGGCGGTGATATTGTCGGGA
>VGSE01000136.1 GCA_016875135.1 Deltaproteobacteria bacterium
TCAGGGTCGCTGGTGCTGACAAGCCTCCAAGGAGTTCCTGCGACACTGGTTTGTCTTTCTAGAGGAATAGGACACTTTTTAGCACAGCCCACGGATAAGGCCATTCCCACCAAAAGGAGCCCTATTTTAAGGCTAATGAGATCTTTAGAAAGTCTTAGTTGAGTGTTCATGTTGTCTACACCATCAAGTTGTTACTCTAAGCTAAATCAAAGTTACTCCTTACTGAATAAGCAAATCCCGGGCCAATTCAATCCACTCAAATACTTGATTTTATTTAGTTTAATTTAATGGTCGACCCAAATTATCAGTGTCAAGATGTCCATTTGACTCATAGTGGTTCTAGCCACAACCTAAAGTATCAATAAAATCAAAGTATTACACTGCGCAATTGTGAAACACTCTCCATGAAGAGTTTCTAAAGCAACCAAAGTAAAGTTCCGTAAAATGAGTATAGGTTGTGGAGACCTAGTAAAGCTAAATAGCCACGGAGTCGGCAAAAACTGATAACTAACAAGGGAATCTTCCGATGCGTGGCAAAAACATTAAGAATATTGACCCCCTATTTCAGTTGTTCCAACATCACATGTTAAAGAAGTCTTATGAAGACTCAGCAAGCTTTAGCAAAGAGGTTGTTTCAGGATATATAGTTTATCTAGAATCCACCTCGGCCCACATCCCTTACAATGTAAAAGCCGCTGTGGTTGAAGATTTAGAGGCAGAAACCCACGAACTACTGGTCAAATCGATGTACGGATGCGGCAGTCCTCAAGCCAGTCGCACCTACGGTAAAGTCATCAAAGTAAGAAAAAACACAGAACTTTCAACTTATGAGTTTACCCCCCCTGATTCCCTCTCAAAAGCCGACTCAGAGTAAAATGCCTTCCAAGAACCCTTAAAATAGGTCCGGTTGAATCGCTTTAGAAAGCTCAGTCAATTTAGAACGCGAAAGAACTTTCTACTCGCCTCCAAGCAAAAATCGTATATTGTCCTAACCTTGGATGGAAAATCAGAGTTCAGATTTTAAAGGTTCGAGTTCCTTCTCAGCGCTAAGAAGAGTGGCCGGGGAGTTTCGCCCTCACAAAGGCAAGTTAGCCCTCGTATTAGTTCTAGGTTTAGTTATTTCAACCATCCAACCTATCAGCGTTAAATTATCTCAACGTATTATCGATGAACTCCAAAGTGGAACCTTTATCAAAGGGGCCTTCTTTAAACAGGTACCGGGGCTATTGATCATCGTCTTTTTTATCAGCGGACTTGCTAAATATTTTCATAACACACTACGAAGATATGTCGCAGAAAGAGTTATTATTAAATACCGTACTCTTCTTTTTGAAAAATACATTACCTTCCCATTGTCCGTCTTGGATAAAGCCCGAACTGGGGACTTTCTTTCCAGTATTCAAAATGATTTAGGAAAAATTTCGACCGGTATCGATACATTAATTTTAGTATTAAAAGAACCCTTCACCTTTTTTGGCCTTTTGGGGGCTGCATTTTACTGCGATTGGCGCCTTGCTCTTAGTACCCTCATCGTTGCCCCGATTGTAGCGTTGTTGTTTTCTAAATCCGGAAGCGCCGTCAAAAGATACTCCCAAAAAAATCTGGAAATTTTCTCCGATCTCATGTCGGTGAGCCAAGAAAGCATTTCAGGATCTAGAGTTGTTAAAGTTTTTCAACTTGAACAACCTCTGTTTAGAAAATTTAAAACGATTCAAGAGAATTATTTCAAAGTTTTTATGAAAGCGATCAATGTCGAGGAGCTAGCAACCCCTCTAGTTGAATTTATTGGTTCACTTTTAATTGCCGGAGTCATCATCTATGGCGGTCACAGAGCAACAATGGGTCTACTTACTCCCGGGCAGCTGGTAGGTTTCATCATTGCTCTAGGCTTAGCTCAAATGCCCCTAAAACAACTTAACAATGCTTATCTCAAACTAAAAACTGCAGAAGCTGCTGCTGAGAGAGTATACAAAATCTTAGACACTCAAGATACTCAACGACAAACTCAAGGAAACAAAAGAATCTTGACTCTATCGAGAGAGATCGTTTTCGAAAATGCAGGTCTAAAATACGAAGACAAACTTGCTCTCTCTCAACTCTCTTTCAAAGTTAAAAAAGGAGAATGCGTTGCTTTTGTGGGACACAGTGGCAGTGGAAAATCTAGTATCGTTAATTTGCTTCCCAGACTCTACGAACTAAGCCAAGGACAAATTCTTTTCGACGGCACGTCTATTTCGGAATTTGTTTTAGAAGATCTTAGAAGTCTCTTTTCCTTTGTTACGCAAGATACTTTTCTTTTTAACGACTCTCTTTTTGAGAATATTCGCTATGGAAATCCTAAAGCAACCACCGATGAAGTTGAGAAAGCAGCCGAACAGGCTCACTGTACAGACTTCATTAAAAAATTAAAAAAAGGTTATCACACGCGAATCGGGGATCGAGGTGTTTGTTTGAGTGGGGGAGAGAGACAACGCGTAGCCATTGCGAGGGCTCTTCTAAGAAATTCTCCAATTCTAATCCTCGATGAGGCCACTTCAAGTTTAGACAGCCAAAGTGAAGCTATTATTCAAGGGGCCATGGAACATTTGATCCAAGGAAAAACAACTTTCATGGTCGCGCATCGTTTATCTACCATCAGAAAAGCCGATAGAATCTATGTGGTCGAAGAAGGTAAAATCAAAGAATCCGGTTCCCACGCTCATCTGCTCAAGGCTAGTGGGATTTATCGCGGCTTTTATGACAAACAGATGGGAAATACACTTCAAAAAAATGGGGATCTAGGATCTAGCGCGGAAACCTCTATTTAACCCGTTTTAGATGGGTGCTTAGATTCGGGTTTTTTATTTTCACGAATTCACCCTTTTCAACTTCAAGTGTCACATTAATCCTTTCAGAATGAAAAACAGCCTCTAATCTTTGAGAAATGGCTTTTAATGTTTCATTTTGAAGTTTAAGTCCAATGAACAGAACGCCAGGTTCCTGAATGTACAAAACATCGGTTACCCGTATCTCCGAATTAATTCTGGAGGCAACTTTATTCAACATATAAGCAGGAACTTGGGATCCATCTTCTCGAGCCATTTTGTATTTTAGAAAGTAAAGAGAGTGCCCCAAATCTAGATGTTCGAAAAAAGCTTGGACTCTGCGTTTAGTTGCTTTCTCAACAAAAACGATCATATAACCTACGACCGACACATGGCTTAAAAGAGTAATAATTGGAAAAATAGAACGTCTCATCACACCACTTCGAATTAATGCAAATCCGGTTACCAATCCGGCGAATTCGATGATAGCGAAAGTAATAAGAATATAACGAAGAGGAAGAGAGGTTTGAATCAATCGATGGTGGAGATGACCCTTATCTGCCTGAAACGGGGAACGTCCTGTGATTAATCGACTCAACAACACCATAACGGCATCGGAAATGGGGACGAGAAAAAACAACCCAGAGATAGAAAGTCTAGAGATTGCATCATTAGCTTCAACGGGAACACTTAAATGCATATAAGCTAAAACAAAACTAAAGAAATAACTTCCTACATTTCCAAGAAATCCTTTTCTTTTAACGACATTAAGGTACAAAAACGGGATTAAAGAACCTACCAAAATGGGCGCATAAATAGATAAAACATCAAGGCCGCTTTGATTGCGAGCAATCACATAAAATCCAACACCGCCCATCAACAAGACAAGACCAGCCAAGCCATCAATTCCATCGATGAAATTAACGGCGTTCATTAAGCCTAAAATAAAAAATATCGAAAGATAAGTTCCGGCAGGTCCATACTGCTCGCTAATTCCCTGACGAAGATTGGGATCAAAAAGAACTAAGCAGACTACAAAAACTATTTGGACAAACATTTTATCGATAGCAGGTAGCGGTTGCCTATCGTCTAACATGCCCATGATCCCTATTACCACCGCTGTACTTAGAAACCAGCCGCTGATAGGAAAAAATAGTTTAGCTACACCGAAATAAAGAATTGAGATTAGGACAATACTCTGCCCGATAATGGGGATCTGAACCTCGGTGAGTCCTCTAGCTTTCGGCCAATCAATTAAACCCAATTTTGGAGCAATGCGGTGATTAATGATAAGCAGCGGGTAGCTTAGTAACCCTGCTCCCAAAAGCAACACGACAAACTCTAATATTTGCGAAGTTGAAATTAACATGAATTTTTAGATTTAGAGACGAGTCGGCTATTCCTCTCAAGGCAAACTACGACATAGAGCGGAAACCTACTCTCATAAGTGTACTGTTTTTTTTAGTTTGGCTCAGTAGAAATCTGTCAAAAGCCCGATTTTGCTTGGACTCACCGCTTCTTTAACCAAAAAGATGATTCCTTCTCTTAAACAAGATAGACTATCTCTTTACAACCCAATCCCACAAAATGGCAAAACAACCTAAAATTATTCTTGGCGTTAGCTACGGGCATGGAGATTCTTCGGCAGCTTTAATTGTTGGCGATCAATTGGTGGCCGCTGCAGAAGAGGAACGTTTTAATAGAATAAAACACTTCGCCCACTTTCCAACCCAAGCCGTTAAATATTGTCTGGAGCACGCCAACATCGCCCCTGAGCAGGTTGAGGTGGTCGCTATAGCCAAAAGGCCATGGAATCTATTTCACAAAAAAATAGCTTTGGTGTTAGCACATCCAAAATTAATTAGAAAACCGAAATCTCCGATGGCTGATCGAAAAGCTTCCCTTTCAAAAGAGCTAAAACAGTTGGGGTTGAATAGAGCCAAAGTTCAGCGGGTAGAACATCACCTAGCTCATCTCTATAGTTGCCGCTACTTGGATCAAAGCTCTGAGCCCGCCTATCTTTCCTTCGATGGCCTTGGGGATTTTGTTTCAGCAAGCATTGGAAAAACTATCGGGCATGAAATTAAAATTTTAGATCGAATGATTTTCCCGCACTCAGTCGGATTTTTTTACAGTGCTTTAACTCAGTACTTAGGATTTCCACATTATGGAGATGAGTTTAAGGTTATGGGACTGTCCAGTTTTGGACAACCCAAATACTTAAAAGAGATGCGGAATTTGATTCGAAAAAAAGAGAACTTTGGCTGCGAATTAAATCTTGAGGCTTTTCCCTTGTTTAAAAAACCCATGAAGTTTTTCATAGAGAAATCTCAGCCTAAACTTCTTCCTTTTTACAATCTAAATTATATGACACAACTGATTGGATTTTCCCCGAGAAAACCCAATGACCCCATTTTACAATGTCATAAAGACCTGGCTAAGTCGGCTCAGGTTTGTTTTGAAGAGATTGGTAATCACTTGCTTCTGCAACTCTATGGAAGAGTTCCTTCGAGTACCGTAGCTCTTTCCGGAGGGTGTGCCCACAACAGTGTCTGGGTAGGACAAATTACCAAGAACACACCATTTAAAAAGGTTTTAGTAGCACCCGCTTCCCATGATGCTGGAATTGCGGTAGGAGCCGCCATCTGTTTTGCTGGACGCCCCATCACTCCTCAAGGCGGTCACTGGGGTCTCTTGGGCCCGCAACCCAAAAAGGAAACAGAGAATTTGGCTTTGTCCTCATTCCAATGGGCCGACACAACCGAAGAACTGACCTTCGCTACTGAGGATAAACTGACCCATTGGGTGGTCAAAGAGTTGATCAATGGCAAAATTATAGGACTCTTCGATGGGCGAATGGAATTTGGCCCAAGGGCCCTAGGAAGCCGTAGTATTTTGGCCGATCCGAGAAACCCCGAAATGAAAGACAAGTTAAACTCGAGAGTGAAACACAGAGAAAGCTTTAGACCCTTTGCCGCCTCGGTAGTTGAAGAGTTTCAACATGAGTGGTTTGATGATGCCTTTTTTTGCCCCACCATGGAAGCGGTATTTCAAGTAAAAAAAGATAAAAAGAACCTCATCCCCGCGGTGGTCCACACTGATAACAGTTGTCGAATTCAATCAGTAACTCGAAAGACCCAGCCTTTTTACTGGAATCTGATTGAGAACTTCCGAAAAAAAACCGGCGTTCCCATGCTCATCAACACTTCATTCAATGACTGTGAGCCCATCGTTTGCTCTACTGAAGATGCAATAAAATGTTTTCTCAACACAGATATGGACTATCTCATTCTAGATAGAAAAGTTCTCTTTAAGAAAAAAGATGCTATGAAAATGGTCGGCTAAACTTATTTAAAAAACTTTTTCATGGCTTCGGCGGAACCATGCCTTTCAGCACTTCTCACCACTTCATGATTATTTTTCAATTACGGAAATTAAACGAATGGGTCGCTCTGACAACATTGACTCGATAACTTTTCTAACCGAGTAAAGGTTTCTTCCGGTGGCAATCCCTCTAAGTGATTTTGCTTGCCTAGCACGTCAAGTACAGCACGATTCTGACCAGAAACAACACCATTACTTCCAGTAAGGGTGCCGTCGTAATCGGGAACAATGAGTGTTCGCTTCAGGAAACTTTCCATTTTCTTGACCTACAGATTCATTAGAGCTATGTTTTCTCAAGTTTGTAGATGAACAATTAGAACGGAGTTAAAAAATGTATAAACTAGTTACTTTAATTACTTTAGTCTTTGCTCCCCATTTGAGTTTTGCGGCTGGGAAAAATGCGAGCCGCCACAATGCTTCAACTTCGACTGAGACGGTAACAACTTCATCAGCTGCCGATACTTATCTTCAAACCGGATTTGTTCTTCCTATTCTACCCAACAATGGAGAAACCGGTTTTGGCTTAAGCTTCAATGTTCTCACTAAAACTGAACTTTCTTCTCGATTATTTGTTGGTGGCGATTTAGGTCTCCACTTTTGGGGAAAA
>VGSE01000137.1 GCA_016875135.1 Deltaproteobacteria bacterium
CATAACACTTCCGTGGGCTAACGAATTAGGGTCTAGCATAAATAAGAAACGATACCGTGAGCCGTTTCACTTTAAAACTTTAGGGGAATAAATCTACCGTAGGATGACTTGCAGGTCCCACGCAGGATTTTATAGCAATTGTTCGTGAAGAAGTAAAGGCGGGGCTTTAACTTAAGCTTCACACAAAAAAATGTAGGAAAAATGTCGCGATAGAGATTCCACAATCTCTTCACATTTCAGATATGCGTTTAGCGTTAAAATGGGGGGCCTAAATAAAGTGTGCATTCTGAATCCCGAACCACAAAGCCAGGATAATGTGGCTGACAATAAGACGTAGAGCAGGGGGAAACCAAACCAAAAAACATGATCTGCATTTCGCCATTCTGGGTGTTCTATGATTCTTACATAGTCGTCAGACTTCGCAAAGATCGAAGCCAGAATTGACCCAACCGTTACAATTAGGAATAAGAGAGTGTTTAAACACACTAAAAACGCTTTCATGAGTCCTATTCGCTTTCGCTTAATCAAGAAGTTGGTCTGTCTAATGGGGACCTAACTTTATTTTAGGGGCTTTACACCCTGTTTTCCGGTATAGGGGTTTATGTTCCCCTTCGTCGACCAGTTGTTTAGTTTAGATCTATCTGGTTTGATCCTGAAATGGGGAGCAATGTATTTACCGAATTTAGTAGAATAACCACGAACCCGAACTGAACCTCCAAAATTCCGCCCGGAAACCCGCGTGTACAGGTGAATAGCATATCTCATTCAACTCTACTACAAGACCTCATCACCGTCCGATAGTGTGTGTTCTTAAATGATCGTTCGCTCAGCTTTGTCTGTGCGCATACGAATGAATTTCTATGATGGAGAGATTCGCTAACATTACAGGGTATGATGAAGACAATTGCACACTGTGTCTGGTTCTTTTAACAACGGCCACACGCTTGGAGGCGCAACGCTTCAAAGCTAATTGGGCAGGCTGCATTAGACTTAAGCGGCTTAGATCAACAATTCATTGGGCATGTAACCTATTCTTGGTTAAGACAATCTCCAATTCTGTCGAACAGTTGATTGTGAAAACAGCCTATATTTCTCTATCGGACACGGCCATTAGAGTTGATTCGACGATCCCTGAAATTTTCAATATAAGCTCAAAGGACTTTGGGCTATCACAAACGCTAAATACTCAGTCCCTGAAGGGGTACCTGACAATCCGCTGCGATAAGCCCCAGTTAAGACCTCCTCCTGGCTCAGTCAGAATTCGCTACTGGCCTGAGGGACAAGAGATCGTCTATAGAACGCAAAACTGCTTCTACGTACAGGTTGGCGATTCCTATCGTTCGCTAATAGACCTAAATAGCCTTGTAGGCACTATTGAGGTTCAGAATGAACTCAGTCCAACCTTGGGCAGAATCTCTTCAACAGTAAAATGGCTCCTAATCAAAGCGCTTGAAAAAGCAGGGTTTATCTATATTCATGCGGCGGTAGCTCTAATGGATGAAGGTGTTATCCTTCTTAATGCGGATCCCACCCAAGGAAAAACTTCCTGTCTCATACGGCTTTTGAATCATGGCGCTCAACTCATATCAGACGATAGCTTTTTGTACGGAAACGGGAAAATATGGCCCTGCGATTTTACTCCCAGTCTGCGTGGAGACTTCAAAAGTCGTTTTGGATCTAAAGAGAATATTTTGCAGACCTATAAGTCCCAACAAGTGAAAGGTCCAATTAAAAATCGTACCACCAAGATTGTGTTCCCCGGAATATGGGAAAGCTCCCTAAGTTTAATAACCCCCCTTTCAGCGACCTCGATGTTGCATCGCCTGTATCTTAGCTACAAGAAGGAGGCAAGTTGGAATTCATTCCCAGAACTTAAGCAAGACCTATTGCCTAAGTACAAGCATATTTTTTCTAGAGCAAAAGCCTATGAATTTCTAGCGGGAAATTCAGAACCCGAGGTCTGCACAAGCCTCATTCAACTATGTAGTAGCTATCGAAATAAAAGAAGTAGGGTATCCTGAATCCTATGTGGGTACCCGATCCACATCCCGATGAAATTGCTCTCATACAACTACTCTGCTGTCCTGATACACACTTTAGTAGTCTCTGGATGCAACACCATATGTTGTTTCATTCAACTGAGCGCTGGCAAAGCAAAAGGCTCTTGTCTCAAATATATTTTCGAGCCCTGCATCTCATGGGAAGCCACCTTCCTCAAATGGAAAGCTTAAAGCACGTCGCAGAACTTCAGCAAAAAAAAAATAATCAATTTATACAAGCATTCGATTACATCGCAAATGCTCTAAGAAAAGATGACATTTTGTTTGTCCCACTTAAGGGAATGGATCTTCTACTGCGATTACCAGAAGCATTTCAAGGAAGATTCTTAGCAGATATTGACCTCTTGACTGCGCCAGAATTGATGGCAAAGACCCTAGTAACGCTCCTTAGAATGGGGTACTACCACAAATCTAAAAGCAAGCTAAACCTTGAATTCAACACTCACGCCGTAACGCTTGAACATTCATCATTGCCTCCCATTGATCTACACCAGGCGCCTTTATTTACGCAGCAAGACCATTTTAGAAACCAACGTCTCTGGCAAAGACTCCAATCGACGATAACCACGCTGGATTCCGTTTCAATGCTCGCATTGCCAGAAACAATTTTCTTTATGCTTATGCACGGCCACCGAGCCTACATCGGTGAGCGAAACTTCTATTGGATCAGCGATGTAAACACTCTCTTAACAAGACCTGAAACACCTAGGGAAATCTTTGACCTTTTGGAGTCACTCGCGCTAACCTACCGACTAAAGGGTTCACTCGAACACACGCTATATCTCATGAAGCAGTTTAACTTAGATATAGTTGAAAACATTAATTCAAAAGTCACACCCACGTCGTATTCAAAAGTAGAGCAGGTCCTAAATAGAGTATTGGTATTTCAATATTACTCGACTACTTGTAATCGCCGATTACGAGACCATTCCTTGACCCAACTGATTTCCTCGTTCTGGAATCAATATCAGCTTTGTTGTCTTTGTAGGAATCGGTTTATAGATCCCATTGAATATTTGAAGTCAATTGGTTCTTGTGACAATAGTTTAATGAACTTAAGGCAAATACTTTCTCTATTCTTAATTTGGACAAAACACCAGGTTTCAAAATGGCGAAATGCCATACTTAAGCATGAGTAGGGCTCCTTTAGCTCGTGTATTGCTCCTAGAAATCAGTTTCTTATCATAGCCACTCAAGGTAGCATTATTGCCGTGAAATCTGTAGTCGGTAACACTAAGATTCAGAGTATGCACATTGAATTTGATGAGAAAGCGAAACAAAAAATCACAATCTGCGACTTCCTCCCAATCTGGATCGTGAGTCCCATTACACAGGATGGCGTCCCGCCGAAATAGATAAAGCCAAATGGCCCCAGGCGTCGAATGAGTGTATTTCAAGGTATCGATGGTCAGTCTTTTGGGGGGGAGATCGCACAATATATCGGCCGGACTTACCTCCAAAATTTCCCCTCTTGAATCAATCAGATTACCTATCTTTCCCCTAACGGCCTGCACACTCGGATTTTTTTCTAAATACATCACCCGTTTATCAATACTGCCCGAAATCAAGAGATCATCTTGATCCATAAAAATGACATATTGGCCTCGTGAGTGGAGAAAACCAGTATTTCGCGCAGCGGCCAGCCCTCCTGATTGCGCCAAATAAATCAACCTAACCGGAAGATCCTGGATCGATTCAATCGAATCGTCTTTAGAACCATCATCTACGACGATCACTTCGAAGCTACATGAGACCCCTTCAAGAATTGAAAGGACAGCCTTCCGCAAAAATGAGTTCCCGTTTTTTACTGCTAGTATGATCGATACCAGAGGGAGTGCCTTCATTACAAAATGCTTCCCCAAAATTTTACCAAAGCCTGTTCACTCCTAATTTCTGAGTAAGTTGTCCTAACAAACCTCCGATTAAGATCAGAGGTGTGATTCCATCTGACTCGCCAGGCGTTAGACTCCCAATTCTTGCAAAACTTTTCTACACACAAAACATACTCTCTTACATTCGGAAAGTGGATTGCATTACCAAATGGCTCCCTTAGTAGTTCATTGTATTCCATCGGACGATAGCCAATAATGTAGGCCCCACAAGCAATGGCTTCAAGCAGTGGCAGAGAAAATCCCTCCTCGGTTGCGAAGCTTAGAAAGAGGGCTGCCTGACTCAACTCCTCAGCGACTTCAAGCCGCGTCAAGCCCTCAAGACAATTGATCTGCCAGTCTCGACACGCTCCTCTTAATCTCAACAACGTAACGACTTGAGTAACTTGTCGTTCGTTTCGCCGTGACATGTAGCAGATGCTGCGTTTTTTCGTTTGCGGTTTAAAAATATTAAAATTGACTGAAGGAGGAATACAAACGATCGAATGACTAGGCTCCAACATTTCAAGGTACCGTTTGCTGTCTTCAGAGACAACTAAAGTAGCCACCACTGACGGATCTAAATAGGGGATGTAACTGGGATGGTATCGGTGATCGAATCCATTTGAAAAGGAAAAATAGGCGCCCTGATTAAATATGACTTTCCGCCGAATTGAATGCAGAGCCCGAATCCATACTCCTAAACCTTCAGGTACAACTAAAATATCTTCGTCCAAAATAGATGTATCTGCACTTTGGGGGATTACTTCGGTTGAAAACCAACTGGGTTTCGAATCGAGATTCGACTGTAATAATACCGCATCAAATTTCGCGTTCTTTAGTATCTCGACATGTTTGTATATATTCTCTATGCCTCCAGATGGTTCCCCTGGATCAGGGGAAA
The DNA here is from genome assembly GCA_016875135.1 of Deltaproteobacteria bacterium. Taxonomy (GTDB): domain Bacteria; phylum Bdellovibrionota; class FAC87; order UBA2466; family UBA2466; genus UBA2466. The sequence continues at coordinate 4,833 of VGSE01000137.1, forward strand.
AATAAACGATACGCGCCAAATTAAATTCTCCTCGAAAACTTTAAGCTATATTCGGTTTAATATAGCGTACTTCTCTTTTTCTTGATAAAATTATTTTCTTAAATAAATTTTATTACCTCGTCGCTTAAGAGCCATCGCGAACTTACAAAGGAGGAGTAATGAATACTCATTTGCAATTCAAAAAGAGTGAAAATGTTGGAAAACAGGTTAATGCAGAATATATACTGGTGTCTCTGGATTCTGGAAAATTTTTTCATTTTACTCCCTCGACAGAAAATTTTTTAAATTTCTTTTCATCGCCTAGATCTATTGATGAATTTTTAACTGCTTCGAAAATTAATCAAGACAAAACAGAAACTGATTACATTAAGAATTTTTGCAGTTACTTATTGGATGAAAGAATTCTTTCATCCAATAACAGCGTTTCGCTACCATCTAAAACTGAAACCCCTCTGAAGTATCGCCGTCCTGAACTTATCCGGGAGGGAGACAACGTCCTCTCTGATTTTAAGTACTGCTCTACTTAAGTCTCAGCTCAAATGAACATACGGCTTTCAATCATCATCCCCGTTTTTAATCGATTCAAATTTATTGAACGCACTCTGACCTCTGTGTTGAATTCTTGGGCTGAAGAGCTTGATGAAATCATAATTATTGACGATGGGTCGACAGATTCTCCCGAATTATTACTCAGAGACTATCCAGTGCGTCTGTTTCGTCATGCTACCAACAAAGGGGTTGGATGCGCTCGTAATCTGGGCATTCGGTCGGCCAGAGGTGAATTTATAACCTTTGTGGATAGCGACGATGTCTTATGTCCTAATGCGTTCAGTGCAAGGCTCGATTACCTCTTAGAGCACCCTTGCGAACCCATGGTGTGCGGTACTGGAGACAATATTATTGATGAAAACGATAGAACTATCGGCTCTTACCATGACTACTTTCAATTCACTCGCCCTCCCTACCGACTGTCAAAGGAACTACTAAACCACTATCCCTCGCCGCCAGTTCAAGTTTGGCTTGGAGTATTTCGTTCAGCTCTATTCACCCCCAGTAATATGTTCTTCGAGGACCTTCCGTGTGGAGAGGACTATGATTGGTTTTGTCGACAACTGGAACACAGGACAATTCCTGTAATGCCCTTCGCTGTTGGCCATTATCGAATTCATGGTGAAAATATATCGGTGACCCGAGTTGAGAATGAATTGCATACTACCCCCATCGCTCTTGCAGCTAGGGCGCTCATTAACATGAAGTATAAGATTTCAAATGTCTAGTAGTTCACTCCCCCAGTCAACTGCTGCCTGCTCAATTATAACGCGCAACTATTTACCGGCTGCTCTGGCTATGTACGATAAGCTTTGTATCCTTGAACCTAAGCTCAGCGTATTTATCTACCTGGTTGACTCCATTAGCACACTTCAAACACAGCAAAAATTGGATGGAAATATTACCGTTCTCTGCCGTGACCAATTTAGTTTTTCTTCCCTCGTTGATCGTATTTCGAATTATTATACATCCTTTGAACAATGCAATGCTTTGCGGCCGTGGGCTGTGAGTGAATTATTCTACCAACGACACTTTCAGAAGGTGATTTACTTGGATACTGATTTGCTCTTTTTAAGCTCACTCGATGAAGCCTGGCGGCTTTTGAACGAGTTTGCGTGCATTCTTAGCCCTCATATTCTTACTCCCTATTTTAAGACTGAACACAGCCCCAATGAATTAACTCTAGCGCACTATGGCACTTATAATAGCGGCTTTATGGGCTTCAGTAACGTAAAAGAAGTTCAGCCT
>VGSE01000138.1 GCA_016875135.1 Deltaproteobacteria bacterium
CAAATTGCCGCCGATAATCCTCTAAAGATAATTGAGAAACATTTCCCGCGACACCAAATCCGGCATTGGCAACTACGACATCTAAATTTCCCATTTCAGCTAAGGCCAGCTTAACGGAATTTGCTACAGAGTTATCCAAGGTAACATCGGTTTCAAAAGTTAAAATGTTAATGCTAGGATAATTTTGCTTCAGCTCGGCTTTAACTTCATCAAGCCTAGATTTCCTTCGTGCCATTAAGACGAGATTGGCCCCTTGAGAGGCAAACTCCTTCGCCAATGACTCTCCAATCCCCGATGAAGCGCCGGTAATTAAAACATTTTTACCTTGAAACAATGCCATGGACTTTAAGGAAACTGAACAACGAAACCTGCCGTCGCCTGATATTTAGCTTCTGCAGACAAAACGGTAAACCCATAAATGGATCTTAACCCGTACACTAATCGATCTTTGGTATGCGGAGTAGGAACAAGCATTTGAACCCTTTCATAACCAACTATCGGTTCGCCCCCCACTAAGGTAATTCCTCTCGCAGATTTCTGAACCACAGCCCAAAGCAGAAGGGTTAAGATTCCGATTAAATGGAAGTACTCTTTGATCATTTTGAGAATTCTACCATAGCTATTACACCTCACACCCATTTTGGTTAAACTTTAGGGGTACCAACGTTGAAACTGCTAGCTCACTTGACGCACTTAGCGAAAAAATTTTATACCTGCACCCTTTGAATGGGCTTTTTAAGAGGTTCAAACTCCCATGAACCCCATATTCTTTCTCCGCCCATCGATTGACGCATCACTATTTATCTTTTACTTTCCCTTTCTTAAAAAGCCGTATAGACATTGGTGTTTTACTTCAATTGGAGATACTGCAATGAGCAATGATGAAATGATGAAAGAGTTAGAAAGATTAAAAGCTGAAAACGCTGCTTTGAAAGGGGGCCAAACTCGAGGCCTGTCACTGAAAGTTAGTGAAAAAGGTGGAGTGTCGGTCTACGGTTTAGGTCGTTTTCCTGTAACTTTATATAAAGAACAATGGGAAAAACTTCTTGGAATGGCCGACGATATTAAAGCCTTTATAAAAGCCAATGAGTCCCAATTAAAAACCAAATAAAAGTTATTCCATTTTAAGCCATTCAAGATAATCTTGAATGGCTTTTTTTAAACTCCACTCAGCTTTAAACCCCAGGTATTTCTCTGCCTTAGTTGTATCGCCACAAGTATTGCTTTGGTAAGTATTGCTGTCATAGGGCATCGAAAAATATTCGGGTTCAAGTTGAGTCCCCATGACCTCGTTAAGCACTTTAACAAGCTCATTAAACGAGGTACCTACTCCAGTTGCGACATTGTAAATCCCCGATTCTGCTTCTACAGCTTTTAAATTGGCCGCAACAACATCTTTAATATAAATAAAGTCTCGAACCTGTTCCCCCCAATTAAAGATTCGAGGTTGCTGCCCCGATTTCATCTGATGATACAGATGCAAAATCATGGAGGCGGGCCGACCTTTATGGGCCTCTCTAGGTCCGAACACATTAAAGTACCTAAGCCCCACAATATGTCTCTTGGAAAATAGTTCTTCCGCCATTTCATCCATTTTCAATTTAGAACGACCATAAACCGTCAGAACTTGCTTGGCCTGCGACTCTTTCATCGGCACTGGGCCGTTCCCATAAAGTCCCGCCGTGGAGGCATAAACGAGTTTGGCTCCATCTCGGTTAGCCAAAGCAATCATTTGCTTAAAACCCTCGATATTTTTAGAATAGGTTTCCTCATCGTTAGGGTGTCTGGGATCGGTAATTGCGGCCTGATGAAAAATGATATCAAACTTAGTTTCGAATAAATGGGGAGTAGAAATGTCCCAAGAGACAACCTTCCCTTTGAAACCTCTCAAATTGTTTCTATCGGCGCATTGGAAGTTATCTACTACCACGACGTCATGCCCTAAACGTTCTAGTTCTAGAGCAACATTAGAACCGATAAATCCGGATCCACCTGTGACCAAACTCTTAATTCCCATGAAAGAGAATTACCATACTATAAAAGGAAAACACAATCCTTACTCGGTCGTTCATTCCTCTTTAAAATGACCGAAACCTGTCAAAAAGACGCCCCATTTTGGGAAGTGAAAGAGGACTTCCATTCACCATTGCTGTGAAAAGAGAATGTGCCGTTTCCATGGCTTCCTTTATTTGTTTGATCCGCTTAATTTGAAACTCAGCCCCTTCCGTTTTGCCTCTATCCTTAAGACGTTCAACCAAAGCAGCCAGCCCCCCTTGAGCCTCGTCAAGAATTCTAATTTCACGAGTCCTTAAAACATTGGATACCGATTTCCAGATACGAGTCTCCGGCTCATAATAAAAATTTCGATCTCCGACCAATCGGATTCGTTTGACCACGCCCCAGATTTGCAGCTCACTTAAACCGCTACTTACCGATCCCGCACTAAGTGACAATCCCTGCTGAATATCCGAGGGGCTTAAAGGTTTTTGTCTTAAAAAAAGAAGGGACCAAATTCGCCCTAAATGACGGTTAAAACCCCATTGTTCGACTAAATCACCAATTATTTCAGAAAAAGCTACTTCCTCTTCCGACATGTTAATTGTCTCAGTCATCTTTTCTCGGCAATAATTAAAGTTACCAATCCCCCTCCGATTAACGATTCCTTTCGCTTCACATCAAAAAAGGGCTTTAATTCTTCTACCATATCTTCAGGAGAAATAAACCGGGCAGCTGTATCTCTTAGATACTCGTAGGCTCTTAGTTGACGAACCCCCCTCCCCCACAAAGGAACTCCAAACTTCCAAAACAGTCTCAAAGGTAGATACTTCCAACCAGTTGGAATGGGATGTATTTCTAAAATCCCAAACTTTCCCCCCGGAACGAGTGTTCTCGCAATTTCTTGAAATGCTATCGACCTATCCCTAAAGTTTCTCACCCCAAAACTGCAAGTAATTAAAGAAAAAAAACCGTCTGGAAAGGGCAGTGCCTCAGCCTCTGCTCTTAACCACTGAGTGAGACCATTATATTTCCTTTTGCCCTGTTCCATCATAGCTTCGCAAGGATCGGCAGCAAAAACTTGCGAGGAAGATAACTTACCCAAAAACAGATGAGCAACATCCCCAGTTCCAGTCGCTAAATCTAAAACTCGATCGTTTTTTTCTAATTCTTCACTCATTGCTTCGACCAAAGTTTTTTTCCAAACTCTGTGCAGACCTAAAGATAGGAAATCATTAAGTAAATTATAGTTCTTAGCAATAGCATTAAATGGTTGATTCATCTTATGTTTTTAGCGCTAGGCATTGACAAAACCAACATTTATTTTATTATTTTTGAAGTTTCAATAATTTTTGAAACTTCAAAAACTACTATAAGGAGAAACCATGAATAAGTGCCAAATTACAGAGGATACAATCTATCAGTGCTTTGCTGCCGCTATGCAAGGCAATAGCTTGGCGTCAACCGCCACTTCATTTGTCGATGTGGAGGAATACGAAAACCAGGTCATGTATCCTGAGTTTTCAAGATGGGCCAAAAAAGCTGGATATCCCAAAATCGCAGAACTTTTCTTAAAAGTAGCAGGGGAAGAAAAACTTCACGCAACTTGGTTAAGAAAAATGTACGAGGGCATGGGAGTTCCGCAACGTGGGGAGGACACTCAACGGGCAATCGATGCGCTAGCAACTATCCGTAAGAACAGTGATGCTCTTATCGAAGCCGATCCTAAAACCGTGATCGAAAAGGCGCTAAAAGTCGCAATTAAGGTTGAACAGCGTGAGTACCGAGACATCTATCCCTCATTTCGTGACCAAGCCCTAAAAGCGGGTCAGAACGAAGCTGCTGAAATTTATCAAAGAGTTATCAACTCGGAAGAGCAACATGCTCAATGGTTTGAAGCGGCTTTGAACGAACTTGAAGTAGCTGCTTAATTATGGAGCAAGCTTTAGAACTGAATTTAAGTTCGAAGAGATGGCAGGTGTTGCAACCTGCCATCTATCTTATATCGATTCTTCCGGGTTTAGCTTGGGCTGTTCTGCTTCCATCAACGAGTTCGAGATTCGTTCTCTTTCTAACAACATTAAGTGTAATTCTTATACAACACGGTATCAACGTGCTTAACGACCTTATAGACTGGAAAAAAGGGGCCGATACTGAAAAGGAACTTTCTTGGGTCCATTTTCATCAGTTAAATTTAAAAACAGTTTCCACACACGGTTTGGTCAGTTTTTTCTTGGGGACTTTTTTAGGTACTCTCTTAGTTTTTATAAATCATAGACCGGAAGTCTTTATTGTAGCACTTCCCCTACTACTCTTGGGTTATGGTTACAATGCCAGCCAATGGACTCTCTCCTACACAAATTTAGGCGAATGGGTAACCGGTCTTTGCTATGGCCCGGGTGTCTTTGGCTGCATGGGTTACCTGCTGACAGGAGAAATGACTAAATCTCTTTATTTGGGCTCACTGGCTTTTGCTTTTCTAGCTGTAGCAGTTTTACTTTCTCATCAGCCCCCTCAAATTCTCAATGATTTCTTGGCGGGAAAACTGTCCTTCGCTGTCCGACACGGAGTCAAAAGAACCTTCTTTGTTGCGAAAGTCTTATTCCTAAATTCTTTGTTCCTCTTAACTTTCATCTTCTGTTTGAACTCAAACAGCGCAGCAGCATCTCTATTAGTTTCTGCGGGTGGAATTTTGATCCTGATTCAACAAATTAAAAAACAGGTTTCTCCGCAAGTAATTTTGATTTCGTCATTAGCTCTTACCCTCTGGATGCTAAGTTTAAAAGTTTTCGGAGGTTTATTATGACATCCGAAAAAGTTTTAGCTTCTGCCTTTGAACAAGGGCAACAATACTTTAAATGGTTAAACACTCTCCATGGGCCTATTGATTCTCCAATCATTGAAACAGTTGAAAAGGCTTGCGGAATTATTTGGGATCGAAAAGGCAAACGCTTGCGATGTCACTTTGTCTATTGGTTTGCCGAGCCTTATAAGATTTCTTCAGAAGAACTTGAACTTTACGCCTGGGCAGTCGAAGCCATTCACACTGCGACCTTACTCCACGATGATGTTATCGATAAAGCGGAAACGAGACGGTCGGGCCCGTCAGCTAATCAGGTTTTTGACAATACGATTCCAGTTCTAAGCGGCGACTATTTGATGAGTGATGCTATTCATCAGCTGGCTATCAGGGGCATTCCCCCTCTGATGCAGGGAATGTGCGTAGCATTGAAAGAACTTTCTCAAGGTGAAATTCTACAATATCAAAATCAATACAAAATTGCCGATTCCGAAAAATTCTACCACCTAGTTTGTGAATTAAAAACTGCTTCGCTTCTTAAATGGGCAGCCAGTGTCGGAGCTCACTTACGATGCAAAGATGAAGTTCTTCCAGTAGTACGTTTTGCCTGCCACTACGGTTTATTGTACCAACTCACAGATGATCTTCTGGACCTAAGAGGAACTCACACTAAACCCACAAACCAAGATTTACGTGAAGGCAAAGTTAACTGGGCTGCATGGAAGATAATTCAAAATGAACCCAAGATTAGAACCCTACTTCTCCAAGACTTTTCACATAAAAGACTATCAGATGAAACAGAGCTAAAACTTCTGGAAGCATTCAATCAACCATATAACCAAAAAATTCTAAACTTATTTTTAGAATCAACTAAAAATGAATGTTTACGCTCCGTTGAAAAGTTAAAGAGTAATAACTTGCGTCAACTATTGAGAACATTAATAGATTTTACAGCAGGGCGAGTCTTTTAAATTTAAAGCTTTCTCAGTGGCATCCCAAACAACAAAACCTATCTAGACTTAAGCGGTAAGCTAACTTAAGATCAAACGATATCCTCAGAGATTCTTTTTCAACCCAAGGAGAAAATCATGCTAACGAAATTTTTAACTCTCTTTACGATCGGTTTGATCGTGTCGAATCTTACTTGCTTTGCCAATGACAATATTGAACCAGCAGGCAACACAACACCGGAACCCGAAACTTCACAAATGCCCTCCAGTAATATGGGAGCCGAAGTTCCAAGCAATCCAGAAGTTAGTGCCTCCAATCCACAAAACAAAAAACAAAATAAAAGAGAGTTAGCTAGAAAAAGACATAGAAAAGGAAAACATCGTCGCGGCCACCGTAAGCATCGGTAGAGACCTCTTCAAGGGGAGCCATCGATTAATTTTCCCTGGCTCCTTCTTTAATCCAGTCAAAAATCGATTTAATTTCTGTATCACTCAATCTGGGCCCACCCGGTGGCATCCTTCCGGATTGGACGTTCAAGTAGAGTGTACTATTTAAAGGATTGCCAGCGGTCACCACACCAAAATCCGACTTCATCAGTTCAGTATAATCAGAAAGATCAATCCCCATGGCAGCATCAGCGCCAGAATGACAACCAATACAATTGTTTTTAAAAATTTGCTCTCTAAGAGCCGTGAACGTGGGCCCATTATTAGTGAGGGTTTTGCTTATTTTAGGCTCGCGATAATTACAGCCCTCAACCG
>VGSE01000139.1 GCA_016875135.1 Deltaproteobacteria bacterium
GTTTCCCCCCGGCATACTTCCTCGAGTGATTCGATTCAGTTTAAATTCAGTTTTATCTTTTGAAAAAAGATACTCGAAAAGATCGCCTTCTTTAGCATTCGGCATTATAGCTTTCAGCTGGGAGAGTTCGAGTTTGAACTGCGAAGAATTGCTTTCAAAGGCTTTATCCCAGGCTTCGTTGATTTGTTCCTTAGAGACATCCCTAAAAAACTTCATCATTAAAGTTTTGGGCTCCTTTGAGCTGAGAATTTTATCCGGATCTTTTGCAACTTCATTTAGATAAAGGGCCGCCGCATATACTTTTACTTTAAAAACGGTAGCTTTGCGAAGACCTAGCCCATTGAGCTTCAGAGTTTGGTTATCGAGTAATACTGAATCTGGAAATTCAATGCCTTCAGTTTTTACTCCCAGACTTTGTCCATTCGAGATTAAGTTAAGAATCAATCCTAAGTTTAAAATAAGTAACTTCATGCACCACCTTTTGAAGCTAGATGTATACATCGAGAGAGTACTGTTAAAAAATGAAATTTAATTAAAAGTTCGACTACTAAGTAAGTCATTAAAACCAATCGAAAAAAAACGCTTATCTAGCGGACTCTATGTCATCATTAGCGTGGCATTTAGTTTCTTTATTGTTTCCTGTGGAAGGAGTGAGTCTCTGACCCCAATAGAGGATTCATCCATCAGGGCTTTGCCAACATCAGCTGGCAGTAATATCAAGAGCGAAAGCTTCTTTTTTGGGTACAGCTTTTCCTATCACTGAAGCCTCCAAAAAACCGGCGTTATGTATATGGTCCAAGGCCTTTTCTGATTGAGATTCCGGGATTGAGAGTAGTAATCCACCTGAAGTTTGAGGATCAAATAGAATTTTTGTTTTCCACTCCGGCCAAAACTCTTGTTGAGATTTGTCTAGACTCCAATTGATTTTTTCTTGGGTGTACTTGGCATTCGTGGTGTGCGCTCGGGTGAGAAATCCGTTCTTCAGACATTCACTAGCACCTGAAAGCCAAGGTAAGGAACTCAAATCCAAAACAAAGGAACAACCACTGGCTGTAGCCATTTGCATAGCATGTCCAGCCAAACCGAAACCCGTAATATCTGTGGCACTATGAACATCGATTGATTGTAAGGGATCAATAATATCGTTGATAGTCGTCATGCTTTTAATCGCACTTCGGATCCAATCGTTTTGGGCTTCATTTTTTTTAAGAGCTGCCGTAATGGTTCCGGTTCCCAGGCCTTTTGTAAGAATCAAGACATCGCCGGGCTTTGCTCCTGCGTTTGTCCAGGCTTTTGACTTTTCGACAAAACCAGAAACTGAAAATCCTAGCTTTAGGGTTTCATCGTCAATAGTGTGTCCTCCGGCCAAAGTTGTCTTAGCTTTGCTGAGAATTGAGAGAGCACCATCCATCATGGGGCGAATGAGATCTAAGCTTAACTCACTACCAGGAAAGGCAAGAATGGTCATCGCCGTTGCTGGTTTCCCTCCCATGGCATAGACATCACTGATAGAATTTGCGGCAGCAATGGCCCCGAAATCAAAGGGGTCGTCTACAATAGGGGTGAAAAAATCAAGTGTTTGGATTAAGTACCGGCCATCGTGCAGGTCCCACAAACAAGCATCATCCATAGTCTCATGACCTACGGCGAGTTCTTCTCTTCGAAAAATGGATAACCCTTTTAAGACCTCTCTCAATTCGCCAGCGGGCAACTTCGCCGCGCACCCACCTTTTTTTACGGTTTGGGTTAAACGAATATTCGTATCGGAATTAAACATGATTTTTCCTTTCTACCAGGGTTTTATTCAACCATTCTTTCATTTCAAGAGCATTTCCTTTGAAAGTAACTTTTTGCTGAGACCGAGTTAAAGCATAAGAGTAGGCTTTGTCGTAGTATTGGACCAAAAGTAATTCGATCCAAGGGCTTTGTCTCTCCAGATCAAGAGGAGACGTACCTCCCTCTTCGAGAAGTTTTAGCGCTCGGGCCGTTTCTTTTCCTCCCAGCCTTTTTTCGAGAGCTTTGAGATTTTGTCCTAAGATTTCCCAAAGCCGTGGAATGGGGCATTGAGCTTTAATAGGTTCTTCAATGTACTCCTTAAAGATAAAAGAAATTCTTTCATGCATCGGAGCTTCTAAAATAATAAGAGGGGCTTGTTTCATTTGTACTCGAAAATTTTGAGGGATAAATACCCTTCCAATTAAAGAGCTTTCGTTTTCAAGGACAACGGGTCCTTTAGCGTCAAAAAGCCCCAGCCCCAGGGAGTTTTCAAAGGTTTGTTGACGGGGCTGCTCGACCACTTTTCCTAAATCAGCAAGTAAACCTCCAAAGGAGCTGCCACGATGTTTAGCCATGCTTTCTAAATCGATAATTTGCCTGCCGGGAAAGTCTTTATCAACGGAAAGTTCTTGGAGCAGCCGAGTTTTACCCGAGCCGGTCATTCCCCCTAAAATCAACATGGGTCTTTGGGCGGCAATCTCAATGAGAAGTTGGCGACGGATCGCTTTGTATCCTCCGGCAATCTGAACAATGTTAAGTTTATTCCCCACGGTCTCTTCAAGCCAACCTGAAGCGAAACGAGATCTAAGTCCACCGCGCCAACAAGTAACAGCCACTGAGGATTCCAAATGCTTCAACCAGTGTTCAATTCTCTTTTGTTTGTGGGGAGCTACTAACGCCAATCCTAAAGCAATAGCGGCCTCTTGGCCCTTTTGTTTGTAAGTGAGGCCGACTTGATGTCGTTCTTCATTGTTGAGAATCGGAGCCGTGATGGAATCTGGAAGATGTCCCTCAAGAAATTCTCCTTCGGATCTCACGTCCAGAAGTGGCCAACTTCTGCGGTTTTTTAACCAATCCTGCGGAGAAATTTTAGGAACTTTAATGGTGGCTATTAGCTTTTCCTTTAAAGAATCCATAATGGTTAAGGCTTATCCTGTGAGGAGTCTCATGTCTATCCAAATGAACTTGTTCTAGCATTAGGGGATTAGAAAAAATTATCATTTTAGTTGTGTTAGTTTTATGGGGAATAACTTCTGATTTTGTCTTTTCGTCCTTCAACGTATCTCCTCCCGATGTTTTCCAGACTCCTTCTGAAACCGTTAAATTAGTTCCAGGCGCTAATCAAGTCGTTGTTCGAGTGAATTTCGAAAATCAATCTGAGACGCTGAGCCGGCCATTAATTAGGCAACGAAATAAAAAAGGCCTACTCTTTGCGAGTAGACCCTCTTTAGTAAGGACTTTTCTAATTTCTTAACGGCAAAGTTTTTGAAGCGATTTAGCGAATTCTGCTCCAAGTGAGACGACGCGGTTATTGTCTTTGTCGCAAAGCTGCATCATGGGATTACAGGGTAAAGCTGCTTGGGCAAAAACAACCCCAGTGGTGTTGTCGACAGCAATTTGTTTAATTCCTGAAAACTCATCAGCAGAGATTGCAATAACTTCCTTTAGAACCGATTTGTTTTCAGTGGAGTTAAGATCGAAAACTTCAATCGTGTTGTTGGTGTCGTTGCCGGCCAAAAGACAGTGCCCGCTCACGATAACGCTGCGAGTGTAGCCTTGAGTCGGTATTTCTCGTTTAACCTCTCCTGAGTTAGCGTCGACAAGCATTAATTTGTTTTGAGCTTTAGCAATCGTTATTAAAGTGTTGGTTTCTGGCAGCACTTTGAGGGAGCTGAATTGCCCATCTTTTGTGCTCAGAAGAACTCGTTTGGCTTCAGTGCGAGGATCGACTTCCACAATACTAGCACGAGGTGAGCCCATACCCTCTGATGATATAAGAAGGATTTTATTGTTATGAATTGTTCCAGCAACCGGCATTCTAACTCTGGTGCTCATGTAATGAGGAGTCGAAGACGAGGTATAAAAGATTGTTTGGGCGGGAAGATTAAAATCTTGATTAGTATCTTGAGGATTTCCTCCCATGTCAGCAAAGAAATGGCGTCCATTTAAAGTTCCAATCCAAAAGTTGATAAAACCATCGATTGCCACTTGAGTGGTTCGTTTTTGAATTTTCCCATTTTCAAATTTGGCGAATGTGTACTCGGTTAGATTCGAGCCTGGGTTAATTCCGGTCATAACGACAGTTCCGTTGGCCCCTTCTTTTAGGGAACTGATACTGTGGGTTAAGGAAACTTTATCAATCAATTTGCCTTGCGGAGTGTAGACTTCGATTCGGTATTCGGCATTAAATTGGCGGCGGGAGTGGCCGATCCAAAATACTCCATTTTGCGAAATCATCGAAGCATAAGGTTCCCCTCGATCCAATAGTGTTACTGTGTCGTTCGAGAAGCCCGACTGACCTAGAAAAAGAGCAAACACTAAGACCAAATGAATGCGGTTAAATAATTTTCCCATGAATACCCCCATAGATAAGTTTGTTCTGGAGTGAGTATCTATGGGAGAAGTAGTTGTGGCAATGGGAAATTAGGCTTTTTGGGGAATGAGTCTAAGGGATAGGTAATAAAACATACCTGCCCCCTTTTAAGTGGGTTTTTTACGAGGCTGGTCCGATATATTTTTTCCTAAATTACAAAGACTTATAGAGGACCAACTCGAATTGGCTCATTCTTTTTCCCTGGCTATTTTACGTTTAGCCATTTCTTCGTATTGAGACTCGCGGCGGCGGATCTAGCCCCTTGAGGGTCCATTAATGCGCTTTGTATTAGCGATAACTTTATTTATGGCCCTTATAACTCAATAAGAAATGGGCTTTTATCTCTCCTATCCGTGATACTCCACTCTACCAATGGGCGAGACAAGTGGGGGATAACTTTTCCTACTGCTTTAATAATTGTTAAACCCGGACTCGTCGAACAGTAAACCGATGGATAAAGTCCTACCTTCGTCGTGATGGTGATTCTATTTCTTAGGTGCGAGACCGCACTTCCAAGAGTCAGCTCCGCCAGTCCATGGCCATAATAAGGGGCTGAATCGAAATGGACTATTCCATAGTCCATCGCCGAATGCAGTAATCTGATTCTGGTCTTCTGGCTGGTGAGATGGTGCAGTGAACCCGTTCCGAATCCTATACGCGAAAGAACACCGTCATTCTGGGAGATGGTCAACGTACTCTATTCCGCATGCGCAATCAGCGTGTTTTCAATGATGAAAATGAGACGAAACTGGACAGCGTACGATCCCGTTAATTTTAAGCTTCGTCCAAAGAGAACGATTTTCCATTTAGCAGCTAGTCGAAAAGTGAAATCTTGATGGCCTGAGCAGTCAGGTAAGTTTCGCATTGTACGAAAAACCGAGCAACTTTCGAAAAACCGCCATACGTTCTATCATTCCGCATAGGATCGTAAGTCGAGCCTTTGGGAAAAAGTAACAGCAGGCCTTCTCTGTACTCCCCAAAATCATAGCAACAGTGCACGTGAGCTTTGATTCTGCTCGTCGTGTTTCCCTACCGTTTTTTTACTTCTGCGGAAGCCTCGTCCCAATCAAATGACTGGGGTCGACCCAGCGCAACTCGAATCCAAACTCTCGTAACATGCTCTCGATTTGTTTGGGAGCCGAGGGGTTACTTCGTTGTGAGAGCAACTGGAAGTGAACTTCGATCCCGATAGCGTGAAGTTTTGGGTTAGACAACAGGTTACCAAATCCCCTGAGCACTTCGAGTTCATACCCTTCTACATCAATCTTGATAATATTCGGAAATCGCAGGTTACCGTTTTCAAGAAGCGATCTACCGGTACGCATTTCAACTTTAAGGTCTGAATCGGAAACGACTTTACTAGTTGCCCCTAATTCGTCTTTACCCTGTCCAAAGCAAACATGTGAGTCAACATCCCCTATAGCCATCTGATGCAACTCAACGTTGTCTAGCGAGTAGTGTTGCGACTCTAGCTTCAAATAATTGATAGGACTTGGTTCGAATGCGATAATTCGTCCGTTAGGACCAACTGCGTTTGCAAAGAGACCGGTGTAATGCCCAATGTTGGCTCCTATATCCCAAATACAGTCACCAGAATGTATTTGTTGAGACAATGCTTTGTTATAGCTATGCTCGTATTCAGCCCCGAGAATCAGTTTTGCGATCGATGAATTGACTCCTATTTTGCGACCGACGTTTCGCAGAAAAAGGATCGCGGGGTTGGTTAGTAAGGACATAGGCTTTCTAAGAATGGTAGTTGTGAATCAGCGAACGGATGGTATTTCAAGATAACGATACGTTGGCACTAACGTATCCTATTTGTCAAACACATATCCGTTTGTCGCTAAGCAATTTAGTTTACTGAAAGCAAAAAAACGCAGGAAATAACGGAATTCATCCTTAGGCGCACAGGCAATGCTGAGCGACCGATTAATTGAGAACGCACATTATCGGACGGTGATGAGGTTTTGTAGCAGAGTTGAAAGAGATATGCTATTCATCCGCACACGCTGGATCGTAAAACAATGCGGCCACTTGCCTAGTGGAGAGAGACGACGGACCTCGGGGCCAACGCTTTAAAGAGTATTTCAACGAGCCCTTGAAGGATGAG
>VGSE01000140.1 GCA_016875135.1 Deltaproteobacteria bacterium
TTCATGGCCGTTTGAACCTCTTAAAAAGCCCATTCAAAGGGTGCAGGTATTAAATTTTCCCTTGAAACGATCGCCGACCTGCCATTCAAAAAATGACTACCAAAAGTAAAGCCATACCTTTTGGTGAAAAATGACTACCAAAAGTAAAGCCATACCTTTTGGTGATGCTTGAAGAATTGAATAAGATTTCTTCTAATCCGAAACGTAAGAATTAATGGCTTCTTCTAAGGGGTGGCTGTTCGCCACCATTCGCCACGCAATCAGGACATAGAGCACAGGGCCCGTCATTTTTTAACTTCTCAAGCACTGGACCTTCCTGTTCGTTCCCAGACGTGAATCTGTTGTTTAAGCAAATATCTCGAAAATCCGGATCGCCAATGTTATTACAACACCATGCCGCCGCATCTAAAGCACGCCCGTATTGTCTTTGATATTCTTGTGGGGTAGTGTCTTTTGAGACTTCAGGAGGCATCCAGAAATGCAGCCCCGTTCGTAGCTTGTCCTGAGTTTGACCCGTACGAAATTCAGGTAGAAAATCGTTACAAAATTTATTCGGATACCTTCCACCTCCACCCACTCCCAGATAGTGGCAACTCGTGCAATATCCCGAAGATTCCCCATTTTGCGCTTGGGTAAGAGGAAACTTTTCGTCGTATTTCGCAGAATTAATTCTTACTTGGCGAGGTGACATATTCCCATCCCCGGTATTCCATTCGCCTTTTCCAACAGAGCACGTCAAGCCTCTTTTCGCAATTTTTTGGTGGTTGTCCGGAATGTTGTTTCCATTTCCTGGTTGATATGGCCCTATTCTTCCTGTCCTTTGAAAACCTTTTCCTCGTTGTTCGCTAACCCTCATGGCAAAAGGAGAGCGAAGCCAAACACCACTTACGTGACATTCGATGCATCGACTTTCAGGTTGCGTTTTTGGTGCTGGTCTTCCGTTCAGGCGCCTGTTAGGGTTTTCCCAAAAACCTGGCACAGCCTCTGTTGAAGGAGAGGGATAACTCATGCGATTGCCTTCTTTTCGAACAGTTGGGCTTTGCCCTGACTCCGTTGAGCTAAACCAGCAGGTGGCATGTTTGGTTTCGTTGTACTGGATGACACCAATATCACTATAGATATCGTCAGTCGCTCCGTTTTTTCTCTCTATATCCGCATTTGTTTTACGACACATTATCATTGTCGTTACCGTTTCGGTTTTGTTACCGCGTTCAAAGGTATCGGTGTACTTAATGAATCTTGTTCCTGGATTGCACCCGGACAATCCGTGGGAAGGAAATTCACACTTGCCCTGGGCACTCTGCCCAACATCGACAAGGCTTCCTCCAGGATTCTTACAATCCACATCCGGTACAGGAACCCCGATCTTTTCTTGGCAATTGCGTGCGTAATTCGAAACTGCTGCATAGAGAGACAGAGGAATCAGATGAACTAATAAAATCCGAATTAAAGACATGCTCATATTTTACCTCATCCCTGTATTTACTTCAACACCGACTCTTCAGCGGGAGAAGCCCTTCCGCACGGGAAATCGAACGTGGCATTATTTTTAAGTGTATACAAAAAATCTGGTAGCCCTCGCCTCTCATAATATCGGACCGATTATCTCAGTGGTACGGACCGTGCAGTTGGAACTCATTGCCAAGCCATTACCATCTTTGGGGCATTCGAAGTGGTAGAGAATAGTTTGTCCTTTTTATTTTCTGTATTGAACCGTGGGCTGGCTCACAGGGAACTGCTCTTTGGACGACTTCACAATTCGCTGTTTCAAGCTGCTGGTTTAATTTCAACTTAATACTTTAAGCCTACAGCTTGAAGACTGTCTTCGACAGCCAGTTTAACTAGAAACACTGGATTTGATAAGTTTTCTTTAAAGTTTCATTTGATAATTCACCTCATCGTCAAACGGCCAATAACTTGCGCGCCTTAAATCAACTTCATGGCCGTTTGAACCTCTTAAAAGGCCCATTCAAAGGGTGCAGGTATAAAATAATACGAATGACGTCGCACAGACTTCCCTTTTCTTTCCACTATCCATTGAGGATTCGCCTTTGAAATTACTATCCATTTTCAAGCCTGTTTCCAGCCGCTTTAAACTTAAGTGTCTGAAGTACTTTCTCCACGATCACACTTCCAGCTTCCATGGGAGGGATACCTTTACTATAGATATTAGAAATCACGGAGTACTCGAATTTAATTTCTTCGTTACCGCTGAAACTAGCAGCGAGCCTTCTTGTGTTTTCATCAAGCAATTGGAAGGCCAGATAGGCCGAGAGACTCCGAGAAGCTTCAGCTTCGCCTCCCGGACGCTCTCCGATCAAAAGAATAATAAGCTCATCAGAAGTTTGGGAGGCAATAGCTTCAGCCAACTTCACTCGACCGTACTTTGACAGAATAGGCTGTCCTAGTTTTAAACCATGAGCCACCAACCCGTCTTTGAGCACAGGATAAAGTTCTTCAATATTATAGTTCACCGCTGCAGCGCTGAGCCCTCCAGCCACCACCACCCTGACCTGATTGTGACTGTCTTTAATTTTTCCTCTTGCTTCAGAAGAGATAAGTCCGCCAAGGCTTGGCGAGTTCAAATGTTGGAGAAGAGTTTTCGCTTGGGATTCGACTTCAATAAAATGATCGAGTCTTTTTAAAAGCTCAACATCCACTTCCGAATAAACGGCCTCGCGAGCTATCGAATGATGGCTACGTACCTCTCGCGTGACCTTTTCAGACGGACGACTGCCGGCCGTTTCAACCCCAAAGAAAAAAGGAACCGCTTTTAAGAGCTCTTGATATTCCTCTTCGCTCTTGCAAAACAAACGCGTATTTCCCCACTGCGCTCCTCGGCTTCCATCCTCTTTTAAAATCCCAAGCTTCATAGCCCATTGGTGAAACTCCGCCGTAGGGAGCTTTTTATAAATTTCACGCAAAGTCTGGTCGTCATGAGAACTCGTATCAAAATAAGCTAGCATTCGATCCGTGTTTAATCCAACATCCATGTAATAGTTGGCACCTGCCGCCGTCAGCAATTGAGTTGCCATCTGCTGCCCTTCCAAAGTGATATTCGAATGCAATGTAAAGCAGGGAGCCATTCCCATCGGCAGCCCTAACAGCTTCCCCATAAAATGATCCTGTAGGTTTGAGAGAATCATCTCTTGGTTGTCTAAGTGGGTTTCAGGACCAATAAATCCGGTGACATTATTGACCATAAACGGATCGTAACGTCGAGCAAGGCCGTAACATAAAGCCTCTGCGGTGGTCATATCGATCCCATGATGTTTCCCATAGGTAAATTCCGAACCCTGACCCGTTTCAAAATACATAAACTGACGAGCCTTATCTTTCAGCGGCCCTAGGGCCGCCATTTTCTCATAGGCCTCATCAAGCAATGAAACTGTAACGTCAAACTCGGCCGTTAAAGCGCTCTCGGTCCCAGCGAGGCTTTGAAACATAATTTCCACCGGTATCTTTTTATCCAGACAGGCTAATTGGGTTTTAATATGGGAAAGAACGCAAATCTGAGTGGGTACGTTGAAGCGTTTGCGAATCCCATCAAGATGCAAAAGAATCTTACTGACATTATCCACGGAGTCGATTGCAGGATTAACACCTAACAACGCATCTCCACTGGCCAAAGATAGGCCATAATAAACGAGAAAGGTAATGCCATCCAAATCATCCGAAGGATGGTTGGGTTGCAGTCGAGATGAGAGGGTTCCACGAGCGCCAAGTAATGTTCTTGCTTGAGAACGGCACTCAATTTTTTGTGCTATGTAAATGAGCTCGTGAACATCTAATAACTTTGTCACGGCCGCTACCATCACACCCGTCAGACCGCGACCGATTTTTAGGATCTCAACTCCGTCTTCTTTTAAAAAAACGTTTTTTAGTTGCCCCAGTGTGAACTGTTTTATTTCTTGATATTTATTTATATCAATCGAGTAATTCACCCGCATCACTGAGTCGATCTGCCCGCGTCCGTCGGTCAGAGGGTTTTGATAAATATGTTCTAGCGTTAAATTAGAAAGGAGGGTTCTTGCAGCTTCTCGGTTTTTTTCCGTTTTGGCTGTTAATTGCGCATGACGATCGCCGGCTTTACTGTAATCAGCATGGGCCAATAATGTTTTTAACCCATTAAATGTATACGTTTCTCCGAGAAGAGATTGAGTATAAACCGATTCGGGCGTTGGAGTTGGAACATCAATTTGGTCTAAAGATATGAGTCGCATTTTTCACCTTAATCCATAAAGAGAAACAGGAATCGAATCGTTGATTGGCTCTCCTAAACTAACAAAGCTAGCCTTAGCTGTTTGAAGTTGGTCTACGGCCACAATATTTAACTTTTCTTTTCCCCAATGGGTCAGATAATTTCCGAAAACTTTAGCAACATCCCTTTCAAAAAGCAGGAGGACAGGTCGTTTTTGTTCTCTGTCGATTTCTAAAAACCGTACTTTTAAATCTTGAGCCATTTGACGTAGACTTAATCCTTTTGTTGGGGGATGGATCCGAATAGCCAAGGATGATTGAGTTGAACTCAACAAAGGCAAAATCCTTTCCCAGTCTTGAGCCAAGTTTTGATAACTTAAATCCCCTAAAATGGGTACCGCGATCAAAGGCAGGAGTTCGGGGCGAGGCAAGAATACTGTATTTCCGGCAAAATGAATTTGCCGCGTGGTAAGCCCAAAAACAGTGGCTCTCCCCCCATTACTGGGCCTGTAACTCTTAATATCGTCAAAAAAAACAGGAGAGTTTCTGAGCGCTCTAGCTAGCTCTAACCCGAGATCACCAAAAGGCGTTCTCGATTTCCATCGATCCTCAGCATAGATGAGTTCACCCACTCCACCTGAAAAAAGTAAACGACTTGCGGTTTTTCCGACAAGATAGGGGATCTGCGTCAGTTCAGCAATCCGGCTCAATAACAGATCATCCCCCTTTCCAAGAACTATGGATTCTAAGCTAGAAACCAAAGCCTGAGTCAGTAGAGAAACTTCCTTTTCTCCCAGATAGTCCCCTAAAGACTTAGGAACACCAAGCACCTGAAGAATTTTTTTCCCTATATCACTCATCGAGATGAGTCGGAAAGAATCCGGGGCAAAAACCCAATGACGAGTCCCTATAAAATAGCAGCCCAAATGGCAGACCTTATCCCCTAAACCCAAAGCGAAATTTGAAGTACCGCCTCCGATATCAACATTCAAAAATAACTGCTCAGGATATTTGTATTTAATCTCAGAACAACTTCCAAGATATGCCATCCACGATTCAAGATTGGGATCCTCAAGGCTTGCCACCATCACCGGTTGAACGATAGTTTCTAAAATACTTTTGATCTTTTGAGCATTCTCTTTGCGAGAGGCTAGTCCGGTCACAATCACACTTGCCGAAGTGATTTCCCTATGAAGAGAACTGTCCTTAAGCCACTGCTTCACAAGGCAAGATATTTCCGTTTCATCGATCATTTCATCTTGGAAAGGGGTAAAAACAACCGGAGATTGATAGATGATCTTAAAATGACGCAAGTCCGTTTGGCGACCTTGAACCGGTGGGCTTATTTCCGCTTCCATGATTAATAAGCGGGTAGTCGTGGAACCAATATCCAACCCTAGAAACAGAACAGTTTCAGCTTTTTGATCTAACCACATGGCACATTAACTTACTTCATTTGTGAAAAAAAGGGGACCAAATAGGGTTTTGAGAGTCCTTTAAACTACATACCTGCTCCCTTTAAGTGGGCTTTTTAAGAGGCTGGTCCGATATATTTTTTCTAAATTACAAAGACTTATAGAGGTATGAAAACTTCTCGCACTTAATTTGTAGCGCACTTCTTAAATTAAATTTTGGACACCTGCATGTGCACAAAGAATTACTTCCGAGGTTCAAGAGAAATAAATAGTGTCAATCGATCGAGATCAGATGTGGGTGGAGAAGCATGTTGTATAGCAACTCGTCCAGGTTTAGCCACCGCGTAATCCGCTCCACCAAAAACCAAAGTTTCTCCGAGAAGCGTTTGGCCTCCCGTTTCAATCGTGAAAACAGCGGGCTGAACCTCACTATTTCTATCAATTTTTCTCACTTTCATCTGTCCGGTTTTAGAATCCACTGAAATCAATCGATGATTTCCAAGTTCCGAGTTGCTGGGAAATGCTACCGTGGTCGGCCCATTCAGTGTAACTAGGGCATGGAGATAGGTCCCACCAGTGTCTGCGTGGATTAGAGTTCCTTCGTCGTTTCCAACCCGATGTCCTCGCCCCATAGAGACATTAACAATAACCAAATCCTCCCCCG
>VGSE01000141.1 GCA_016875135.1 Deltaproteobacteria bacterium
GCAAAAAGATTTCAAAGGGTTTTCCTGGTGTATCTTCCCCAAACAGTCGGGCAGGGATGACTTTAGTGTTATTCACAACCAACAAATCGTTTGTTCTTAGTATTTCTGGCAATTCATAAAACGACCGATGTTTTATTTTTTGAGTCGTTCGTTCGACAACCAAAAGTTTGGAGTGATCTCTTGGGGATGCTGGAAACTTGGCAATAAGTTCCTCAGGCAACTCAAAACTAAAATCTGAAAGCTTCATGGGCGGCAAGATAATGGTAGACCGGATAAATCTCCAGGAAAATTTAAGGGTTTAAACTAACAACAGGCTGTCTCACGTGATAATTGGGATAATAGTGGGATAAAATTTCTTGATAGGTTTTACCTTTTTTAGCTAGAAATTGGGCTCCCCATTGGCACATGCCGACGCCGTGTCCGGATCCCACGCCTTCAAAGGTCACCTGATCATCCTCGATTTTAATGTCAAAGCGTGTGCTTTTTACGTGAGCGTAACCTAATAATTGTCGGAGTTCATCGGAGTTGATGAGATGTTTTTGAGAGTCAGTTTCAACAGCTATCTCCTTAACTCTTCCCGAAGGGCTTCGATTTACTAAAGCAACTTTGAAAGGTTTTAAGGATTCAAAAGGGAGTTTAAGCAGGCCTAAAAACTCGTGAGTCTTTAATCGCTTTTTCCAGTTGTAAGGAAATTTTTTACAAAAGGGACAAGGCACGCTCGAAGCATTCGAGGCTTTGCTTTCTTTCCAAACAAAATTTGCAGACTCGGTATTGCCCCCGCAACGAGAGTGATAATAAGGTTTAACCGGATTTTGATTTAGAGTTAGAAGTTGTCCTTGAGTTGTTTTAACCGCCCTTTTTATTGTTTCAGCCTCACTTTGTGCTCCTGGGTATACCTGATCGCTTGTCCCTTTTTCTAAGTCATAAAGGGGATGTTTCGGGTGGGTAATCATGTACACGGCATAAGTTCTGGCAGCAACCACTTGTGCTTTTAAGGCTTCCATTTCCCAAAAAGGACTCATTTCGCCAGCAATCATTCCGATTAGGTATTCTTCGACGGGGATGATATTGGTCATAAGAAGACCTTTTTTTGTCTTCGTTATTTTTAAAGCTCCGCGATAAAAATTATTCTCATATTGGACTGGGTCGGTGTGTTGAAATCCGCCTCTTAGGTAAATAGCCGAACTTTCAAAGGGAGTTTGGTTGACTAGGATGCGTTGAGCGCTACGCGAAAGCTTTATGGTTACGATTCCAGGAAAGCGCGTCCATCGATTGGCTCCATCTTCTTTGATGAATAGTGTGTTGAGAACAGATTTGATTTTTATTTCTGTTAGATCCTTGTCTAGTAGGACTCTCAGGGGTGTGTTAATATTGTATTTTGGAACCTCATTTCTCCCTGAGACCGTAGTTAATCCCTGCAGTAAAATACTGTAAAGAAAAAGTAGGCTGATAAGAGCTAGCTGCACTTTGTGTCACCTTGATTTGGGATTTCGGTTTTAGAGAAGTGTGAAAAGACCCCTTAAGTGTAACATGAAAAATTATAAAACCCTTGTTGCTGTGCAAATTCTCTTAAGTTTTGGGATTTTATCCAGCATCGCAGAATCAAAAACAAAGTTGCTCTCGAGAAGCAGTGTGGAGGATGCATTTGTAATAGAAGCTATCGAAGGAAGGATTCCTCAGGATCCTAGCGCAACGAAACAGAGTTTGAATTTTGGAGTCAATTTAGGAGGGGGCGAGAGGCCAAGGGCAGAAGGAGTGTCAAAGCCTGAAAAGGAGCCTTCTCTTGAAGCAAATTCAAACGAAAAGAGAATAAGAGTCGTGATAGATCCGGGCCATGGAGGCAAAGACATCGGAGCTCAAGGCTTTTTTGGCGTCATGGAGAAAGAAATTTGTCTTAAAGTCTCAAAAATGATTAAGAGAGAGTTGGAAAGATATTCTAAAATGCAAGGGATCCTTCTTGAGATTAAATTGAGCCGAGAAGGAGATGCGTTTATTCCTTTAAGAGAACGAGCAAAACTAGCAAATGTTTGGGGCGCCGATCTTTTTGTGAGTGTACACGCAAACTCGTCGCCGGCTTCTAAGGCCAAGGGTTTTGAGGTTTATTTTTTGAGTCCCGAGGCTACAGATGAAGAAGCAAGTAAGTTGGCCCGTTTAGAGAATCAAGCACCACCAACGCCTGTCAGCGCCCAAATTATTTCCATATTGTCTGATGCTACTAAACAGTATCATGTAGCCGAAAGTAGTCAGTTGGCTGAATCAATGTTTTCTGCTGTTTCTCGAAGGATTAATTCCAACGGTCGAGCGGTAAGGCAAGCTCCGTTCACCGTACTTCATGGAACTAATATGCCTGCCGTTTTAGTCGAGATTGGATATGTGACTAATTACGAAGAGGCAAAAAATCTCTCAAACGACCGCTATCTAAAAAGTATCGCTAATGCTATAAGCTCGGGAATAGTCGAGTATACTCAAATAAAAAGAAAGTAAGTGATATGATTCGAACCGACGGACGAGCGCCTAACCAATTAAGACCTGTTAAAATTACACCAAATTATTTATCTCATGCGACCGGTTCTTGTTTGATTGAAGTGGGTGGAACCAAAGTAATTTGTAGTGCGATGATTGAAGAGACGGTCCCTTCTTTTCTTAAAGGTTCGGGAAAGGGGTGGTTAACCGCCGAGTATTCCATGCTCCCAGCAAGTAGCAGTCAACGTATTCAGCGAGAGAGACAAAAAATAGGTGGTAGAACCCATGAAATTCAGAGGTTGATTGGAAGATCTCTAAGAATGTGTGTTGATTTAAGCCAGCTAGGCGACAGATCCATTCTTGTGGATTGCGATGTTGTTGATGCTGACGGAGGCACTCGAACCGCATCTATTACGGGAGCCTATGTGGCGGTTGTACTCGCAATCAAAAAGCTTCAAGTAAAGTCGCCGAGTTTAGTCCCGCTGGTAAAGACCGCAGTGGCAGCCGTATCGGTTGGTATTGTTAAGGGTGTCCCTTGTTTAGATCTCAATTATGAGGAAGATAAAGATGCAGAAGTCGACATGAATATTGTTAGAACCGCTTCCGGAAGATTCATTGAAGTTCAGGGGACGGCAGAAGGGGTTCCGTTTGATGATGAAGCAATGCAAAATTTAATACTTTTGGGTAAACAGGGCGTCCAAGAGTTAGTTGAGATTCAGAAGAGGGTTTTAGAAGCTTGAATCGATTACTGATTGCAACTTCAAATCAAGGTAAATTTAGAGAGTTTCAAAGTCTTTTAGCCTCGACATTCCTTTGTGAACCACTCCCGCACAATACCGCTGTTGTTTTAGAAGATGGAAAGACCTACCGCGAAAATGCGCTGAAAAAAGCGCGGGGATACTATGAAGCTTTTGCTAGGCCTGTTTTGGCGGATGACTCTGGAATTGAAGTTGATGCGTTGGGTGGGGCCCCTGGTGTAAATTCAGCGACTTTTGGCGGAGAAGATTTGAGCTGGCCCGAGCGTTGGAACCATCTTTTTCAAAAGTTGACCCCATTTAGTCCGACTGAGCGTGTCGCCAGGTTTCGGTGTGTTCTTTGTTACTATGATGGAAAGAACGACCCCCAATTTTTTGAAGGAACTACAGAGGGTTATATCGCCCATAGTGCGGTTGGAACGCGGGGGTTTGGATATGACCCCATTTTTTACTCCAAAGACCTCGGAAAGACTTTGGGGGAAGCAGATTCAAAAGAGAAGGATTGCGTGAGTCATAGAGCCAGGGCCGTAGAAAGGTTTTTAGATTGGTTTCATAAGAACGTCTCTTGACCACCAGCCTGGGCGCGAGTAGTTTCCAAATTTCAATCAGTGCCCAGGTAGCTCAGTCGGTAGAGCAGAGGATTGAAAATCCTCGTGTCGGCGGTTCGATTCCGTCCCTGGGCACTTCTTATTTCTGCATCCTTTCATGGATAACATAAAACAAAAATTTGTAGGAACCTGGCGACTGCTCAAATGCCATCATGAGCTCGAGGATGGTACTGTAGTTTATCCCCTTGGTGATACGGCGAAAGGGCTTTTGGTTTACTCTTCAGAGGGATACATGTCCGGGGCTTTGATGCAAACGGACCGGACGATGTTTAAAACGAAAGAATTGTTTTCCGGAACCCAGGAGGAAAAAGCTCTAGCGATGGAGGGATATCTTCATTATGCAGGAAGATATGCGCTCCACGGAGAGGAGGTTTGGCATTACGTCGAAATGAGTCTTTTCCCCAATTGGATCGGAACTGTTCAAAAGCGAAGGTTTCATTTTTTCGACAACAAACTTACCTTAAGCGTCGGTCCATATGTGGCTCAAGGCATGAGACAGACCGCTTCTCTGCTCTGGGAGCGGTGTCCTTGATACCCTGCATTTGACTTAAAGGACAACTCAATGTTAGCCCGATCCTATGGGCAACAAAATTTTAGCTTTAGTTTTAGTAGGCTTTCCTTTAAACCTTTTGGCTTCAAAGCCGTGGACTCCAAGAATTGATTTTAGATCCCAGTCCATTATTTTTAATCCAGCCAAAGGGCACCCCTCTGTTAGTCAGGCTAAAATTGAGGTTATCGAGACCGAAGAGTGTGATGTTAAAATTCAATCTGCAAATGCTTTACAGATGCCTAACAGCTGTGAGTTTCTGAGGGGATATTATCGGTACTCTTACCAACCGATAGGATTTGAAAGAAGAGTTTCTGTTCTGTCCGAGTTTTTAGTAAGGCAGACCTCTCCAAAAA
Source organism: Deltaproteobacteria bacterium (assembly GCA_016875135.1). Classification (GTDB taxonomy): domain Bacteria; phylum Bdellovibrionota; class FAC87; order UBA2466; family UBA2466; genus UBA2466. Next base: position 4,730 of record VGSE01000141.1, read on the forward strand.
GTTACATTCGACTAACAAACTCTCCTGTATTTATTTACGAGGGATAAAAAAATAAGTTTTTAGTTTCGAGATGGAATAACGTCTGCAATTTTCTCAATGCTCTCTGGAATTTCTATTTTTGAAATGTCTATCCTTGCAATCTTAGACCAATCCTTTAAGTTTCGAGTGCACACGGCTCTGATGGAAGTTACCAACTGTTCATTTAGAGCACAAGCTCTGTAAAATCGCAGCGCTTCTTTGATAAGATTAGGACTGGTTTTCAACCGATCACTAATTTCTCCGAAAACCTCGCTTGTCTGCAAAACTGAAGGGGATACATGATGAAAATCTCCGTCTCGATTTAGTCTTAGCGAAGTTATTGAGGGGAGCTGGATATAGGAATTTTCCAGGTAACTTCTAAAAACACGAACTTCTTCGGTTGAATTAGGGGCTTGAGGGGTGGTGAGCCGAGCAGTGTTTTTATTTTTAACTCCCATAAGATTCGGTATGACAGCGTTGGGAAAAGCTAGTGGAGATTGCTGTGGTTTTTTTGGGGGGGGATTTAAGTGTGGGGTGGCTTTCCAAAATGTCAAACCTACAACAATCAACACACTTGATGTAAAAAGAATAATCTTCTTCATTTAACGTACTCTGGTTGGGGATCTTGAAATCTAGCACCGTACTGTAAGCGGCTGGCAGCGTCCGCAGCAGAAACTTGAATAGCTGAGAGTTCTGATTCAGAACAACCATAACAGCTTCGATAAAAATGTTTTAACAACATAGCCTCAAGATTGTATGGGCCATTGAGATTGGCTTCACAAGCATAATGTCCAGAAAAGTCACCAGACGTGCATTGGGCGTGTGGGAAGGCTGCATTGCTCCCGTTCCCATCGCTGTGCCGAGACTCATGAAAAAGGGTTCCAAGGCGAATGAGCCTTGTAGCTAACGAGTCGCTGGGAAAACTTTTGGATCTAGAGTTCGAAAAAAGGCCCGCGCCAATTTTAATTACACCCACTCGAGGAGAGTTGACTAGGACCTCATCGCCGTCAACTTTAAGCGAGTAGAGTGTATTGTTTTCTTTCCCGCTCAGATAAACAGCGCCCCCGGTGTTGCTCATGACGGTTACCACCCGATCGAAGAAAGCGTCCGTAGATGCCCACTTGGTCGGATAGTAGTAAAAATTGTTTGAAACGACTATTTTTTGCTTGCTTGAGTCATACCCTTCACCAACGATATATTTTACTCGGGCAAGTAAAAATTGAGTTAGTGAATCGGGTGATAGGCTTGCAAGACCGATTTTGTTTAGGTCATCCTGGGTAACGTCACTAAAGGTAAGACTATCAATGGTCTGAAGATCTCCGATGAGCAGTTGTTTTTGGTTGTCGGGGACACTCGAGTCAAATTTAATTCCACTGTATTCGCTTTTGTTAAAAAGGCCACAAGAACAGAGTGAAACTGCGATAAGAAAATATGAACCCCAACGCTTCATCATCAAACTTCCCTGGTCGGGTAACACAAGGTGGTCACCCATTTTCTGCGAGGAGCAAACTGCAAGCC
>VGSE01000142.1 GCA_016875135.1 Deltaproteobacteria bacterium
GAGCAGGGAATTGAAAGCTTCGTCGATGTCGTTCAATTGGAGCCCTCCGTTTTTTGTGTGATGAATACTCCACCTTGGGTGAAATTAAAAAGCCATCTCAACTGGACCGAACTTGTCGCTGAAGCCGGAAGTTTGTCTCCACTGACTGCGGCAGCTCAAGCCTTTGATGAAATCGACTACTCTCATGAGGTCCAAGATTTGACTGATATGGTTGGAAAGTTCTTAGGGATGGAGGTTCCAAGATTGGATAATTTTCAGATCTTAGGTCCTTTGGATTTAGAGCTCCTAAAGAAACAACCTTTAAACTGTAAATACGCCAAAGTATTTAAAAGCCATTTCATTCCTGGTAAAAATATTATTTTTCTCAACTCATTGAGTTTGAACCATGTCGCAGCTCAATCGAGTATTTTTCTTCATGCTTCATTGAGCGGTTTTAGAGATTTTTTTGAGAACCCTCATCGGGATTTTTATCGGTTTCTTTGGGTTGAGGCTTTGGGATTTCTAGGCGCCAAAGTAATTAATCCCAAGCGAAAGTGCAGCGGAAGGCTAGATCTACGCAAGCAACTTGCCCGAACACAACGAAATGATAAAGATGAGAATTGGCAGAGTGCCCAATTGGCTTTGATTCATTTAGATTGGGAACGGGAAGATGTTTATCAAAAGACCAGTCCGTTATTGTTACCCTGTTCCTCTAAGCGAAATATCCTATACTACAAAACAGCCAAAATATTAGGCCACCTTTTGGGAAATGCTATTTATCAGGCCGTCGTGGATATGCGTTTAAATCCGAACGAAGTTAGATCGCTTTTTTACCAGCGATTTGAAACCAACGAATCGGCTCGCCGGATTTATTTGCAATGGATAAAACGTTTAGAACCCTTTAATTATCGAGAGTCGGTTAAGTCGGAGCGGTGGTAAGGGGATTTTTTGATTGACTCAGCATATTATCACCTGTTTTTCTTTTAACTTAGACCCTCTCCTATCTTGACTTCACCTAGGCTCAGTGGTTCGATTCAGAGCCTATGAAACTCGATGAAAAATATCAACTCTTACAGAAAAAAAACGTAGAAGCTGAATTGGCCGGTGGCGCCGATCGAATTCAACAGCAACATGATCGCGGGAAAATGACGGCCCGTGAGCGAATCCTATTTCTTCTAGATGAAGGGAGTTTTGTCGAGTTAGATAAGTTCGTGACTCACCGATGCACCGATTTCGGAATGGAGAATAAAAAGATTCTCGGGGATGGGGTCATTACCGGTTATGGAACCATTTCCGGTCGGCATGTTTATGTTTATGCTCAGGACTTTACCGTTTTTGGGGGCTCGCTTTCTGGAACTCAATCGAGAAAGATTTGTAAGCTCTTGGACCTTGCCTTGAAAAATGGCAAACCTGTGATCGGTCTGAATGACTCAGGTGGAGCTAGAATTCAAGAAGGGGTCGAATCGTTAGGCGGTTATGCCGAAATTTTTTATCGAAACACCATGGCCTCGGGAGTTATCCCTCAAATTTCTTGCATCATGGGTCCTTGCGCAGGCGGGGCGGTTTATAGTCCTGGGATTACCGATTTCATCTTCATGGTCAAGAAATCGAGCTACATGTTTTTGACGGGTCCTGATGTAATTAAAACTGTGACCCATGAAGAAGTGACGATGGAGGAACTTGGCGGAGCAGTGACTCACAGTACAAGAAGTGGCGTTTGTCACTTTGCCAGTGATGATGAAAAGAGCTGTCTTTTATTAATTCGAGAACTTCTCAGTTATTTGCCTTCGAACAACTTAGATGATGTGCCTTTAATCAAAACAAGCGATCCGGCCGAAAGAAAAGAATCTAAACTTAGAACGATTATTCCTGAAAACTCTAAGCAGGCTTACGACATCAAAGAAATTATCGAAGCCGTCGTTGACGATAATTATTTCTTTGAGGTTCAGAAGGATTTTGCTCAAAATATTGTCATCGGGTTTGCAAGTCTTAAGGGAAGAAGTGTTGGAATTGTTGCTAACCAACCTAAGTTTTTGGCGGGATGTCTTGATAATAACGCATCTTTAAAAGCGGCTCGTTTTGTTCGGTTTTGTGATGCCTTCAATATTCCCATTGTAACCTTTGTTGATGTTCCAGGATTTTTACCCGGAACAGAACAGGAATATGGCGGTATTATCAAGCATGGAGCCAAGTTACTTTATGCCTATGCCGAAGCCACCGTTCCAAAAATCACAGTGATCACTCGAAAAGCTTATGGTGGGGCTTACTGCGTGATGGCTTCCAAACACCTGCGATCTGATATCAATTTTACTTATCCTTCAGCTGAAATTGCAGTGATGGGGCCCGAGGGGGCTGTTGCCATTGTTTTTCGGGGGGAATTGCAAAAATCATCAGACGTCGACGCTGAAAGAAAAAAACTTGTGCAAGATTATGAGGACACTTTTGCAACCCCTTATAAAGCTGCTGAGTTAGGCTTCGTCGACGAAATTATTTTTCCAGAGATGACCAGACCTAAACTCATTCAGGCTTTAGAGATGTTAAAAAATAAGAGAGATAAAATGCCTCACAAAAAACATGGGAATATTCCACTGTGATTGTTAAAACTACGAAACCGAGAAGAATTTTAGTCGCTAACCGAGGGGAAATTGCTTGTCGAGTAATTCGGGCCATTCGAGAGTCTGGACACATTCCCCTAGCGATTTATTCAACTGCCGACAGAACTTCGGCCCATGTGTCCAAAGCGGATGCTGCCGTCTGTGTCGGTGAAGGGCCTTCGATACAGAGTTATCTCAACATTGAATCGGTCATGAAAGCGGCCAAATCCTTAAAAGCGGACGCCATTCATCCCGGCTACGGTTTTCTCTCCGAGAAAGAAATTTTTGCTCAAACTGTGACAGATGCCGGTTTGATTTTTGTCGGCCCTTCACCTAAAGCTATCAAAACAATGGGAGACAAAGTAGAGGCTCGCCGTACTATGGCCAGTCTGGGAGGTCTGCCTCTTGTCCCGGGAACTAAAGATGGCTTGACCGATGCAAATGAAGCTTTTACCAAAGCCAAAGAGATTGGATTTCCCTTGATGATTAAAGCACTCGCTGGTGGCGGAGGCCGGGGGATGCGACTTGTGATGAAGGAGGATGAGTTTTTAAACCTCTTTCAGCGTGCTTTTTCGGAAGCCTCTAAAGCCTTCGGAGATGGGCGCTTGTATTTAGAACGGTATGTTTCCTCCCCACATCACATTGAAGTTCAAGTGATTGCAGATACTCACGGAAATGTTTGCCATCTTTTTGAACGCGAGTGTTCGGTTCAGCGACGACATCAAAAAGTGATTGAGGAGTGTACTAGCCCCTTTTTGACTGAAGCAACGCGATTAAAGCTTTGTGAAGCCGCAGTGAAAGCAACAAGAGAGATTGGTTACTTCAATGCAGGAACTATTGAGTTTCTGATGGATGATAAAGAGAATTTTTATTTTATGGAAATGAACACTCGTCTGCAGGTGGAGCATCCTGTAACTGAGTGGGTGACTGGAATTGATCTTGTTAAGGAGCAGTTGCGAGTCGCTTTTGGTGAGAAGTTGTCCTTCTCTCAGGATCAAGTTGAACGTCGAGGCCATAGTATTGAGTTTCGTATTAATGCAGAGGATCCAGAGAAGTTTTTACCTCAAGCCGGTAAAGTGACCGGAGTGCAGTTCCCTACAGGCGTCGGAGTTAGGGTGGATTCTCATGTTTACCGAGGCTACGATATCCCCGTTTTCTATGATTCGATGATTGCAAAGATTTCGGTTTGGGGACGGCATCGAAATGAAGCTATTCAGCGAGGTAAAGCCGCTTTAAATGATACAACCTTGAACGGGATCAAAACTAATGTCCCCCTGCACCTTCAAATTTTAGATAACCCCAAGTTTTTAAGTGGTAATTACACAACTCGATTGATAGGTGAAGACTTTAACTATCAAGAGAGTACTCCCAACGAGTCTGAGTTGCGAATGGCTCTGATTGCCGCTGCAGTATCGGCTTATTCTAAAGAGTACAAAGGGGCGAAAGAAAATGATGAGAGCTCTCGTTGGAAAGCGCTGGGCCGAGAAGAAGGGATGCGCTGATGTTATTTTACATTCGTTATCGAGATAAAGAATATCGCGTTAGAGTTGAGTCAAAAAATCAGCAGTTGCAAGTCACTTTTGGAAATGAACCTGAGCGAGCTGTTGATCTTACTTTTTATGGTAATGACTGTACTTTTTTAGATACGGAGTCGGTTTTCAATGCCAATGTAGTCGGTAACAAATCCGACTATGTTGTCTCAAGAGCTAAAGGTAACCTTTCGTTTTCGGTTGAGAGTGAATACCGTAGAATTGTTGGTTTATTGAGAGGGACGGAGCTTGAGCAAGAAAATATTGTTTACGCCAAAATGCCTGGAAAAATTGTTAAAGTGATTAAGAAGGTTGGAGATAAAGTAGAAAAAGGAGATCCGGTCGCGGTGATGGAAGCCATGAAAATGGAAAATGAACTTAGGGCCAGTATTTCGGGTTCGGTCCTTAGCGTCATGGCTCAAGAGGGGCAAGCGGTCGAAACCGGCGCCCTGTTAATGGAAATCAAGCCTGAAGAATAATAAAAGCCGGCGTTAACTCATCAAGTCAAAAGACTTTATTGATTAGTTTGTCAGCTCCTCTAAAATAGTACTGAGACCCTAGAGTCTTTCCAATCAAAGTATTCCGCACAGCCGAGGTAACAAGTGCAAGGTTCTTTTCCCAACCCAGAGCCAAGGGGTGTTTTTGCAGTTGATCTGGATGAAACCCTTATCCAGACCGATCTGCTTTACGAGCGACTTTTGCTTCTCTGTCGACTTTCTCCTCTAAGGCTATTTCAAATTCCTTGGTTTCTCCTTCTGGGAAAATTACGGTTCAAAAAATGGATATTTTCAAAAGTTGAGATTGATTTTTCAATGCTTCCCTATAGAGCAGAGGTTTTAGAGAAAGTTCGTCTGGCTCGGCAGCGTGGGGAGACGACTTTGTTGCTCTCTGCTTCCTTGCAAGAGGATGTCGATCAAGTGATGAGGCATTTAAAATTGTTTGATCAAGGAGTGGGAAGCCGACATGAAAATTTTAAGGGCGCAGCCAAGACGAAATACTTAGAGTCTCATTATTTAAATAATAATGTAACTTATGTTGGGGATAGCGAGAGTGATTTTCCGGTTTGGAAGCATGGTCATAAAATTATAGCTGTGAATCCTCACCCGCGTTTAATGAAAAAGATCCAAAGTTTGCAAAAGCCTGTGGAATTCATTTGTGATTCTGAAAAGGTATTTGGATTAATTTTGAAACAGCTAAGAGTTCATCAATGGGTCAAAAACATCTTAGTTTTTATTCCGGTATTCTCGGCCCATCGATTTAATGACATTTTACCGTGGATAGCATCTCTTAGAGGCTTCTTTGCCTTTTCATTTTTGGCTTCGGCCGTTTATGTTTTTAATGACCTCTGTGATTTAAAAACAGATAGGGTCCAAGAGGCTAAAAAACATCGACCTTTGGCCTCTGGCCGTTTGCCCTTAAAACTTGGAATGGCCTTAGTTCCAGTTTGCTTAGTGTTAGGGGGTGTCGTTTCCTTGGGTTTGCCTTCACAGATGCTAATGATTTTGGGGGGGTATCTTTTAATGAATGTCATCTATTCCTTTTGGGTTAAGGAATGGTTGGCTTTGGATGTTGTTTTTCTGGCGATCTTTTATGCGCTTCGGGTTCTTGTCGGTGGAGCTGCTTCAATGACTCCGGTTTCTGAGTGGTTATTGAGTTTCTCCATCTTTTTCTTCACTGGACTCGCCATGGTCAAGCGGTTCTCGGAAATAAAAAAACAGCCTCACTTATCGGTTGCCGGTCGATCGGGGAGAAGGGCTTATGAACATCAAGATTTGATGACTGTTCTTGTCATGGGGATTACAACCTCAATTGTTTCGATACTCGTTTTGGCTTTGTACTTAAGTACAGGGGAGGTTCAAAAACTTTATCGAAATTCCGGGGTTTTGTGGTTAGTGACGCCTTTGTTGCTTTACTGGTTTAATAGGTTGTGGCTTTTAGGGGCTAGAGGAGAAATCTCCGAGGACCCCGTGCTTTTCGCGATCAAGGATAAAGTGACTTGGGGTGTCGTATTTGTCGTCTTGTGTCTCATTATTATAGCTATTTAAAGCTTAATACCTGCACCCTTTGAGTGGGCTTTTTAAGAGGTTCAAACGGCCATGAAGTTGGTTTAAGGCGCGCAGTTTATTGGCCGTTTGACGATGAGGTGAATTATCAAATGAAG
>VGSE01000143.1 GCA_016875135.1 Deltaproteobacteria bacterium
TTCAAAAGTATGGGCTCTCTCGTCGCGGTAGAGTGGGGGATTTCAGTCTCAAGGCTTTACAGGCCTTTGTTTTCGAAAATGGGAATAACATGTCGGAGGATAAAAACCGCTGGAGTTATTTTACGACGGAGCTATTGGGAGATCCTGTGATTCCGTTACCTGACAGAACAAAGAGTGCTGAGGTTTTTGAAATCTCAAAATCGGCTTTGAAATTGGACAATTCTTTGGGGATTGGTTTGCCTGTATTAAAGCTTCAAGATTTACCAATGAATAGCATGCCTCTAGAAATTTTCCATTCGATAGAAGCGTCACTCTATAAGATTCAGAAAAGTGATTTTGGCGGATATGAAGGAGAAAACCAGATCCTTGTACAAAAATTATCTGATACTGAGTATCCTCAATTGAACTTGCAAGAGCCTCTTACAGCAGGTTCCTATTTTCTTCGCTTGGAAAATAGTGAAGGAGTCCCTAGAGAGCGCCAGGTCTATTTTCTAGTTGAGTAGCAAATAGGATTAATAACCAGGTTTTACGGCTCTTAAGAAACGCTCTAAAAATTCGGAGTCGGTCTCCTTAATCGTCTCTTTAGAGTCAATGTCTAGCTCTTTTGTAATCTCAAGAAACCGTTCTTCGCTTTCTACCCCTTCTTTGATTTTTTCCATGTAGCTGTCGGGATATTTCTTTGCAAGCTTATCCACGAAGTGATTTAGCCTCGCTTCGGCTTTAAGTTGGTTGCTGAGCTTGATCCGTTTCCAATTAGCTAGGTAGTGCAAACGACAATACCCCATAGATTGGGCCGTAGCTTTGCATTTGGGATATTCGCAGGATTTGCTTCTGCCCTTTTTAACCAGCTTTGGTACTTTCTTTTTAACCAGCTTTGGTACTTTCTTTTTAACCAGCTTTGGTACTTTCTTTTTAACCAGCTTTGCTACTTTCTTTTTAAGTGATTTCATGACGTCTCTCCTAAATTAACTGTAACAGTAAATTGTGAAGGAAATATGGAGAGTGGGGAATTCCCAATGGCCTCGTAAAAAATGTTATTATCTACACCCTTTGAGTGGGCTTTTTAAGAGGCAGGTCCTGTATATTTTATCTTAAATTGCAAAGATTTAACTTTGTTTTTTAGAAGCGAACTGAGCGTACGAAGTTACATAGCCGTTATCGTCAATATGAACTCCAATCCCAATCATATCGCAATCTGTGAAAACATTCTCGGCATGCCCCGGGTGATGATTCCACCCAATTCCAGGTTGTTCGGCAAGGTTATAAGCGATTTCCTCAACACCTTTTCCTTGCCATGCATTTCCCCAAGCATTTTCTGATTTTAACTGAACAGAGAATTTAGAATCTTTAAAGGTCGAAGCAAACGCCCCCTCCGTACCCATAAATCCATTATGTTCTGCACCGGAACCGGCACTATACCTTGACATTCGCCGTGCTCGTTCGCGAATGATAAATGACCAATCGGGATTCCAAAGGAGTTTTACATTCTCATCCACTTTTTCTTTATAGGGAGAGGTGTTTATTTTACTTGCAGGGATTTTAAGTCGTCTAGCAACCGTATACCGTAAGACTTCGATTTCGATCGCACATTCCACATTATTTTTTTTAATGGCCTTTTCATCTGTAAGATCTAAGTCGGCGCGATATCGGCATCGGGAATCTGGCTTAATCCGCTCAGCAGTCGGGCGAGTTGAAGTTTGGGCACTGTCTATGGGGGCATGTTCCCCAAAAACACTCGCGCAAAACAAAACAACTAAACAACCTAACAAACGATACATATCCAAGTCCTTTCAAACACTTTTTTAAAATCTCGTGCAACCCTTTACGTTGCAATTCTCGGGCCCTACAGTAATTTAAACATCGTCGGGGATACTCAATCTCAAACGGCCAATAAAATCGGCGCCTTAAATTAACTTCATGGCCGTTTGAACCTCTTAAAAAGCCCATTCAAAGGGAGCGGGTATTCGTCGGTTTAATTGCTATTGCAAAAAAGGAAACAACCGTGTGTATCGGCTATAAGCCTGTACAAAGTTTAGACAACAAAGACGCTTTCTTTGGGTTTTATTTAAGTGTTTGATTACTCGACGAGCTAGCAGATGTAGGACCACAGTTATTTTATGCGAATTGGTGCGCTTAAAATTATATATTTGTACCCTTTGAGTCGGCTTATGAAGAGATAACTCTAGATAGGGGATAGGAACGTTTCAGTATGATTCCATTTGCGCTTGATTGAGTTGAGTTAATTCTAGGCGTGTCTCTTTGAGCTTTAAAAGCTTCCTCAGGCGGAAGAGTTCTCCAAAATACTCGCAGCCTAAATTAAAAAGATCGTAGAGACTTGTAGATGTTTTTCCTAAAGAGCGCTTTCGAAATGGGATTTTGATTTCAACGATTTGGTTAGGGAACTCTTTGGTGATAAAAACTGACAGGGCTAGGTTAGTTGATTGCCACCCTTGCGGAAGTTTATTGAGAAAATAAAAAAGCTGTTCTCTTCGCATGAGTCGAAAGGGGACATTAGGATCATGGAGGTGAATTCCACAGATCCATTGAGTCAATCGTTTTAAAGATTTTGAAAAAAGGCGGCGTGAAAAACTATCTAAACGATGAGTTCGCTGAGCGATAACCATCTTGTGGGGCTCTCTAGACTCCCATAATCGTGAGAAATCTTCTGGTTCGTACCGTCCATTGAGATCACACTGAAGTACGAATTGCCCGCGCGCCATCAAATAACCCCTACGAATAGCTTGGCCGTGGCCGGTATTGAGTTGATGAATCACTCGAAGTTGGGGCATTTCTCGGCGTAATTTATCTAAAACCCGACCTGTCCCATCCGAAGAGCCATCATTAATGACGATCAACTCATAATCTAATCCCATCTCAATGAGAGCTTGATTCCAATCTCTGAGTATAGATTCAACAATATCTCCCTCATTAAACACTGGGAAAACCACAGAAATATCTAAATGTTGAGTCTCGTTTCGGTGGGTGATGCGATCGAAGGGGTAAAATTTGTTTTCCATAAAAATGAGTCTTTAAAGTTAAGAGTCTCATTATAGCTTTTTTTACGCCGATTCCCAAGGGAGAGTCTCTTGACGTTAGCTTAAAGGAGAAGTAGTTTAAGGGGCACTTTAAAAATGAAATCATTTGATTCATTACAGGAAGGTCTTACTTTTGACGACGTCCTGCTTGTGCCCCGATTCTCGGAAGTTTTGCCGACTCAGGTTGATCCCCAAACATCGCTAACACAAGGTATTAGGCTCAAAATCCCTCTGATTTCGGCCGCGATGGACAAAGTCACGGAGAGTCAAACAGCCATAGTGATGGCTCGACACGGAGGGGCAGGGGTCATTCATCGAAATTTATCACCCGAAAAGCAGGCCTTTGAGGTTGAAAAGGTGAAAAAGAGCGAAAGCGGGATGATTCTTGACCCGATTACGCTTGAACCTACTCAGACGGTCCAGGATGCCGTCTCGCTAATGAAGAAACATGGAATTTCGGGTTTCCCTATTACTCAATCGGGAAAACTTGTCGGCATTGTAACTAATCGAGATTTGAGATTTGAAGAGAATTTGAAAAGGCCTATTCAAGAAGTGATGACCTCTGGAGAACGGCTTGTGACCGGTCAAGAGTCTATCTCAATGGCAGATGCTGTGAAATTAATGCACAAACACCGGATCGAGAAACTTCCTATCATTGATAAGTCCCTCACACTAAAAGGGCTTATTACCATTAAAGACATGATGAAAACGATCAAGCACCCTATGGCTAATCGCGATGTTAAAGGACGATTAAGGTGTGGGGCGGCGGTCGGAGTGGGCCAAGAGGCAGAAACTCGGGTTGAGCTTTTAGTCAAAGCCGGAGTCGATTTTGTAGCTGTGGATACAGCCCACGGGGATTCCAAAGCTGTCTTGGAAATTGTGAAATGGATAAAAGAAAATTATAAAACCGTTTCTGTGATTGCAGGAAATGTGGCGACTGCGCAAGGGGCAACCCACCTTTTTGAAGCAGGGGCGGATGCTATTAAAGTTGGGATGGGTTCCGGTTCCATTTGTACGACCCGTGTTGTTGCAGGAGTAGGCTTGCCGCAATTCACCGCAATTCGAAATTGTGCTCCCGTGGCTAAAAAGTTTGGTCGTCATTTGATTGCTGATGGCGGGATTAAATATTCCGGAGATATCGTGAAAGCTTTAGCAGCCGGAGCTGATGTTGTTATGATTGGTAGCCTTTTTGCGGGTACGGACGAAGCGCCCGGGGACATGGTTTTTTATCAAGGAAGAACTTACAAAACCTACCGTGGAATGGGCTCTCTTGAAGCGATGAAAGAGGGAAATCGAGATCGCTACGGTCAAGGGACCGTTGAGTCAAATGAGCTTGTTCCTGAAGGAATTGAGGGAATGGTCCCCTACCGAGGCGAATTGGCTCAAGTTGTTTTTCAACTGGTGGGAGGGGTTCGAGCCGGTCTTGGTTATTTAGGGTGTAAGGATCTTTCGGAATTAAGAGAAAAGGCCGAATTTGTCAGAATCTCTCCGCAGGGCTTAAAAGAGTCCCATGTTCATGACGTCTATGTCACCAAAGAAGCACCTAATTATCGCCCCAATGATTAAAAAGGTGCACATGGAGAGAGGATCGGAAGTTTCGGTTGTCATCTTAGATTTTGGTTCGCAGTTTACTCAACTCATTGCTCGAGCTGTGCGGTCCCTGGGAGTTTATTGTGAAATTGAGCCTTTTTCGCTAGATCTGCAAAAACTTAAAGCCAAAAATCCTAAAGCGATTATTCTTTCCGGTGGTCCTGCGAGCGTAAAAACCAGAACAGCTCCTAAAATTGGCCAAACTTTATTGAATTGGAATCTTCCCGTATTGGGTATCTGTTATGGAATGCAGTTGATATCTTTTCTAAAGGCCGGAAAGCTTGAAAGCGGAAAGGCCAGAGAATATGGAGCCTGTGAAATTGAAGTGCTCGAAAATTCGGGCCTTTTTAAAGGATTTAAAAAAGGTGAAAAGTTGCCGGTATGGATGAGTCATGGAGACAGTGTTGGGGCTATTCCCTCCAAAGGGAAAATCACTGCACAAAGTCAGAAATGTGTCGTCGCTTTTCAGTATGAAAATCTCCATGCGATACAGTTTCATCCGGAAGTGGCCCACACACCTATAGGTGAAAAAGTTCTTTCCAACTTTTTATTTGAAATTGCTGGACTAACCCCCAACTGGAAAATGGAGAAGTTTCTAGAAACTCACCAGAACCAAATTTTGGATCGTGTGGGTAATGCCCAAGTGGTCGGAGGAGTCAGTGGAGGAGTTGATTCCACGGTTCTCGCTGTTTTTTTGGGGAAAGTTTTAGGAAAAAGATTTCATCCGATTCTTATCGATAATGGATTGTTAAGAAAAAATGAAGCACAAGAAGTGGAGAAATTTTTAAAAAAAGAGGGGGTAAATCTTAAAGTCGTTGATGCCAGCCACCTTTTTTTAAAAAAACTCAAAGGTGTTTCCGATCCTGAGAAAAAACGAAAGATCATTGGTAAGACCTTTATCGAGGTTTTTGAGAAAGAGTGCAAAAAAATCAAACAGGCAAAGTTTTTAGCTCAGGGCACTTTATATCCCGATGTGATCGAGAGTGTTTCGGTCAGAGGGCCTAGCCACACTATCAAGACTCACCACAATGTGGGCGGATTACCCAAAAATATGAAGCTCGAGCTAATCGAACCCTTTAGGGAGTTGTTTAAAGATGAGGTTCGAGTGTTGGGCAGACAATTGGGAATCCCGTCTCAAGTGCTTGAACGACATCCTTTTCCCGGTCCTGGGTTAGCGGTCAGGATACTAGGTAATATTACTTTGGATCGTTTAGATCTCTTGCGTGAAGCGGATGCGATCTTTATCGAAGAGTTAAAAAATAAAAGCCTATATCAGGAGATTTGGCAGGCTTTTGCTGTTCTGCTTCCCGTTCAGACCGTGGGAGTGATGGGAGATGCGAGAACTTATGAATCGGTTGTTTCTTTACGAGCTGTGACAAGTCGAGATGGGATGACCGCCGATTGGTATGGATTCGAAAAAAACGCCTTAGGAAGAATTGCCAATCGAATTATCAATGAAGTTCCGGGGATTAATCGTGTTGTTTATGATGTCTCGTCCAAACCTCCTGCTACAATAGAATGGGAGTAG
>VGSE01000144.1 GCA_016875135.1 Deltaproteobacteria bacterium
TGTTTTTTTATGGTTTAAAAATAGCTGAAGCAATTTTTCGCTTGCTAGCAAAACGCGTCATAAGTTTGATTATTACTTAATTTTAAACAAGTATTTAACAGCTCTACTTGTGATAAAATTAAACATATCTTATCAGCCACTTTCGTGGCTCGAAAACAATTCATTAAGTTTAAATTAAGAGATTTAACATGAATATAGGCATCATTGGCTACGGTTATTGGGGACCCAATCTTTTAAGAAATTTTGCATTGATCAAAGACTGTCAGGTTTTATCGGTTGCTGACTTTAGAAAAGAGAGATTAGATTTGGTTTCGAGAGCTTATCCCTCTCTATCCGTAACCAATAATCCCAATGAGATTCTATCTTCATAAAGATTGGCAGAAAAAAGCTTGAGCTCACGGTAAGTACCTAGGGAAGAGGAACACTAGAACAAAATGCTCCAAATTAAACCCTTCGCCCTAAAAACAGAAATAAAAACGCGACCGTTCTCAACTTCCTTTGCGTTGTCATTAGGTTTTGTTGGGATCTATTACTCTCTTTTTCACCCATCTTGGCATGTGAATGACGATCCAGCTATGGCGATGATTGGTGCCGGAGTTGTGTGGACAAACACTGGGAGCGAATTTATAGTCTTTGTAAATATACTTTTGGGCAAGCTGATTAAATTCCTCGGAGAACTATATCCTGGTACATTTTGGTACTCGATAGCTGTTTTAGGCCTCACCTTTTTATCTCTTTGGCAATCTATTCTAATTACTTTTCTAAGTAATCATTTTTTTCCTAAAACACTGATTAATTTTATCTTTCTTTTCTACCTTTATTCCAATTATTTCTTTTCAATTACTTTTACGAAAACCGCAATTCTTCTCGGCCTTACAAGTGGTATTCTGTTTATTTTTGCTGAAACATTTTTGCAATCTCGGAAAAGAACGATTTGCGTCATCTTGAGTTCGTTCGGTATTTTTTGTACCTCTTTACTGAGGTTCGAAGCATTCCTACTCTCCTTAATCCTTCTTACGCCCCTGTTAACTGTTCACCTTTTTAAAAAAATCCGTACACACAATTATTCTGCGGACCTAATGATTATGTTCACAGGGGTATTTTTAGCGCTTGCCACGAGGGGTTATCATAATTCTTACTACGCAAAAAATCTGGATTGGCAATCTTCTGGAGCTGCTCAAAAAACGCTCGCATTCATCTTGGATTACGGAAGAACCCTTAAAGATGCCAACAACTCAGGAGAAGTATTTAAAAGAACTGGAATTACTCAGACCGATTGGGATATGGTTCGAAGCTGGTTATTTCCCGAGAGCGTGATTTCAGATGAATCTCTTTTGAAACTAGAAAATGAGCTAAACCAGCCAACTATATCTTTCCCGGTGATGATTAGGCAGCTTTTAAAAAGTTTGCAATCCAGTCAAATGGTTATCATTTGCCTAGGTCTATCTCTTATATGGTGTGCTCTTTTTTCTCAACTGACCTCCTGGTTATTTTTCTTTTTGTACTTCGCCATCATCGTCATTTACTTCATTACTTACAGAAAGCTTCCAGAACGAGTATTGTGTCCGATGTCGGCTTTTTTTCCATTGTCTGCGCTTGCGTTGATAGATACAAAAATCAACCTAACCCGCTCAAAAAAACTTGCATTCCTTTTTTCGGCACTTTTAATCAGTAAATTCACTATTAGCGAAATTAGATATATTTTATTTTTAGACAAGGAAAATCAAATCAGGCAGGCACAATTAATGTCAGACCTTACTCAAATAAAGAAATATTCCAATAATCTCTTTGTCGTAGTGCCATTATCGGTAGGATTTGAAAACCTCCCCGTGGTTAAATATCCTCATTCTTTACTAAGCTCCTTCCAAGGAATGACATTTGGATGGCTCTCAAGAACGAGCCTTTTTAAAAAAAGAATACAAAACTTCAAAGTCCAAGATATTTTTTATTCTCTCTCAGATCGAAAAGACTTGATTGTTGTGTCTACCCAGAAATCAAATGTGCTACTTCACACTTACATAAAGAATAAGTTTAATAAAAACATTTCTTTTATACCCATTTATGATGGATCACAGTTTAAGTTGTGGCGTCCGGTAAATAATTTCAAAGAGGAAGCCGCAGGAATTGATAACTGAGACGATTATGAGAACTCTGAGCTGAGCTAATTTGTTTAAGTTAAATTACAAAAAAACAACAGCCATCGTACTCTTTTAGACAAGGCTCTTAGAGAACAAGATATCGGTTGTCTACCTCATTTCAACCAAAACAAATAACTGCTTGCCAATTCAGTTTTAGACTATAGGCCTTTTGACTTGCTAGCTTGTTGTTTCCATTTTAAACTAATAACTTAGAGCTCAAGCTTCTTTCAATAAAATATGCGACATCAAACCAATCCAAAAACCGAATTTGACAACAAACTTTCAGCCTTTTCACACTTATTTTTCAAACCGGTGAAATGCATAAATTTCATCCCTAGGTTTCACAAAATTTTTTGTTTCATCCTTGCTCTTATAACCTGCAGCACTTTTGTCTTTGCTCTCTATCGTTGGTTTAACGCACCAGGGACCCCTATTCATAATTGGGACGAGGTAGACTACTACCGTAGTGCCGCGTTATTTTATGAATCGCCCAGCTTTCAAAATCTCTGGCAATCCGCCCGTCCGAATTACATGTGGCTTCCCGCACTTTTTCTAAAAGCCTTTGGAATTTCATTAACCGCCAGTCGAATTTCCGCAGTCACAAGTTGTTTAGCTTGGGGAATTCTCCTTACGAGTCTTTTTCAAGGATCCAAACTCCTTGAGTCGGGAAGCCTGTTTTTTCTCTTTTCGCTATCTTTGCTTTTTTCACTCCCCACCACATTTCTATATTCAGTAGAAATGTTGGCAGACTTTATTCATGCCGCAACTTTCGTTGCTTTATCGGTAGCCTCTTTAAACCTAATCAAAAATGGCAATTCATCACAGAAGCCGCTTTTGACGTACATTATTGTGGGTTCTTTTGGGCTTTTCACAAAACCGGTCTTTTTCATGCCGGCCCTAATTGTAACGGGATTCACTGTGCTCTATTCCTTAAGCGAGAGTTCTTTCAGTAAAAAAACAAAAATTGAATTATTTCTGGGTGCGGTAGCTTTCATCGCTCTCACTTTATGTGTGGCATTGCGCTACCGTGGTCTTATCTCAAGTTTATATTTTAATAATGAGGTTTTGGGCTATTGGATTCGTTCAACCAAGATTTTTTTTCAGCTATTTTGGTACCCCATCGAACTGGTAGAAAATCTTTGTGTGGGGCATCTCTTGGGATTCTTCCTCTTGGCGGTAATGTGGCTTTTGAAAAGTAAAAAGGAAATGAGTTTAAAAGACCTTAAGCTATCGCTTCTGGTTTGGGGTCCTTGGCTCCTGATGTTGCTCTACACCTCTTTAGTCGTTCGACAAAAAGACATTCGAGTCTTTTTATTTTTGTTTGTTTTTTTATTCGTTTTTTTTCCGCTTTGGCTAGGAAATTCCATCAAACATCTTAAAGGAGTTCAATATTTACTTTCCGCTTTAATCACGATTAACACTCTTATTGTAATTTCGCTTACATTCCCAAAGAAATTTCATTCCTTTTTCTCAGAAAAGCCCAATTTGGCTCAAAGAAAATTCATTCACAGTGAGTTTTTGAGCCACCCTTTTACTTATGAAGATGCAAAAATTGACGATCTGTTTCAACTCATTCGATCAGATTGTTTAAAAAGAGAAAATCTTTGTTCCACTACTTCCCTCTCAATTTTCTTGCCTCATTCGGGAAGAATCAATACTTCTGTTTTAACCGACTATTCCCTGTTTTTTAAAAAGGACTCTAAACCCATCAGTGAATGGACCCCCGCTTGGAAAATTCAAAGTGGATTATTTAGATTTGGGGGATGGTTCCTTTCAGGGGGCATACCCTCTTCTTTTTTTAGTTCTGATTACATCATTTACTACCCTCAAATTTCTGCAACCCATCTTACGAGTGACGCTGAATTATATAACAAAATTTTTCACGAAAAATTAAGAGACCAAACCTCCATCTTCTTGGACGGCCTTGAAGAAATTGCGAGACTTGATAGCACCTTAGGACCCATTTACATCTTAAGAAGAAATCATATTCCCTCAGTAAAAAGCTTTATTAAAATTGTCGGTTTTTTTCAAACTATTGACCCCGATAACTGGTGGAATCACCCGTACCTAGATGCAGTAGATAAATTAAAAAATAGCAAATCTAAACTCTTAATCACCAATCTGGATCGTCTTAAAGGCAAAGAACCTACACCGGAGTATACTAAGGTGTGGAACTTCCCTCCCCCTGGGGATTACTCGTATCCAGAATTCTTAAAGAAAATTAATCTAAATCCCTAAACCTAAAACAATTAAACTGTCGGGCTACAAATACCCACTTCAAATGAGTGACCCTGGTTTATTCTTTTATGGAAGGACAATACCCTGCTCGAGGCCCTATTTTGGGAAATTCACGACAGACTCGAGGCCTTTTTTCATAGACGGTGCACTTTTTTTTATCGCTTAAAAAGATACAGGACCCATCCATTTTTTGAGCCATCATAAAAAGCCCTGTCCCTGCTCGAAAACTTTTAATAACCTTCTGAGACTGAAGTCGTTTTGCAATTTTTTTTAGGCTTCCGTGAAGCTCATCCTCTGAAATCAGTTCCAGTCTGAACAAATCTTCTTTGTCCAATTCTAAAGGAAGAGAACAGCACAAAGCCGAACACCCCTCGCAAAGCGAAGGGCGAAATTTTATCCAAGTCGATGGTAGATTAAAATTAACAGAGCTCATTAGATTTTTTAGTTTACTTTTTTTGTAGGTAAATTACTCACAACGATTCCACTTCCGGAATATTCAATGGTTTGAGAAACTGCGTTCAGTTTGGGCTCAGTGTCCTTCCTAGGCCCCTGAGTGTAGAGAATAAAATACTCACCAATATTAGGATGACTGCCTTTAATAAAACCATAAGTCGCGTTTTTAGGATCAGTCGCCCACGGATCGGTCAAGGCTCCCTTTATAGCTTCAGGATCATGAGTGGCTAAGCTTCGATGAACGTCTATGGGATACTTTAATCGATGCCCTTTCCAGTAAGAAAAAACAGCTCTTTTAAGAGTTTGCAAATCCTTTTCTGCCTTCGCAAATTTTTTATCTTTCGATAGGCTGCGCAGACTAAAAGCACTAAGACTTACTACCGTGACAAAAACCCCCAACCCCATAATCAATTTGAGGTGATTTGTCTTAAAGTTGTCTGATTTCAAGGAGAATCCCATCACTCAAATAATACATCGCGTTACCCCAAAAAGCCAGTATTCAAAGTTTGCTTTTTCTTCATATTTACTTCACTCCCGATAGGAGTGTAAGTTTCCCCTTTTACTTAAGGGAGTCGAGGAATAAGAATTATGAATCATGCTGTTACTAGCCCACCCCGAGTGCGTATAGCTCCAAGCCCCACCGGGGACCCTCATATCGGCACTGCCTATATCGCTCTTTTCAATTATGTTTTTGCTAAAAAACATGGTGGTAAATTCATTATTCGAATTGAAGATACCGATCGAACGAGGTATCGCGCTGAGAGCGAGGCCATGATTCTTGATGCTATCAAATGGTTTGGAATCGAGTGGGATGAAGGGCCGGACATCGGTGGCCCCTATGGTCCCTACAAACAAAGCGAGCGCCTCCCACGCTATCAAGAAGCGGCCAAGACCCTGATTGAAAAAGGGGCGGCTTACCGTTGCTTTTGCACAGTGGAGAGATTGGATAAATTAAGAGAAGTTCAAAACGCTAATAAACTTCCTCCCGGTTATGATCGGCATTGCCGAACCCTTGACTCTGCAGAATCCAATCGTCGTGCAGCGGCCGGAGAGAAGTTCACAGTCCGATTCAAAATGCCGACTACAGGAGTAACCTCTTTTGACGATCAAATCCGTGGCAAAGTTGAATTTGAAAACGCTCGTTTGGATGATCTCGTTTTGCTCAAAGCCGATGGTTTCCCGACCTATCATCTAGCCAGTGTTGTCGACGATAATGCCATGAAAATCACCCATGTGATTCGTGGTGAGGAATGGGTCTCCTCTACCCCAAAACATGTTCTTCTCTATGAA
>VGSE01000145.1 GCA_016875135.1 Deltaproteobacteria bacterium
CATCGCTTATTACTTTTATGTTGATTACGGGATTGCTACTCAATATCAGTCGTAAAAGATATATTTTTTAATTTATGGCAGAAAAACCCAAGAAAATTCTTTATGTTCAATATACTAATCCGGCAGCATTTCCCCCTTTAGAGAATAGTGCCTGGATTTTGGCCAACTCAGGTTGGAAAGTGAAATTTTTAGGCACTGAGGCTCTTGGATTTGAAAATATAAGCATAGTCACTCACCCCAATATAGAATCTGTCTTAGTTCCTTTTTGTCCTGCCGGATTAAAACAAAAGATTCACTATGTAAAATATCTCTTCTCGGCGCTTAGAGAAATTGCCTCCAGGGACTATCAGTGTGTCTACGTTTCTGATTTGTTCTCAAGCCCAGTAGGGTGGTTAGGGGCAAAGTTTTTTAAAATCAGAGTTTTTTATCACGAACATGATACGCCCGAAGTTCCTCACTCAACTTTTACGCGATTGTTGCATTGGACCCGCACGCAGCTTTCTGAAAAAGCTGAGGTGTGTGTTTTCCCGCAAGAGGAGAGAGCTAAAAAGTTTCTGGCGCAGTTTTCAAAGGCTAAGGTTTTGACATGTTTTAATATGCCGCTCAAATCCACAATATCTTCGATTGATAAAGCGAGCACCCACCCAGAGTTTGTACTTTGGTATCACGGGTCCTTATTAGAGGAGAGATTTCCTCTGGAAGTTGTTAAAGCTCTAAAATATTTGCCTAGTCAAGTTAAGCTTAAATTTGCCGGGTATGAAACTCTTAGTTCCAAGGGATTTGTTGAGAGACTACTTCGATGTGCTAAAGAGTATGGAGTAGAAGAACGAGTTGAGTATTGCGGAGTTTTTGCTCGAGCTGAATTGTTTCAAATTGCCCAACATTATCATTTGGGGTTGGTTCTTTTTGATCGAAAATTTGTACAGCCGATGGTGGGTGCCTCCAACAAGCCTTTTGATTATCTAGCCTGCGGGTTGCCTATCTTAACGAATGATTCTAAAGATTGGGTCGAGTTCTTTGAGAAAAAGGGATTGGGTAAGAGTTGTAATCCCGAAAGCGTCGAGAGTATTGCGCAAGCGATTCGAGAACTTTTAGCCGATACAGATCAATTTTGTAACATGCGAAAGCGAGGTCTTGAGAAAATCTCAACCGAGTGGAACTATGAAGCACAATTTGCACCGATTCAAAAACTGTTAGAGAACTAGGCTCTAAGAGATACAGTCAGGACTCAAACCCCTCGTCTGTACTCTCCGCCGACCTCGTAAAGAGCCTGACTCATTTGTCCTAAAGAACAAACTAATGCGCAGTCCATGAGGGCTTCAAAAATATTTTTTCCTTCACGAGCCGAGTCTTTTAAGCGTTTTAGGGCGGGACCGCTCTGGTTAGCATGTCTTTGTTGGAACTCCCTGACATTGGTAATTTGCTCATTTTTTTCAGCATAGGAAGCTCTAGTGATTTCATTTGGATAACTTTGAAAATCTTTATCTGGTTTTGGGTTTAAGTAGGTGTTGACCCCAATGATGGGCAATTCTCCTGAGTGCTTTAAATGTTCGTAATAAAGCGATTCTTCTTGGATCTGAGATCTTTGGTAATGAGTTTCCATTGCGCCCAGAACGCCGCCCCTGACGGAAATTTTTTCAAACTCTTTTAACACAGCCTCTTCAACTAGATCGGTCAGTTCATTCATGAAAAAACTCCCTTGTAGGGGATTTTCGTTTTTGGCCCAACCCAACTCTTTTGCAATGATGAGCTGAATAGCCATGGCTCTTCTAACGCTCTCTTCAGTGGGGGTGGTTACCGCTTCATCATAAGCGTTGGTGTGTAGAGAGTTGCAATTATCAAAGTAAGCAATCAAAGCTTGAAGGGTTGTTCTAATATCATTGAATGAAATCTCTTGGGCATGCAAAGAACGACCCGAAGTTTGAATGTGATATTTTAGCTTCTGACTGCGATCATTGGCTTGGTACCTGTCTCTCATTGCAATCGCCCAAATCCTTCGCGCTACGCGACCTATGACCGTGTATTCGGCATCCAGACTGTTTGAGAAAAAGAAACTAAAGTTGGGTGCAAACTCATCGATATTCATCCCGCGGGACAAATAGTATTCTGCAAAGGTAAATCCATTAGCTAACGTGAAAGCAAGCTGAGAAATGGGATTGGCTCCGGCTTCAGCAATATGATAGCCGCTGATTGAAACCGAATAATAATTTTTAATTTCGTTATTAATAAAATATTCTTGAATGTCTCCCATCATTCTTAGTGCAAATTCCGTCGAAAAAATACAGGTGTTTTGCGCTTGATCTTCTTTAAGAATATCTGCTTGAACTGTCCCTCTCACCGATTTGAGTGCTTTTTTCTTGATGGCCTCGTGTTCTTCTCGTGAAGGTGAACGACCCTGGCTCTCTTTGAAACGGTCTAATTGTTGTTGTATAGCTGTATTAAAGTAAAACGCTAAAAGAATAGGTGCCGGACCATTAATCGTCATTGAAACGGAGACACTAGGATCGCAAAGATCGAATCCTGCATAAAGTTTTTTTGCGTCATCTAACGTGCATACACTGACGCCGCTTTCCCCAATTTTACCGAAAATGTCCGGTCGTTTATCGGGGTCTTCTCCATAAAGAGTGACACTATCAAAAGCGGTTGAAAGTCGTTTGGCCTTTTCTCCCTGACATAAAAGATGGAAGCGTTTATTGGTGCGAGTCGGAGTCCCTTCACCCGCAAACATCCGTTTAGGATCTTCTTCCGTTCGTTTAAATGGAAAAACACCCGCCGTAAAAGGGAAGTAGCCTGGGAGGTGTTCTCGATATAAAAAATTGATTAAGTCAGCACGACTTCGGTAGTTAGGAAGACTGATTTTTCGAATTTTATTGTGGCTAAGAGATTCATGAAAAAGTGGTACGGAAAAATGGTTGTTTCTTACCTGGTATTTAAAATGGTCTTTTTGGTATTCTTCAGCTAGAGCAGGAAATTCTGTAAGCATTTTCTGCGTTGTGATTGAGAGATTGTTATTAAGACTTTCAAAGTGTGACTGGAGTTCGCGTTTGGTTTGTTGAGAGATCTCAGGTTCAGAAAGCAACTGTTCATAGGACTCTATCTTTTGGACCTTCTCGCATTCTTGTTGAGAAGTTGAGTGGTATTGCCTGATGGTTGTTGCAATGTCTAAGAGATATTGAGTTCGGTCCTTGGGAACAATGGAGTAAGAAAAAGGATTCAATAATTCTAACGGCTTTTCGAGCGGGAGCCTCTTTTCTGAAGAGGTCTTAATTTTTAAAAGATGATTGAAAGCGGCATTCACTCCAGGGTCCGAAAAACGAGAAGCGATAGTTCCAAAAACAGGATAAAGAGAGGGATCGAGCTTTTCAAAATCTCGATGGTTTCTTCTAAATTGTTTTCTTACTTCATTAAGAGCGTCGAGTGATCCGTTTTTTTCGAATTTATTGATCAGTACGATTGAGGCATAATCCAACATGTTGATCTTTTCGAGCTGAGTTGGGGCTCCAAACTCAGCTGTCATAACGTAAAGATTAATATCAACGAGATCGACGATTGATGTGTCAGCCTGACCGATTCCTCCGGTTTCCACGAAGATCCAATCAAATCCAGCCGATTTTAAAAGTGCGATGGAGTTGGAGGTGGCTTTTGAAACTGACGCATGAGCTTGTCGGGTCGCAAAAGATCTCATGAAAGTGCGAGGATTGTTTAGACTGTTCATTCGAAGTCTATCACCAAGAAGAGCTCCGCCTGTTTTTCGTCTAGACGGATCAATCGCTAGAACTGCGACTCTTGCTTTGGAATCTTGCTCAAGAATTCTGAGAACTAATTCATCGGTGAGGCTTGATTTTCCAGCTCCACCTGGGCCAGTAATGCCCACGACAGTCGTTTGGGATTTGTTCGATTCCATTGGCGTTTTTAGGGCTTCCCAGTCACTTTTGTGTGAGTGAAATATCGGCCCCTCAAAATTACTGTCTCCAAGTTCAATACAGGTCAGTGCTTGAGCCAGAGCTTTAGATTGAGAACGGTAGTTTTTTAAGCCTTTCCAATCGATTTGGGAGAGAGGTTCGATAGTAGCACATTGGAGCATATGGTCGATAATGCCCTGTAATCCCATCTTTCGACCATCTTCCGGAGAGTAAATTTTGGTAACCCCATATTTTTCAAGCTCCAGAATCTCTTCAGGAGTGATAGTTCCACCCCCTCCGCCAAAAACCTTAATATGGCTCAAACCCTCTTTTTTAAGCAGATCGATAATGTATTTAAAAAACTCGACGTGCCCGCCTTGGTAACTACTGATGGCAATAGCTTGGGCGTCTTCCTCGAGTGCTGCTTTTAAAATCGTATTCACCGACCGGTTGTGACCTAAGTGAATCACTTCGGCTCCGGATGATTGGAGAATCCGTCTCATGATGTTGATGGCGGCATCATGCCCATCAAAGAGGGAAGCGGCTGTGATAAAACGGGTTCGGTGCGTCGAAGCCGACTGTTCTAAAGAAAAAGTATGTGAGGATGAGGTTACAGGTTTCTTCATGACACAATAATTTATATAATCCTTAAGTTAAGTCAAAGTCAGAGAGTTAAACTTTAATGGGCCTGGGGGTAAGGCCCGAGCCAAAAACGCATAATAAAAATTATGCGACACTTAAGGGGTCGTGCCATTGAAAACCAGACCAGTACCGAAGCTTATTACTACCGTTGAGGGGATCCGAGGAATTTGTGACAAACTTAGATCCGAGTCGATCATTGCTTTGGATACCGAGTTTATTAGAGAAACCACTTTTTTTCCGAAAATCGCTCTGATTCAGGTTGCCACTCAAACAGAGGTTTGGCTAATCGATCCGACCGTTTTAGAAAAAGAGGACCTAGCGCCTCTTATCGAAATTTTCAAAGATGAAACGATCCTTAAAGTGATCCATGCCTCTCACGCCGATCAAGAGTGTCTTTATTGGGCGTATGGGTGTCTCGCTAAGCCAGTTCTTGACACCTCGGTCGCTGCCGCTCTGTGTGGAATTGGAGATAATGTAGGATTGCAGAAATTGCTAAAAGATGAACTTGAGATTTTGATTCCCAAAGGCCGTTCTAGAGTTAAATGGTTAGTGCGTCCTTTGTCTGATGAACTTCTTATCTACGCGGAAGAGGATGTACTGCATTTAGTAGACTTGGGAGTAGCATTAAAAAAACGGTGCGAAAGTTTAAGTCGTTGGGAGTGGGTCTTAGAGGAAAGCCAAAGCAGTAAAGAACAATTTGATGTTACGGCCGAAGCCATGGCGCTGAAAATGGGAAAAAATGCTCATTTAGACAATATTGGACGAGGCGTTCTACTTGAATTGGTAGAGTGGAGAGAAAATCGAGCCAAAACAAAGAATATTCCGAGAGCTTGGATCTTGGACAACGAAGTCTTGCTCTCACTATCGAAGGTTCGGCCTCGAGGGCCACTTGAATTGAAAACTTTTCGCGGGTTAAATCCCAAAGAGGTGGAGCGAAGCGGAGAGGAAATTTTAAAAGCTGTTCAGCGAGGAATTGAGAGAGCCAAATCTTTACCGCGGGAACCGCACAAAGAGTATCACAAACGCCCCCCGGTTGAGACTCATCTGATTAATTTAGTTCAAAGTTATGTGGCTTTTTTGGCGAGAGAGCATTCGATTGCAAACCGGTATCTTTTGAGTGCGTCACAAATTGAATGGCTTTTAAAACACCCTAATGAATCGATTGAGTTTTGGGTCAAACAAGGGATCCTCTCGGAGCGTTCAGCGGCCTTAGTGGGGCTTGAGTTACTCGACCTCTTACAGGGAAAAATGGGGCTAAAAATTTTAGAAGGGCGATTAGAGATCTTCAAACTCGAGCCTTAAAAAAGATGACGAACTATGAGCGGGTCTAATCCAACACAAATCCCATCACGGCTAAAGTTCTGTGCTCTCATTTTATTTCTACTTTCCTTAGTCTGGAGCGCTGGATTTTACTATGTTGGATTTAGGTCTCTACCGGTCACTGCAATGGGGCATGCTCTTTACGATCAGGTTGGGTATGTGGGCGGGGCTAGGGCTTTGGTTGACACCGGGACTATCGAACCTAAATTGATCTTCCCTTCAAC
>VGSE01000146.1 GCA_016875135.1 Deltaproteobacteria bacterium
CAACAGTTAATCCGGCGACTGCGTTACCCGAATTATCCATTGCAGTTAAGTCCAATTTGACCAAATCAGCGGACTTAGCGATAACTTTTTTCACTTGGTAATCCAGAGGTGAACTTGTTCGCATGCTGAGTGAAGGATCCCCCAACAAATTATACCATCTTAAGTTGTCGAGAGTTTCTTCGTCTTCTCCCATTTTTTCAAACAAGTAGAGTTGTCCCGCTAGGACACTACCACCTAGCGTAGGTATTTTTTTCTCGAAGTGGGATTTAGCCACTCCAACCGACATCACTGCGGGAGGATGCCAGCTAATATTCACACTGCCACCATAAAAAGCGACAGCTCCGGCGGCCTGTCCTTCTGGGGTTGTTTGTGTGACCCAAGCTTTCCCAAAGCACTTAGGCAGTTTTACCCAACTAGCATTTTGGCAAGCAACGTCGATGATGAAGGGAAGTCTACCCCCATTTTTGAGTGCGGCGACTTGAGTGTTGCTGAATTGATCATTTGTTGATGCCCAAGAAGTCCCTGAGCCATGTCCGAAATATGCAAACCAGCTTCTTCCCTGTTCTGCTGCTTCGGTTATGTTAGCCGCGGTAGCAGTGTCAGTGCTGTAAAAGAGACTATCCACGTTTTTATAGGTGTTTGCTTTTAAGATTTCTTGGATTTGTTCAGCATATTCTTTATCCGAGGGACCCGAACCATCCGGACTAGCGATGGTTGTTCCATCGGAATACCAGTTAGCCCCCATCTCCGGATATCTCTCATAAGAAATCCATCGGGTCATTTGAGTTTCAAGATCAGCTAGATTATCCGCTACTAAACGACCATAGAATAGATCAGGAATGTTATCTGCTCCCGAGAGCTGAGCATATTTTAGATCAGAGGCTGCGGATCCACTTGAAGTCGATTCCATATATGTGGGCAAGCTAGTTTTATTTCCCACTGTAATAAGAAACGAAGGCTTTAAAGTATGGGAGTCGTAATAGTTTTGAAGGAATTTTTTAATTTCTTCTTTGGTGCTTCCGGCTTCAGTTGTTGTAAAAACTTCGACTTGATAACCCCGTTGTTGTTTCCATTGAACTAAAGGAGCTATGGCAGACTTAAACTCATCAGCAACTAAAATCAACATGATTTCCGGAGATTGTTGACTTCGAACTACTTCGCCCAACCCTTGTCCGTTCGAAGTAGCAAGTCTTATGACTTTATAAATCGATTTTGGCAATAGAGTTTGTTGTCTAGAGCTTGTTGTTTTTTCAAAGTCTACTCGAACTTTCAATCGGGTCGTTACTTTAACTGAGCGATGAGCAAAATCCATTTGGACCGGATTTAGAGCGACTCTCACTAATCGAACACTTTGCAGTTTTCCGATTTCTTCCAAAGTGACGTTTTGCTGAGGGTAAAGCGAATCCGATTGGTAAAGTGCCGAGTTAAAAGCGAAAGCTTCCGAACGACCTGTATGGCAGCGGAATTTACGTTGAGTAGGCTGTACCCAGACGTTGGGAACTTGAGTGGTATTTTGACCCACAATAGTCAGTTTTGCTTCATAGCCTTCGGGAACCGAAATTATCTGTCCCGTTGTCAGCATTTCAGGAGCCCCCATTTTCACTGTAGGAACCAACCCTTTGACTGCGATAGAATCAAAACCATCTTGTGCTTTTTCTACGTCGATAAAAGGTACATTGAGTTCGATTTCAATCGGACTCACTTCGCTTCCACGAGTTAGTAGATGAGAATCAACCGTAGCTTTTTCTCCTAGAGGGTTAAATTCAATACGTTGTCCAAAAGCACTAAAAGCCAACGACAGTGGAATTGACAAGAAAAATACCTTGGAAAACCAAGACATAGATGCCTCCAATGGGTAGACTACCTGTTGTTTTTTGTAACGCTTTTTGTAAATTGATGAGACTACGAACTATTTACTAAGAGTAAAAAATAACACAATCAACCTTAGTTGGATAGTTTATCCTAAAGAGTTCTTAACAAATGTTTTGCTTAGAATTTCAATAGGTAATTCGGGTAACTACGGGAGTTATATTATAACCGGACAGCGTAAGAGTGCTGTCAGTCAAATCTTTGGTGTCATCCCATGTTAAAATAACCTCTCCTCGGCTATCTGTTTTTCCTGTTGCTAGCGAATGATACTTGGAGACCTGAGAGAGGGAGGCGATGGCTCCAGCAACGGGTTTGTGTTCTTCATCTGTGACTTTTAACAAGAGTTGATGCGATGTCCCTATTTTTATTTTTGAAGTTTGAACCAAAATTTTCAAGGAGCGCGAGGTTCGTAATTCTAGCGAAGGATCACCTAAGAGTTGGTACCATCTTAAGTTATCTACAAATTCTTCTCCTGTTCCTTTTTGTTCAGAAAGATAAATTTGCCCGGCTAGGACCGTTCCGCCTAGATGATGAACAGGTTTCTCAAAGTGGGCTTTTGAAATTCCAATGGCCATGATTGCAGGAGGATCCCAACTGATATCGACGCTTCCGCCGTAGTAGGCGACTGCGCCCGAATTGTGACCTGAGGATTCGTGGGTCACCCAAGCTTTTCCCAAAGGTTTGGGGTTTTTGATGTAGTTAGCATTCGAGCAAGAAACATCTAAAATGAAAGGAAGTCTTACATTAGTTAGCTTGGCTATGTCGTCGATATTAAAATGGTCGTTAGTACTGATCCAGGCTAAACCAGAACCATGTCCCATATAAGTGATCCATGAACGTCCATCATTTATAGCTTGTATAATGTTCGAAGTCGTTGCTGAGTTTGCCCCTTGAAAGAAATGATCGATATGAGTGTAGGTATAGTTTTTTAAATTTTTCCCAATTTCCGTTACATAAGCTTCATCGGAAAGTCCGGAGCCACTTTCGTTACTGCCAATGACGCTCCCGGAACTATACCAAGGTTGTTCTTCGGGGTTTTGCTCGTAGGCTATCCACCGCGACGTTTGTGTCATAACTTCCTGTTCATTATCGGCTAAGAGACGCCCATAAAGGAGATCGGGAACAGGATCTTTTTCGTCGATTAAACTGTAAGGATAATCGCTAGCCGCAATCTGTTCTCCGTTTCCTGTTGTTGTATTTTCCATGAAGGGAGGAAGGGTCGTTGAATTTCCTACGAGTAAAAGATAGGTCGGTTTGACCGATTGAGAACGATAGTAATCTCTAATAAACTTTTTTAAGGCTTCTTTAGTGCCTCCTGCCTTTTCAAAAGAAACGTAATCAACGATTAAACCTTTTTGAATTTTCCATTGGACCCATGAACTGAGCGAGTTCCTAAGATTTTCGGGGGAAACTAGAAGTATTTTTTCTTGGGTTTGTTCAGAAACTACGGATGCTCCCAGCGCATTTCCATTGGCAGCCAACTGTTGAGCTAACTGGAATAGAGGTCTGGGAAGTCGTTGAATGAGCGACGGATTTTCAGGAATAAATTCAACTAAAAATTTGAGACGATAAATAACATTTAAAGTGTGGTCTTTAGCGTTAAACTGAATAGGGTTTACTGCAATACGAACCAAAGGTAAGGACTGTAAAGTTCCCACCTTCTGCAGCTCAATAAATTGATTTGGGAAAAGCTCGGTTTGTTCATATAGTTTGGAATCAAAAGCAAAGCCCTTTGCCTTATCGCAATCGCATCGAGTTTTAATTTGATAAGGACTTACCCAAACATTTTTGATTCGGCTTTCCTGTTTGCTTTGAATGGTCAGTTTGGCACGATAGCCTTTTGGAACGGCAATGAGGGATCCCGTCGTGGGTAAGGAGGGGCGCCCCAGTTGTCCTAACGAGCTCATACCTCCGACAACGATTTGAGAAAATCCGTCTGCACCTTGAATTTGCTCCAGCGACGGAAGCGTGAATTCCCCTTCGAGAGGAGCTACGCCTTTTGCGGAGAATACTGGATGAACGGTAAGTCGAGCTTGTTGGCTTTGGTTTGTAAAAAAATCAAAACGTTGAGCAAGACTAATCGAGCTTGCACAAAAGACGACAAGATTAAGAACCTTTATCCAAGACATGAAACCCCCCGGTTACATGTTCCTGAACTTACTACCTGCTATGGAACAAATTTGTTGCTGCCAATAGTGTCGTATCAATTTTAGGGAGAACTGGGAACTGGTTTCTAATTACACCCGATCGAAACTTAAAACAGAGATGATTCAAGGCGTCTAGCGCGATGCGCCTAGCTTACTCTTTTTCGTCCAACCAACACATCTGAATGGCTTCCAAAATTTTTTCATTAGAGCGTTTTGGATCATCATCAAAGCCCGGCAATTGAGTGACTCGACGGTGCAGATCGGTGAATCTGAGAGTTAATGGATCGACATCGGGATAGGTTTCATAAAGCAAAATAGCAATGTCTTGCACGTCTGTCCATTTCATGGAGTCTCTCCGATCTTTTGTCCCTGTAAGGCCTCTTGAACAGCTTGGTTCAAAAGAAGCTCCGCCATGGGTTTAGTAAGCTCACTTAAGGTCTCAATTTTGCTTTGGATGACTTTTCGGTCCGTTTCGTTCAGGGAAGCCTGTAAGTCCAAGAGAGCCTGTTCAATTTTTTTAAGGTCAGTTGAATCGATCAAAGATTTGCCTTTGAGTAACGATTTTTGTGTCGCTCGAATTAAACTTTCAGCCTCAACTTTTGATTCAATGAGGAACCTATCTTCAAAATCTTTTTCTGCATTTTCAAAAGAATCGAACAACATTTTTTCGACTTCACTATCCGTAAGTCCATAACTGGGATTTACGCAGACACTAGCGGTTGTTGCCGTTCTTAATTCAGTTGCCTTAACATTCAAAATTCCATTAGCATCAATAATAAACTCGACTTCGATTTTAGGAATTCCAGCAGGAAGAGGGGGAAGCCCTTTCAGTTGAAAACGTGAGAGACTTCGATTGTCTTTGACGAGTTCTCTCTCTCCCTGAAGAATATGGATATCGACCGATGTTTGTCCGTCGACATAAGTCGTAAAAGTTTCCGAAGCTGAAATGGGAATCGTTGAATTTCGATGGATGATTTTGCCGACCACTCCTCCCATGGTTTCGATCCCTAAAGTCAAGGGGATCACATCTAAAAGAAGCATGCCTGAAATCTGCCCGCTCAAAATATTAGCTTGGACTGCGGCTCCGATAGCCACCACTTCATCCGGATTTAAAGTGCAGATAGGTTCGCGTTGGAAAATGTCCTGAACTAGCTTTCTAACTAAGGGAACACGCGTGCTACCGCCCACTAAAATAGCATCGGTAATTTGTGAGGGTTTTAAGCCTGCATCGCGTAGACATTGCAAACAGGGTTCTTTGGCTTTTTCGACGATGGGTCTTATCCAGTTTTCAAGTTGTTCTCGGGTAATAGTGTACTCCAGTGGAGCATCGGAGTGGAGATTCGAAGACCAAATAATCGAGGTTTGGTCAGAAAGAGCTCGCTTCAATTTTTCAGCTTCTATCACTAAGAGTGCTAACTGCTCACGATTTTGAGATGGATTAGACCCGGTTGTTTTTAGGATTAACTGAGAAAGATTTTCTGCAATAGCATGATCAAAATCATCTCCACCGAGAGCTGTATTTCCATTCGTAGCTAAAACTTCAAAAACTCCCTCTGAGACCCTAAGTATTGAGATGTCAAACGTGCCGCCCCCTAAATCGAAGACAGCTATGTTTCCGAACGCTTTTTTATTAAGCCCATAGGCCAAACAGGCGGCCGTAGGTTCATTGACAATGCGAACCACCTCTAGGCCTGCAAGTTCGCCGGCAAATTTGGTGGCTTGTCTTTGGGAATCGTTGAAATAGGCGGGAACTGTAATAACCGCTTTTTCAACTCTCTGTCCCGTTTGGCGTTCCGCTAAGCTTTTAAGCTCTTTTATTACCAATGCACCTACTTCCATCGGTGTGTAGGACTTTTCCCCTACTTTAAATCGAATCATCTGTTGAGTACTTGCCGAGAAATCAAATGGGAGAATTTTTAGCCATTCTTGAACATCAGAGAGCCCTCGTCCCATGAAGCGCTT
>VGSE01000147.1 GCA_016875135.1 Deltaproteobacteria bacterium
TATGGCTGTTCACTCAATTTTGGGTGGGCAGGAGCGACAGATTTTAAGGAGTTCAAAAGATTTATCGAATCCACCAGAGGTTATTAAAGTGTTACCGGGTAGGGCTCAAAAACTTTGGGTTTGTGAGGAGAAAAATTAACTTTTAATCAAGTTTTCCTAGAGTCTCTCTGACGATATACTGGGGTCTTCCTTTTGCTTGTATAAATAGTTTTCCAAGGTAAATTCCAAAGACTCCAAGGATGACTAGCTGAACACCTCCAATCAATAGAATACTAGCGATTACAGATGCCCATCCGGATAAAGTGAGATTGGTAAACAGTCTTACATAAATTGCATAGGCTAAATATATAAAAGAAAAGACCGATAAGGCTGCCCCGAAATACAAACTAAGGTGTAGAGGTTTAACCGAAAAGCTAGTTATTCCAACCACAGAAAGTTTAATCATTTTAGTTAGGGTGTATTTGCTTTCACCATGCTGTCGTTTTGCCTGTGAATATCTAATTGTTTTGGTTTTAAATCCTAGCCAGGGAATAATTCCACGCCAAAAAAGCTCATTTTCCGTTATGGATTTACAGGATTCAACGACTCGCCTATCTAAAAGTCTAAAATCTGCTGTTCCCGGGTCTATTGGAATGTCAGACAAGAATCTTATGGCCGAGTAGAAGCCTTTTGAGGTGACACGTTTGAAAAACGAAAGATTTAAAGATTGCTCTCTTTGTGTGATAACCACATCAGCCCCTTGTCGCCATAGAGATAGCATTTCAGTTAAATAATGGGGAGGGTGTTCAAGATCACAATCTAGGGAAATAACGCAGTTACCTTGTGCATAGTCCAACCCAGCCTTTAGTGCTGATTGATGACCAAAATTTCTAGAGAAGGAGATAACCTTTAAAAATACACTCTTTTTCGAAAGGCCCTGTAAAACTTTGAGCGAATGGTCAGTGCTTCCGTCATCGATGAAAATTACTTCGAAGGATTCATCGACTAAAACACTACAGACTCGGTCAAATACAACGGGAATATTCTCCTGCTCATTATAGACGGGGATTATAAGCGAAATCTCTGGTTTCATTAAGGTTATTTCTTAGTAATTAGGGAATGTTGAGAATTGTTTAACCATTGCGTTTTTTGAATCTCAAACCTAAGTTCCGGCACATTATATCCAGAGATATTTGCAGCGAGGCCCAATTGATAGTGTCCGTCTAATTGTGCTTCAAACAAAGCTGTAAATAATCCGGAGGATACTATATTAACATTTCCAGCGGGTTGCCCGTTATAAAGAATCCCAACTGTTAATCCTCCCTCTTGAATAGTTCCCTGAACCACAAAAAGTTCTCCTTTGCGGTGAAATGTTGGTTTTGAGATTAAAATATCGGTATCGTATTGGGATGGACTCACATCGGCCATCCATTTTGAACTTAAAAGTGATCTTGAGCGGTCTTTGTGAACAAGCATATGACTATCGACGGGGGGAGCAGCAAAACCAATAAATACCCATTCATTTTGGTGAACTTTTAATTGAGGAGATTTAAGTAAAACGTCTTTGCTTTGAATCATTAAATTTTTTGAAGAATCTTCCAGTTGTTGGTTATTTATATTTTTGGGGTGGGTTCCCCAAAATACACGGTTGAATTTATAATCCTCCAAGATTTGATGAAAGGGCTCAGAGCCAGAAGAAACCCGTAGAGTCATAGGAACTGAAATCTTATTGGGGTTAGATACCCGACTTAATCCTTGTAAACATTGAGTTTGATAGTTTGGTAATTCTATTCCTTGAAAGCCCTGCCAAGTCGGGAAGTACAATTCAGCAGAAGATTTTGACTCGTCCAGATCTATTCGAATGGTTCTGGACCAATCAAATCTACGAAGATAACCGGTTTCAATGGGTAAATATCTAATTACAGGCCAAATTGTAGAAAAGGGGCAGTTTTTGCCTCCAAATCGGGCCACCCGTATTTCAGGTGAAGTGCCTAAGTATTGTCCGTACTCGACTTTGCGATCCGCCGCAGTTAAAAGCGAATCTTCTTTAATCTCAAAAGGATCTGTTTCTGTTTGTTCCGCCAATTCATATTCCTGGATAAGTTTATGAATTTTTGTCTGCTGAATCATTTGTAAAACGGTAATAGCACCCGACAGAAAAAGAAAACAAGCACATGCCGTCAAAGATGAAAAAAATAATCGGCGCCCAACGAATCGAAGGTTTTTTATTGAAATGATACACTGAAAAAGGAAAGCAATGTTCCAAAGTGAAATTATTTCCCCGTAAAAATGGTGTCGTTGCCAGAACTGAGTTGTAAACAAAGTTCCCAAAAAGAACAACCATCCTAGGTAAGTAATGCCGAATCTCGAATCAAGTGCTAAAAGGACTATCCAGGAGATAATGGCCAGCGGAAGAGCAAGGGGCTGCGCCAAACTGATAATTATTTGTCTTAAATCGTATACATAACTTAGCCAAGAATGATTTAGTCCTATAGGTGAGTTGTGATATCGAAAAGGAAGTCTCAAGGTCTTGTTAACAGATGCCAAAATTCGCAACAAAAAATCTGCAGGCAGAGTTTCGGCATAGACTCTATTAAAACTTTTATGGCGCAGAGAATTGGTCTGTGTATGAGTTACAAAAGAATTGTTTGCATCAATATACTCATCGAGATTTAGATATCCTATATCATATATGGGGCGGGATAATCCCAAGGAATTGTCCAGCGAACTCATAAAACCTGCGGAGGCTTGTTGAGAGTTAAAATCTAAAAAAGGTCTGGGACTACTTGCGAAAAAAAAATAAACCATCAGTAAGACTGCGCTAAGTCGCTTAACCCAAATTGCCGGGTTGGTAAGGGGGGTGAAGAATAAAATAATTAGTATAAGAGGAATAATGAATAAAGTGACCTCTATTCTAGTCCAGGTTCCCAGTCCAATGATAATACCTACTACTGACGAGACGATTGAAAGACGGTTAAAATTATAACAGGAACGAATTAGATAAGTGGCCCCTAAAATGATTGCTAAAATCCAAGGAGCCCTAGAGTAATCTCGGTCTGGAGCTGCTCGCAAAATATAAAGTTGGCACGGAGAGAGAGTAAAAATGAGTGAAACAATTCCAGACGGAATTCGTCCGCTTCCCAAACGAAAAAGAAAGTAGCTAATTAATCCGGTTGTCCCAAATAGGCAACCACAACCCCAAGATGTCGAAATATTGGGTATAGTGGGAGTATAAAAGAGGGAGGGAGTCTCCTGAGTTGTTAAGACATAATATTCTCCTACGAATAACCCTACAAGGAAAACTCCAGTCGAAATATAGGTGTCGGGCGACTTTAATAGTTTTTTGAAGTAAAGTTTAAGGCAGTCGTAAGTCAGGAGGAAAGGGTGTCCTCCTTTTTTAAGGGACTCAATAAACTTACAAGCAAAAAATAGAATTCCCGCTCCGAAAGTAAAAGTGAAGAAACGAAAGTTAGTGTACATGGGGTAGGCGTTTCTCGCTTTTATAAAAGTATCAGTTTTAATAAAATGATGAATAAAAAGAAAAAACAGTAAGCCAAGGCATGACAGAATGCCTATTCTAAAGTGTTTCAATTCTCCTCCATGTAAGAAAATATTATATTATTGTTAACTAGCCTAAAGCAAATAGCTAAATTAATTTAGTTGTTTGATGAATATCAAATAAAATTCGTTTTTAAGTTTGGAGGGGGGCTGGTGCGTTGCGCGGTCTTGAATAGGCTTAGATTCTAGAGCTGATCTCTTCGAACTCAGAAAATCCCAATCGAGTTAAGTAAGGTATCAAAGCGCGAGCCTCATTATTCATTTCAGTAAAAACGGCTGTCAAAATTTTTGAGCAAGAGGTGTGGGGCGATACTAGGGTTGCTACTCTTTGGGCAATCGCTTGCGATGAATCTAACCAAGTTACTTTTTTGGGGATAACATTCTTTAGTTCCTCAAGAAGAAGAGGGAAATGGGTGCATCCCAGAACTATAGTGTCAATCGGGGAGTGTTTACCCTCTGGGAAAAAAGGTGAGAGTTCAGCCCTTAAGGTTTCGAGATTACAGGAAATGCCTCTAAGTTTATCTTCTGCCATTTCAACTAGTTTGGTCGAACCTACTTTAATGACAAGGCAATGAGCTGCGTGGTCTTTAACTAATTGGTCGGTGTAGGGTCTTTGGACTGTTCCCGGTGTAGCCAAAAGGCCTATCACGCGTGTTTTGGAAATAGAAGCAGCCGGTTTAATAGCGGGGACAACTCCAACAATAGGGATGGAGATTGTTTTTCTTAAAGAATCTAAGGCAATTGTGCTGGCCGTGTTGCAAGCAATGACTAAGAGGCTGGGCGAAAACTGGGATATTACATTCTTAGCTAACTCCGAAATACATTGGAGCACTTTCTCTTGAGATTTGGGGCCGTAGGGAAAGTTTTTGTTGTCACAAGCATACACTATAGAAAGTTCCGGCAGCGATTTAGAGATGGTTTCAAAAATACTTAATCCGCCAACGCCGGAATCTAACACCGCAATTGTTTTATTTTGTGTAATCATTATTCGGTGCTTTTGTGTATTCTAAAAAGTTCAGGAATTGTTTTGACGACATCCTGGGGTCCTTGGTGGCTTTCGTCCTGCCTGTCTAAGTTTTTAAAGCAAAAACACCATCAATTTAGTGACTTGTCACGTTGAATCGTAACCCTGTTTAAAAGTTCGTCGCGAGACTACAGTTTTGACGTCTGTCGATACTTGGTACTCGTTTTGCTATATGATTGAAACAGGGGAAATCGGATAAGGGGGGGGCACGTGAAAAATTTAAATGGGGTTCGTTTCTTTTTCGTCATAGGGTATGTTTATCTCTCTTTGGGGGCGAGTTTACTTCAAGCTGAGGACTGGAAACCCAGATCTCAACATTATCAAGCCCAGGAATCGCGGGTTGAGTGTAGTGTCTATAGATCGGTTTACACGAGCACAAAAGAAACGCTTAATCGCAGGATTAGCGATTTTAAGGAATTAACAGTTTCAACCAAAAAATATTTTGAGGTTCTTCGAGAGTGTCGAGAAAAAAATGGCATTAACTCGGTGGATATTTCCGATAGTGACTCAAAAGCCGCAGAGGCCTGCGGCGAATCTTATGATTCTTGGTTGCTCGAGGGAACGCATCTTATTACTGTGGAAGAGGAAATTGCAAAGTTAAGAGAGGAGTTGAGTACATTGCAGGGCGCGGTGAGTCGTAAGTGTTTGCCAACCATGGTTGCCGAGTTGAAATAATCTTAAGCTATGGGAACAGCATGGTAAAATGTTGGGTACAGTGGAAGAGACTCAACAGACTCAAAGGTTTAAAAAAATTGAGTGGATACTTGCGATAGCTTTTTTTTTAGCTGCCCAAGGATTTACTTTCCATCGTCTGTTCCTAGGTGTGAATTTCTTCGATGAGCCTTTCTATTCAGGAATTCCATTTAGATTTTACCTCGGACAAAAGCTTTTTATTCATGAACTTTTTCTTCTTCAATCATTCGGGATTTTGACTCTGCCCTTAGTTAAACTCCACTTTTTACTATTTCAAAGCACCGAAAGTATCATTCTTTCTATGAGGATTTGTTTTTTTATTCTCTATTTTATTTTGAGTTTATTTGTTGCAAGAACATTGAGAAAGCAGGTGGGAGATTCAACGGCTCTAATAATTGCCAGCACTTGTGCATTGTTTCTCCCCGGAAACATCCCAACGGTAAGCTATAACACCCTTGCAACCTTCTTTCTCATAGTGGGTTTGTTTTTGTTTAATGGTGTTTTAATAAATCCAGGTCATAAAAAATATTTTTGGGTCGGCTTATTTTTGGGGTTGAGCACACTTTCTT
>VGSE01000148.1 GCA_016875135.1 Deltaproteobacteria bacterium
TACACGACTTTAGCCAGCCGCTACTTCTCCGAAGGTTTGGATATTATTGCCGATGCTGTTCAGAATCCTCTTTTCGATCCTGAGGAGATGTTGAGAGAAAAAGAAGTTGTTTTAGAGGAAATCAAGCGAGCTTATGATTCCCCCCACAAAGTCCTTTCCATGAACCTTTGGAAAGAGGCTTTCACGGGAACCCCTTACAGCCGGCCGGTGCTGGGTTACGAGTCTACCGTGCGAAATATTGATCACAAAACGCTCAGAAACTATTTTGAAAAGCATTATCATGCAGGGACTTTGAGCCTTTTTATCGTAGGGGATATTTCCAAAGAAAAAGCCTTTGAATTAGCTAAGAAGCAATTTTCTAAACTTAAACCTCAAAAGCCTCATACTATCCCAAAAGCTTCTCCTGCTCCTTTCAAAGCTCCTAAAGTGGTTGCTGTTGGGAAAGATGTCCAGGAATCACATGTTCAGTTGGCTTGGCTTGCCCCCCAAATTACCGATCCGCGAATTCCGGCATTTGACGTTATGTGCACTTCTATCGGCCAAGGCGAAAGCAGCCGATTGTTTCAAAGATTGGTTAAGGATAAGAAAATCGCAATGGATGCTCAAATGGGGTTAGTTGCCACAGCAAGGGGTGGCATAGCCACCCTGGGGCTAGCCCTGGCTCCGGAAAACTTAGAGAGCGCCTTAAAAGAGTCCTTAGAGTTTTTAGAAAACACTGCCAAAGAGGGCATCGAAGAGTCTGAACTTGAAAGAGTAAAAAGCTCATTGGAAGCGGAAATCATTGCAGGCAAAGAAACGGTGGAGGGCTATGCAAGACGCTTAGGCTATTACTTCGTTCAGTTTGGAGATCCCGAGTACGAAAGAAAATATCTAGAGTCTGTTTTAGCAGTTACTAAACACCAGGCTACAGAATCTTTAAATAAAATTCTCTCAACTAAGCCCCTTCTCTCAATGATACATCCTAAAACTCAAGAGGTTGATATCAAGGGGCTGAAACAAATTTTAAATAGGAAAATAGCGAAGCCTAGCACTAAAACTGGAGAGCCTGTATCTTTAGAATTAAAAAAACAGGGACAGATCCGTTTTATCGAAAAACCGGTTTCGTCTCTACCTGTTATTTCAATGAAAATCATTTTCCCCGGTGGTTCAAGAGAAGAAAATTTGGACAAATTAGGGGTGGGCCAACTTTTTCAAAGACTTTGGACTTCGGGAACCCCATCTTTCACCAGTGTTCAAATTGCACATACTTTAGAATCACTAGGAGCTTCAATCGACTCATTCTCGGGCAAACACACCCTAGGGCTTAGTGTTGAGTTTTTGACTAAACATTGGCCTATCATTAAACCCCTACTTTCTGAAATTTTGCTGAATCCGATTTTTCCAGATCATGAATTTGAAACTGAAAAATCGATTTTATTAAGAGAAATTAAGTCCGAACGAGACTTTCCGGGGGCTGTTTGTCAGCTCAACCTCATGAAATCTCTTTATGGTTTCCACCCTTATGGTCGCTCCTCCCTGGGAACAGAAGCCACAGTCTCCAAGCTGACGACTCAAGACCTGAAAGATTACTACAATCGCTTTGTTCATAAGAAGAATGCGATCGTCTCGACAGTTGGAGATTTTCAGAAAAACAGTTGGGAAACTGAAATTCAAAGCATCTTGAAAAAGTTACCTGCAGAGGGATTAACTCCCCAAGCTAGGACATCGGTTCAACCGATAAAAGAACTACAAATCATCACAGAAAAGAAAACTCCACTTTTTCAAGCTCACTTGCTCATTGCCTTTCTTACCAATGATATTCACGACCCCGATCGTTATGCGATGAAGCTCTTGTCATCTTGTTTAGCGGGCCAGGGGGGACGATTATTTTTAGAGTTAAGAGACAAACAGAGCCTAGCCTACACAGTAGCCCCTGTGAATAGTGACACCCCAGAACAGGGTTATTTTGGATTTTATATAGGCTGTTCTGCAGAAAAAATATTCACTGCTATCGAAGGAATGAGAAAAGAATTAGATAAAATCCTTAATTCTCCGATGTCTGCCAAAGAACTCGAACGGGCTAAGCAATTTTGGATAGGACGGTTCGAGCTGGATCTTCAAAGATTTTCATCACAAGCCATCCTTTACGGTTTAGATGAGATGTATGGCTTAGGGTACGACCATGCTCTTAAAGTCGCGGCCAAAATTAAGGCTGTTACCAGAGAGCAGATACATCAAGCCGCCTTAAGACTTTTGAAACCAGAGCTCGCGACTCTATCGATTGTTCACCCGGAAGAGCTCGATAAAACTCTCGTGAAAAACGCCTGGTTGGATCCTAAAACTCACATAGCTACAAAAGAGTTGTCCTCTGCGAGATCTGTTACGTTTTAGGAAAAATAGTCGTGTCTAAATGATGGCTGGCTTTAGCCCGTTTGTAGCTACGATAGCCTATCATGATAAAGCCTAATTGCAGAGCCACATACGTAGAAACCCATCCCATACCCCCGGACCCAAAACCGTAGGAATGTAATCCTACTCCAAGGACAAAGTTGACTCCATACCAGGCCATCAAAACGCCTAGGAATGAAACAATAGTAGTCGTTGCAAACCCAAATCCCTTAAGCCATCCAGTAAATCTTCCGTGAAGGACCGCCAGATAGAAAAGCAGCGCAATTAAAGCCCAAACCTCTTTCGGATCCCAGCCCCAAAACCTCCCCCACGAATAATCTGCCCAAACTCCTCCAAGAATAGTTCCAGCAGCCAAGAGAACAACCCCAATCTGCATCGCTCGATACATATAGAGCGAATAATTTTGAATGTGTGCCGTGTGAGTGGGTTTGAATACATAAAATCCCATCACGACATTTCCTAAACACAAAGATAAAGCGAAGGCCGCATAGCTCAAAGTGATCGTTAAAACATGAATAGTAAGCCAGTAATTACTACGTAGAACCGGCTCCAGAGGATTAATCGAGGGATCCAAGACCAACGGGATATTGTCGGCCAATACCAAACCAATAATCGAAAAGACCGCAGCGGCTGTGGGAATAACGGCATTTCGATAAGCAATCCAAACCAACAATGAAAACAAAACACATCCCCAAGTAACCCAAATAACCGATTCATACATGTTGGTCACCGGAGGTCGGCCTGAAATCAAACAACGCACAATGAATCCATAGGTGTGGGTAATAAGACCCAACAGAACAGTTGATAAACCTAATGTTTGAAACAACTTTTTCTTTCCCACAATAAAAAACATCAATAAAGCAAACCCTAATGTGTAAATCCCCCAAGCCAGTCGAAAAGGTCTCAAATGATTATAATGAATCTCTCGACTCAAGACACTGGCCTTGGGATAAGCCCCGTTGGCCATATCTTTAGAAAGCATTGTAACAAACTTGGGAAGGGCTTCATTCCAAGCTTGAGCATTTTTATTCACAAAGGCTTCAACTAACACTTTCAAAGTAATTGCAAATCTCTCGGTGACATCGGAAGCATAGGGTAATCCCCCTTGGGTATTAAGTGCCGTAATGGGAAACCAGTTTGAAGAAAGACCTTCCGGGTTTGGGAAAATAGAAAGTATTTGCCCTGTGAACACCTCGCCTAAAAGCTCCAATTGATTTTCCACGGTCACAGCTTTTTTCTCTAAATCGGAAAGTCTTTCTTTGTTTCGAGACTTGGTCGAGGCTTCTTTAAGAATTTTTCTCATTCCTTCATTATTGGCTAGTTGATTGAAGGAAAAATAGGTGCTATCAGCGTTTAAGCCTAAATCTTTTTTTAAAGGCCTGTGGGTGATGCGTATTATCTCCTCATTTTCCCACTCTCTATCAAAAT
Source organism: Deltaproteobacteria bacterium (assembly GCA_016875135.1). Classification (GTDB taxonomy): domain Bacteria; phylum Bdellovibrionota; class FAC87; order UBA2466; family UBA2466; genus UBA2466. Next base: position 3,817 of record VGSE01000148.1, read on the forward strand.
TAAATAACCACCCCACAAGACACTCTACCGCCCCCTTATTTTTCCACTCGCGTTTGCCAGTGATAAATTGCAAAGATTCGATAGCAAAGGTATCTAGCGGTTTAATTCTTCCTCTATGTTGAATAGCTATTTCTCCCAAGCCTCTAAAATCAAAGCCTGAGCGTTCTTCAGGACTAGAATAAGCAAACAACGGGAGCAAACAAATAAAGTAAAGCAATCGTTTCATTGAGGTTGCCTCTTTCTTGTAAATATCAAACTAAAATAATGCGGATTCATGTAAAACATTACTAGAATTCCCAATATCATGATCAAAGAGCCCCAGTATTTAATTTGTCTCCCGGGATCAAAATTGACGGAGAATACGGAAACAGGGGGACGCCCTTCCTCGATAGAATAACTAGCCTGGTAAAAAGTATAGCCACCATACTTGAGAGGTTCATTCATACTAATGTTGGCCTTTTTTTCAGCGGCGTTCGGGACATCTTTGACTATAACATCACTTTCATAACTTGCGGCTTTCGTAGTCCCAGGATCAGTTCCGATCTTAAACTTCTCTAAAAAGATATAAAAAGGCAGAGTTAATCTTTTCTTAGTGTACTGAATAAAAACCTCTCTCCCACCGATGTTAAGTAACTTTCCTTGGCCTTCGAATAACCACCATCCCGAAACCATATTTTCCGAATTCTCTGACGCGGTTTTCCTTGAAGCAAGATTCAAGTGTATAGCACTAAGGTAATTATCTCCGCTTCCTGAAATATACTCGATAGATTTTGGTGTGGCCTGTTCCACCGAATTGGGAAGCCATTGATGAATCTTGAACTGGAGGTCCATCCAGCCCGTGGGAGTAACTACTCCGGGTTGAATCTCTCCTTGGAACTTAACTTGCCCGTCTTTGCCTTGAGTTCGATAGAAAAGTTTAGAACCATCTGCTAACTGTGCAAAAGCCAAATGTCCTCTTTGGTTGCCCACGATCGCAAGAGATGGTTTAGCTTGTTTGGTCATCTCCATCCTAAATTTCAGCCCTAAGGTAGCCTTTTTGCTATGGGCTCCATGTAGAGTAGAGAACTCCGGAAAATTTGAAAAAATGGTGTGTTTTTCTATTAAATCGGAATCCAAGGATCCCTTCTTTCGCACTGTAAGATGCACAGCCGGATTAACAGGTTCATTCGAACGATTGACCAGCCGATTGTTCTCAACAACTGCATAAGGGAAATAATCATCGATTTTAACTTCGTAATCTGTCCCAATGGGAATAAATCTCTTTCTAGCCTTTAAAATGCCAACCCTATATTCTTTGCCATGAAAACTCATCACCAAAAAACCAGTCTCAGGCCCGTCGTTGACAGTAGAAGTTGGGCTAAAAAATTTCTTTTGTTCTTTCAAAGAATTAAGAACCTGAAAAGTAATTAACGCAGGCCCCAAGTTGACTTCAGTAGGTTTTGTCGGATGCTGAACAACAATCGACTCTTCTAAATTAAATCTCGAGTTAAAAAGTTCGAATTTCAAGGAAGGCATGCCTAATCCTTCAATCGGACTTGGAGCAAATTGAGTCAAAGGAACTGCTCTAGGAATAAAACCATCCACAAGAACTTTTTCCGCTCCATTCAACTCGACACTAAGAGATTTTGAATAGTGCGGACGATAACTTTCCCGAATAGGGAACTCTTTTCTAATATTCTTGCCTTCATCAACAACCAAAAGCACCAGATCATTAAGAGTAATTTCATTTTCTTGATTCGCCTCTGAAACAGGCATGTTGGCATCGACACCAAACTTTTGGGTCACGAACGATCCAACTAGGAGGGTAAGAATACCTAGATGGGTCATGACAAAACCAGTTTGGCTCTTTTTCCAAGGATAACGTATCAAAGCAGCACAAAGAACATTCAAGCCTAGTAAAAAGAGTACTCCCGCAAACCATGGGGTCCCGTAAACAAGAACATGAACGGCACGAGTTCCGTAAAGAGACTCAAGGCAAGTCGCAATGGTCAGAACGGAAG
>VGSE01000149.1 GCA_016875135.1 Deltaproteobacteria bacterium
CATGTTCACCAGGCACTGAAAGCCCATGCTATTTTCAAAAAAGATGTCGATTATGTCGTCAAAGAGGGAGAAGTAATTATCGTCGATGAATTTACGGGCCGCTTAATGCCGGGTCGTAGATACAGTGACGGTCTTCATCAGGCTTTAGAAGCGAAAGAAGGCGTTAGAATTGAAAACGAAAATCAGACTCTGGCAACTGTGACTTTCCAGAATTACTTCCGTATGTACAAAAAGCTAGCCGGGATGACAGGAACTGCCGACACCGAAGCCACTGAATTTAACGCTATTTACAAACTCGATGTGGTGGTTGTCCCAACCAATCGTCCTATGGTTCGTGATGACAAACAGGATGTTATCTATAAAACCACCAAAGCGAAATACAAAGCGGTCTGCCAAGAAATTGAAGAGATGTTTGAGAAGAAGCGGCCCGTTCTGGTCGGAACGATTTCAATCGAGAAATCTGAGTATCTTAGCCAAATGTTAAAAAAACGTGGCGTTCCTCATAATGTTCTTAATGCAAAACAGCACGAGCGAGAAGCGGAAATTGTCGCTCATGCGGGACAACCCGGTTCAATCACGATAGCCACCAATATGGCGGGCCGAGGAACCGACATTGTCCTTGGCCCCGGAGTCAGAGAAATGGGTGGACTCCATATTGTCGGAACAGAACGGCACGAATCTAGACGTATCGACAATCAGCTTAGGGGGCGTGCCGGACGACAAGGGGATCCTGGTTCTAGCCGTTTTTATCTCTCTCTTGAAGATGATTTACTTCGTATTTTCCAAGGGGAAAAGATCAAGGGCTACATGGACAGATTCAAAATGGAAGAGGATGTCCCGATTGAATCAAAACTGATCTCTCGCGCGATAGAAAATGCCCAGAAAAAAGTTGAAGGACACAACTACGATATTAGAAAACATCTTCTGGAATACGATGATGTCCTCAATAAACAAAGAGAGGTCATCTACGAACTGCGTCGACTGATCCTTAAAGGAGAGAACACTAAGGTTTTAATTTCTGACATTGTTCGAGAACAAGTCGATAGTGTCTGCAATACTTTTGCCTCTACTAAGCTAACCAACGACTGGGATAAAAAATCGATCATGGAATCGATCCTGACTCTCTTTGATAAATCATTGGGGTTTACAGAAGAGAGTTTAAGCACCTTTGAGAGCAAAGAAGGGCTGATTAACGAGGTTTGTAAACGAGCTCAGAATTCTTATGATGAAAGAGAAAAATCGATGACGAGCGAAGTCATGAGGCAGCTTGAGCAGATGATCTACTTAGGCTCAATCGATCAGCTTTGGAAGGATCATCTTCTTAATATGGACCACCTCAAAGAAGGCGTTGGTTTAAGAGGCTATGGCCAAAAAGATCCGCTAGTCGAATATAAAAAAGAAGGCTTTACTCTTTTTAAACTCATGGACGATCAAGTGAAAATGGATGTGATCACTAAACTCTATCGGGTGCAAGTGACGCGTGAAGAAGAGGTTCAGGAACTTCAACCCAAAGCTCAACCCATGCAATTCATGCATGGGGCGGAGGAGGAGTCCCAATTAGAACCCACAATTCGGAAAGAGGATAAGGTAGGAAGAAACGATCCTTGTCCCTGCGGGAGCGGAAAAAAATTTAAAAAATGCCACGGAGGATAACCCTTGCTATCCACATGCCCTAATTGTTTAAACCAAATCCTGCACGAAGATGGAGTCTTGCAACTTAAATGTGAGTGTGGTGAACAATTTAGCCCATTTCTCGCCCCAACAGAGGACTCCCATCTTTCACAAAACTTTCAACTGATGAGCATGGGGCAGCAGAATCCACTTGATCATCAATCCTCTCTTCAACCCTTCGAGGGTAAAAATGATGTTGCACCCAGTTCGCCTAGCGACTACTCAGAAAGTGAATCAGCATTCGCAGAGTTAAGAAATTGTAAAAATGATGTTGCACCCAGTTCGCCTAGCGACTACTCAGAAAGTGAATCAGCGTTCGCAGAGTTAAGAAATTTTGGCGAAGCCCTAAGCTCTTTAGGGGATTCAAACACTCAGATTCCATCACAACCTGACAATATTGCTCCTAAAACAACGGCTCCTCCAACTCTCGTGAGCCCAATGCCTAGCATTGAGGTTGCCACCATTCAGCCTCCACCCGGAAATTCCGAATGTATGATAACCGCAGGAGAACTTTTTTCAGGTTTTCACATCGAAACATTCTTGGAACCTGTCTCGGTATGGAGTCCAACAACTCTTGACTCCGAGGATCCGCTTCGCCAGGGGCATCAAGTTTTGGCGCAGAGGGCTTTGCAGATGGGGGCTAACGGTGTCGTATCGGTAAGATGGTCCTTCACTCCAGATGGTTCACGAATTCTTCTAACCGGAACTCCGGTGAAATGCCGAAAAAACTAAATCACAATTTATCTCATTCTCAAACTCAGGTACGCCCCATTGGAGCTCGGGCTTTAAAGAGCGCAATGGATACTTTAAGACCGCATCTATTGGGTGCTCGACTTCTAGATCTTTTCTCTGGTCAAGGGAGGTTCGGAATTGAAGCAAGCTACGAAAAGATCGAATCCGTTACTTTCGTAGAAAAGCATCGAACCACAGCATTGGCTCTGAAACAAAGCCTCCAACAAAAATCCTTCCCTAAAGACGTAAAGACTTGTGTTGAATGTCAAGAGGCCATCAATTTCTTAACTCATTGCGCAAGCTATTTTGATATTGTTTTTGCCGATCCCCCTTTCCCTTTATGGGATGAAGTCTTTCACTCTAGACTCTTTTCATCGGTCGTCCGAGTGTTAAGACCAGGCTCTATTTTCCTTGTGAAATCCCCATCTCGAATGGTACTTTTTCCCCTGTCGGAAGATTGGAAATTAATCAAACAATCGGAGTTCGGAGAATCACTTTTACTCTACTATCAATATGAAGGGCCGAAACAAAATAAATCTCAAGAGCAAGCAAAAAACTAAAGCCATTTATCCAGGCACTTTTGATCCTATTACCAATGGCCATATCGACTTAATCAATCGAGCTCTTTCTATTTTTGATGAGGTCATCATTTTAATAGCCCACTCTAGTAAGAACCCTATTTTTTCAGTCAAAGAACGAAAAGATTTAATTCTTAAATCGCTTAAAAATGACCCTCGAATCACTGTAGACAGTGTTGAAGGTTTGCTAGCTGAATATGCGCAAAAATCAGAGGTCAATGTGATCTTACGTGGGCTTAGAGCTATTTCAGATTTCGAATATGAATTTCAGATGGCCACTATGAACAAACGGCTTTATCCCAAACTTGAAACTTTCTTTCTGATGGCTTCGGAGAACAATTTTTTCGTCAATTCGACTTTAGTTAAAGAAGTGATATCCCATGGCGGAGATGTATCATCGTTGGTCCCTTCCCATGTAGAAAAAGCTCTTAAGGAAAAACTATGTTAAAACTTGCCAATCGCGTGAGCACTTTAAAATCAAGCAGTATCATGGAAATTTCGGCTAAGGCCGCACAGCTAAAAGCGCAAGGTTACGAAGTCATAAGTCTTGCCGCCGGAGAACCTGATTTTAATACTCCACAGCCGATTCAAGCAGCAGCGACTTTAGCCATGAAAGAAGGAATTACAAAATACACACCGGCTGCCGGTTTTCAGGCGTTAAGAGAAGCTATCGCAAAAAAAGTGACAAAGGAAAATAGTTACTCTGTTGATCCCGAAGAGGTCTTGGTCACAAGCGGAGCCAAGCACGGTCTTTATTTAACGCTACAATGCTTGGTGAATCCTGGAGAGGCCGTACTCATTCCGACGCCTGCGTGGGTTAGTTATCGTCCCATGATTGAATTAGCCGGAGCCTCGGTGATCCCTCTTCCCCTTTATGAAGAGGACGGCTATCGACCCAATGTCGATCGTTGGAAAGGCATGGCAATTCCTCCTAACGCTAAGGGGATTATTATTAATAGCCCCAATAATCCAACCGGGGTGGTTTATAGCCGGGAAGAGCTCATGAAGTTAACCGGATGGGCACTACAAAGAAATCTTTGGATTATTTCAGACGAGATCTATGAAAAAATCGTTTACGACAATTTGGCCCACACTAGTGTTGCAGCCCTTGGGCCAGAAGCTAAACGAGCCACAATCACAATTAGTGGGTTTTCGAAAAGCTATGCCATGACTGGTTGGCGCTTTGGATGGGCTATCGCAGATAAACCTTTTATTTCAAAAATGGCAGCACTTCAAAGCCAAAGCAACAGCCATGTCACTAGCTTTGTCCAATGGGCCGCTATCACAGCCTGTGATCTTCCTGAAAGTGTTGCCGGAAGCATGGTCGCCGAATTTGATAAGAGACGTCGTTATTGTATGGAACGCTTAGATAAACTTTCACAACACCTAAGTTACACTCGCCCCACCGGAGCTTTTTACATTTTTATCAATTTGTCGAAGTGGCTCATAGCCAACAAAATGACCGATTTGGAATTCTGCAAAGACCTTTTAGAAATAGCTCATGTCGGTATGGTTCCAGGATCTTCTTTCGGTAAGGAGCATACCATCCGGATGAGCTACGCCACAAATTTAGAGAACTTAACAAAGGCATTCGACAGACTGGAATCTTTTCTTACCCGCTAAAAAGGGCGTTAATGTCCGAAGGTTGGAAGACCTCCCTTGAGATAAAGAGTGACAGGAACTGCTGAAGAAATCTTTTTTAATACCTTAAAGAGAGTTCCCCAACTCAAAATAAAATGAAGACCCTTCAGGGGTTAAAGCAAAATCTCCCCTAACAATCAAGCGCTTGCCCCAGATCATTCGAATTCCCCAACCGGTTGAAGCGTGAAGATTTCCAATTTGAATGGGTAATAATTTATCCCAAACCCTGCCCACATCGATGAAAGGTACAAATCCCAATGCAATTTCTTGATCCGCGAACCCAAAGCTAAACGGATCCCATCTCAATTCCAATCCGAGTGAGGTCTTAATATGATCCACAAAACGATTCCCATCATATCCTCTCATGTATTTATCGCCACCAAAACCAATTGTAGGTTCAGACCCTCCGACCACAGACAATTCATAGAAGGGAACGGTTCCGGACAACACTTCAAATAGCGCTCGATGAGCAAAGATCAGATTCTTGGCTAAAGGCGTATGGTACCTGAAGGTATAAGTCGATCTTAAAAAATCAAAATTACTTCCGGTCAGCTTTGAGTACCACTGAATATAAAATTCGTTAAGTGTACCCTTCATAGGATAAGGCTCAAAATCTAGGGTATCTCTCACAATAGCCCAACCGAAATAATGCGTTCTTCCGCCTTCAGTTCCAATCGGGTTATCAGCCGATAATAGGCTTCCCACCGGAGCCGATATTTTCATCCACTTAAAACCCAGCACCGGCCCCGTTCGAATTTTATTGCCCAGATATCGAAATAATTGCAAGTTAATGGTTGGAGCCGTTCGGGTGTTTGCGTAAAGCGGATGATCATTTTCCAATCCTTTTGGATCCACTGTCGTATCGTTTCCTTGTCCGTAATATCTTTGAGTTATGTCCTGATTAAAAGAGATACGACCGGTAAAACGATAAAGTCCACCAAAAGCAAAAGGATAATCAGCTTGAAAAAAATGCTTATATCGTCCCTTATCACTTGCAAGGACCTGTCCCATGAACTCAACTTGATGCGGATCTTGTCTGATAATATTGACCAA
>VGSE01000150.1 GCA_016875135.1 Deltaproteobacteria bacterium
GAGTCAAAGCGGGGAAAAAGCAGCCATTGAGAAAATTCTAAACCACTTGGGCCTACCCACTGAGCCTCCGGTCATTCGCCCCGCACGCCCTCCGCCTCAGACAAGTTTCGATGATTTTGACCCATCTCTAGATTTCGATTTCATGGACTCCTAAAGAGCCTAAGTGGACCAGTCTGTCTTCGCGGGCTTTTATTCACTCACTCATGGTCGATTTCCCTACCGCTCACTCCAAATCTCAACCCTTGAATCACCTACGAACACTCAAAACACTCGTGACCCGGCAGCTACGACTTCACGTTCACGATAAATTTATAAAACTCTTACGCCAATATCCCCTTTCTTTTTACTATCCATAAGTGAAAGGCGATGCTAAGAACCCGTTTCTGATGCTGAAGAGTTCAGATCTAGATACACCTCCTCGCCGGAACTACGAAGAAGCCGATATAAAATAAAGAGTGAGCTGATTTAAGAATCAAGACAGGATTTCAAAAAGACGAACTGTGTCGCTTTTTCCTTTGAGAGTGACATCTCCGACCTCGCGAACTCTTGGGATTGGCTGGCCAGAGGCGATGATCGAGTTCAAAGTGGCTTGGCTCGTGAGTATGTTAACGCCAGATTCTTTAGTGTGGGCCTCAATCCGAGAGGCTATATTGACCGAGTCTCCGATGGCTGTGTAGTTGAAGCGCTCTTTACTTCCCAAGTTTCCAACCAACGCCATTCCCGTATTAATTCCTATTCCGACCTTGATCTCAACCCCATAAGCCGCACGAAATTGGCTAGATTTGTTTTGAATGGTTTCGATGATTTCTATCGCCGATTTGCAGGCGCGGCTCGCGTGATCTTTCTGTTCCAAAGGGGCTCCAAAAAATGCCATCAGAGCATCTCCAATGTATTTATCGAGCGTACCCTGATGTTTAAAAATAATTTCGGTTAGATCGTCAAAAATCTCGTTGAGGAGTTGATTGATCTCTGAAGGTTCTGATTTTTCACTGATCGAAGTGAAGTTACGAATGTCGCAAAAAAGAACAGAGACTTCCTTTTTTTCCCCTCCAAGTTCAAGCGCTGAAGGATTTGCGATCAAACTTTTGACCACTTCCGGGGCGAGGTATTTTGAAAAAGCAGAACGCAAAAACTTTTTCTGTTGAAATTCCTGGTAATAACGAAATCCAAATGAAGTGAGTGTCAAAAAAGCAAGGTTCAGATAAAAAGGGGTTGTTCGAAAGTATATTCCCAGTTTAAATCCAATGAGATCTCCGAGAGCCACAGTAGTTAGCCCCACAACAAAAAGTGCCATCATTTGGTAGTTTCCCAAGTTAGGGGCTACAATTGCGATTAGGCAGCTTGTAATTAAAATGACAATCCAAGTAAATAGATTGGGTTCCCATGGGACTCTACCTGTCAACAGACGGTCGGCGACTGTTGCGTGGACCTCAACACCGGGCGAGGCCTGATCAAAGGGAGTCGCAACTTGGTCCACTTCTCCAAACGCAGAGACGCCTAAGAAAACGGTTTTCCCTTTGAGGTCAACTTGAGTGTTTAGGTTGGGTTCAAGACCGAGAACAACATCGAAGGCGGAGTAGGTCGGAATAGTTTTTGCGGGCCCTAAAAAATTGATAGGGGAAGAAAGCATTTTTGTAACCTCTTCAGGAGCTTTTTCTGTTCGTTGGGCGATGGCGGCTAAGGCTAGGGAAGGGCGGGGATTCTCAAAGTCCCTAGTCAGATAGGAAATCTTGCGAATGACACCATCGCTTTCTTTATCTGCATTAATAAAACCTTGGGATTTGACGACTTCGGAAAAAAGCGGAAGGTTTAAAATCAAATCTCCATCAACTCCTAGAGCCCACGTCAACGTGAGTTGCTTTTCATATTTTCTGAAAGTGGCCTGCAGAATTTTATCTGCTCGAAAATTATCCTGCGGAACAGGTTCTGAAAAAAGAATATCGATAGCCACGTTCTTAGCTCCGAGTTTAAAGATAGAATCCAGCACTAACGCTACAACTTGGCGATTTCCTTTCCATCGGCCAAAGGCTTCAATCGATTTATCATCGAAAGTGACGATGACAACTTCTCCTGAGGGTCTCTCAAATCCGCGTATTTTAAATTTAAGATCTGTAAGTGTTCTTTCAATAGGAGCGAAAAATGAACCCCCATTTTTCCAAAAGGGAATGGTGAGTAACGCGATTCCTAGGATGAAGCTAAGCTGAATAAAAATAAGAGGTTTTTTTAACAATATTGATTTCCCGATGAGTGAAAAAGGTTAATGGTTAATTGTATCTTTTAAGCAAAAAAAGTGACAGTCGCTTTTCTTCTTTAATTCTCGTTGGAGGGAAGAACGCAGATTAAAAAATTAACAATCACGATTTAGTGATCACTGGGGAGGGGAGAACCGATCTTCAAACCCTAAAAAGAAAAGCTCCCGCTGTGATTGCTCAACATGCAAAGAGTCTCAATAAAAAATGCGTGATCATTTCAGGATCGCTAGGGGAAGGAGCAGATCAAATTGCTGCCGAGCTGGGACTTTTAGGAATTCATGCGTGCGGCAATGAGCCTTCGGCTTCGCAAGCTCTCGCTAAAAAAACAAAAGAAGTCTTTACCTAGATCAAAAACGATAATTTCCCGCGACCGTAGTCGCCCATCGGTTGTAACGAAAGTTGGAATCGCTCGAAAAGTTTTGCCCGTAATCCATTTGAGCCAATAGAACTAAACTTTCAGAGGCTTGATACCCCCCAGAAACTGCTGCATTAAACCCTTGGTCATTTCGCTGAGTGAGCATTCGGTCTGGAAATCTTGTTGCCGACACGCCTACAGTTTGGGCCACAAACCAAGTGTCCGAGAGATACATTCCGTTATTAAAGTCCAGATTGATTCTGGTGCCAGAAAACTCTCTCCCGTTAGGTCTGAGGATAGTGCCCGTTAGAAATACCGAAGGTGTCCAGTAAACCCAAGTTTGTCGACTCGCCACATAGGCACGAACCATCTGTTCCCACCCAGATCTTTTAACTGAGGATCCTAAGCTAGGATCAAGAAAGTTACGAGACGGCTGGAAAAAAGACTCTAAACCCAATGTCCAGGAGTCATTAATTTTCATTTTTGTGAAGGGACCGATACTTCCGGCTAGACTAAACGGCTTGTAAGCATTCGTTTCATACTGAAAAAATCCAGTACCCCCAATCTTCACTCCATAAAGGGTCGCTTTCAGAGATCCTCGGGTAAGAAAGTTGGAAAACTCTTGTGCAATGAATTGGCCCGCTTCTGTCGTTCGATTGAAATTATAGTTCATCGACCCTTGATACGTTCCTAAATATTGCCACTTGTCGGTAGGATCAGAAGCATAACGAAGCCGCCAATTTAAAGACTGTTTAACCGAGCCCGTAGTTGAAATATTGTTAGCGTCTTCTGAGTTGGGCATATAGAGCACATTCGAATCATATCCCGTCGCTATTCCCACCTCTTTAATCCACTGGCTGCGACTGTAAGAACGCAGTTCTTTTTCTGCATTTTTCAGGACTTGTTGAGCTAGCGTGAGACTTTGCTTACCCATCGACTCTCCACGCGCTATTTGTTCATTGGCCACTTCCTTGGCCTCAACATAAGAGCCTATTGCGTCTGTCAGTAGGTTCTCCTTTTGATAAGCTTGGGCGATGTACATATTAGACAAGGGCCGAAGGGCCTCTGCTTTGGAAGCACTACCAAATTGCAACCGACTTTGCTGAAATTTGTTTCGCACAAGATCAATTTTACCCATCAAAAATTTGCTTGCCTCAACGTTAAAATATCCCTCTGAGGAGATCTCTAGATAACCATAAGCCTCTTCATAGGATCCCTGCGAATAGAGAAGATTTCCTAACTCAAAGGCATAGACCGCGCGTTTTGTGTTTTTTTCATTCTGGCTAGCCCACTGAAAGAGCTTTAAGTAAACATCTTTTGCAGCTCTTGCGTCCCCTTTAGCTTTTTGAACGAGAGCCTTTAATTCTAAAAGTTGGGTTTCCTCAGGATTTGCTTTTAAGCTTTCATCTATCTCTCGACTAGCCTCTTCTAAATTTCCGTCTCGAAAGGCTACATTGGCTTTAGCTACTCCTACTTCTACCTCTGATGACACGGCTGCCCAACCGAAATGCGAAAACAAAACAAGGATCAATGCAAATGCTTTCATAAAAGTTCCCCGCTTTTCTCTTTTGATAAAAATTGTAATGGAGGTAAAATTTATGGCAATGAGAAACAGCATAAAAAAAACAAAAACAATCCTACTCACCGCATTCTTTCTTTTTAGTTCAGCCTCTTTCGGTGAAACTCACTGTGCGAAAGTAGCGGCTGTGGTGGGGAAAGCTACAAATCAAGATGGCATCATGCTCAAAGTCGGGCTGTCGCTTCCCAAAGACTCCAAAATAACAACCCGCGAGTCAGGATGGGTAAAATTACTCCTCATCGATGACTCCATCATAGATTTGGGGTCTTCCTCTGAGTTAACGCTCACTTCTTGCCAGACAAAAAACCTAAACACGCAAATTGAGCTGGAGATGGAGCTCGGGGCTATTAGAGCTCTCGTAAATAAGAACCCCAAGAAAAAACGGGACGGATTTCAGCTAAAAACCGGAACCTCATTTTTGGGAGTCAGGGGAACGGAATTCTTTGTGACTCGGCAAGAGAACTCTGCAGGAGAAGTGATCGAAAAAATTGGTGTTAGAGAAGGATTGTTAGAAGTCCACTCCCTTTTTGACGACTCTAAGAAACCCAGTTTTGTGAATGCCGGGACTGAATTCCAAGCCGCAGGCAGGATCAGTCGAGAGAACGGCACTGTTAAAGTAGATATAACTGCCCCTCCAAAAATCGACCAGTTTTCTGCAGAAGAACAAAGACAGGCCGAGGAGCGCACCAAAATCGACCCTGATGTGCTCAAGGATGCAGTCGATCTTTCGCCGGAAGCCTCCAATAACAAGAGTGAGAAATCCGACGAGAGTAAGTTGGCTCGCTTTATTGAAGAGACTCAAAGAAAAGAACGGGAAGTCTCTTCAGACTCTAATACGGACCCCAAATTTTCAAGCTCGATCATTACAAGCAACGACCCCACCAGTGCTGGAGCACAAAGTTCAAACATAGGAAATTCGGGGACGAATGGTCCTACCCCCGTCTTGATTAAAACCTCCGGGACTTGGAACGCCGAACAGTGAACAGACAAACGCCACGATTTTTTTTCTTAGCCCTTATTGTTGCTAGTTGCTCGTTTAATACCGACAGCGGACATAAAACCGGGCTCTTTCAACATATCGACTCTAGAAATGTAAAACGCGATGACTTCGATGACGCTATCAAATTTGATAAAGCCTGTGTGACCATTAAAGGCGTGGGTGTCGACGGTAGCTCCTGGACCCAAATCTCTAAGGACCCCGCCTCTAATCCCACCACGCTCTCAGTAGGGTTTACGATGCCCGGCCTTTTAGGTGGGTACACTTATACAATTTCTGCTTATGCAGTGGATACAGATAATGCGAGTATCGAGAACTCTGTGACTCAATCCCCATGCCCTGCTGATTTACCCTCAAAGGCAGGTTGGGCACGGTTGGGGAAAACTACAATCAAAGCTCCGGAAAAATCGAGTGGAACTCTGGATATTCCGATACCTTTCGATTTTTATGAGCCGCTTCCTCCATCGGGGCGCACCTGCTCGGGA
>VGSE01000151.1 GCA_016875135.1 Deltaproteobacteria bacterium
CCAGTTTTCTAATTTACTGTCGGCATGAGCCCAATTAAAAACAAATATCAGCGTTAAACAAAACCTAATCCACAAATTTCGCTTGAGAGTGAATTTCATAATCACTGAAACACTAGGAAACTTATGCGATTCTAACTAGTGCCCCTGAAAAATCCAAACTTTTTCTTTCTTGATTTAGGTCGGCAATATGGTCCTCTAGCTACAAACCATAGCAACACCTAAAGCATTAGTTAACCATTGAGAACTTCACATGTTTTTTATTTTTACTATTTTTTTTGGGGGGGCTACCAGTTTGGTTTGCTCATTGAAGTAAATATTCTCTAATGTCAGTCGCCTGATTTTTTGACAAAGTCTCTTCAAAAGCAGGCATTGAGCGGATCCCTTTCAGAACTGTTTCGTAAAAATAACTTTCAGGAACATGTCTTCCTTTTAAAGTGGGTCCTGTTTTTCCTTCGGCTTTGTCGCCATGGCAACTAGCACAATGGGTAACGAAAAGTTTTTGTCCTTTTGAAGCATCTCTCTGCCCTTGCCCACGAGTTTCATAAATTTCACTCTCCTTGTTGTAGTCAATGATTTCTAACAGCTTAACTTGGGGGCCACGTTTTAAGAAGTAATCCACGAGCGCCAATTTCTCTTCTACATCCAATTTGACGCCAAAGGTCTCCATTTTTTCAAGAACTTTTTCCCAACCTTTTTTTGAAAGTTCTTGAACTGAAAGTAGCGATTTAGAGTGACAAGTTAAACACTTTTCCTCAGCGATACTCTCTCCGGCCAACTTAGGGATTATTTTTTTAACAATTTCAAAGGGCACTTTATCCACAGCATTCCAGAGATAACCACTCGGATTCCAATCAGCGATGAAAGGTTGAACATTTCCTGCTGTATCAGTTGCGCGGGACATGACCACGACTTTTCCTGTTTTTTTTAAGTCGACCCAAGCTTCAAATTCCTGCCAGCCACCCTCGACACGTGGGGCTTCAAGTTTAGCAAGGAACCAGTGTTTTCCTTGATCTATTGAGATTTCAACTTTCGAGATTTTTCCACTCCCGGAAAAAGTTTTCCCGGTAACTTTAACGGCTCCCAGCACTACTTTCTCATGATCTCTGGGGTGTAGAATATAAGATTGAACCCGAATTGTCGTAATCGGAACACCAGTAGCAGAATCCCAGTTTTCGCCTGGCTTTACCGGATTTTTGGGCATGCGATAACCCTTTTTCATGAAAAATCCAGGATCTTCAGTCTCGATGAAAGAAATTTTTTTTACCCACTTAATCCAACTATGAGCATACCAATTAGGGACAACCAATCTCACCGGCCCACCGTGTAAAACAGGTAAGGGCTCACGATTCATTTTAAGGGCAAGTAAAGTATCCGACATCATCATCTTCTCAATTGGAATACTGCGAATAAAACGTGGCACAGTTGGAAAAGCTGGAAGATCGGCCCCTTCAATACGGGCAAATTTGGCATTAGGTTTTATCCCTACCGACTTTAAAACTTCATTTAACGAAACTCCGGTCCACTCAGCATTACCTACGGCCCCTTTTTCCCACTGAATACCAGAGACTTTTGGAAATTGAACTCCCCTGCCGTTTCCGGAACACTCTAAGACTGCGTGAAAAGTTTTTTGTGGCATATTTTGCAGAGCTTTCAGATCAATCTTGATGGAGTTTTCCACAAGTCCGTCAATTTCGATTTCCCACTTTTCCGCAATTATGGGTACACCATGATGGCTTCTAATAAAAAATGAAGCGATAGGGGTCTCCCACGGGTCCAAAGCATCCAGATTGGATTCGGCTTGTAAAGGACGATTGTTTTGTTTTATCAGGGCTGGAGTGGCCCAAAGAAGACAAGAACCCAACAACGGCAAAATCAAAAACCCTATTTTCACTATAAGATCCTTTTAATATTAGCCTGTTTTTTTCAAATAATGAAAGTGAATACAGCTACTACAGAAACTAAGATAGAGACACATTGCGATTATTTTGATGGAAAATCTTATGTCTGTCTATACGACTTGCTCGCCTTTTAAAGGGCCCCCCGTAAATCAAACATGCGCGGGGCCTTAACTTGCCCTAGCTAAAATGAGCAAATTATTCTCTCAATCTTTATTATGTGAAGAACGACTATCTGAAGGGTTTAAAATTGAGGGCGCGAACTGAACCTCTTGGAAAGGCAATATGTTCAGGTCTTTTAGGCTAACAAAAGAATCTAAAAGTGCCATAGCAGCGGTCACCATCTGTCCTAAAAACTCAATCCTTTCTCGACTTATATTCGACGTAACACCTTTTAACGATGCATCCTGCGCGCAAAGGTAGGATGAGAAAATTTTACCAAGGAGCTGTCGCTCTCGTGTTCTTAAAACGTTATTGATAACTTCAATGACGTTTGGATTAATCACGTAAGCCTGATGCCTTTCCCTATCCGGATAGGCTTTGCGAATAACGTCATACTTGAGCAACTTTCCAAGAGCTAACGAAAGCATGGCTTTCGATATTTTAACTCTTGCCATAAGCTCTTCGGCATTCAGAGGCTTGTCTGACAAAAACAGGTAGCTCCAGATTTTTCCCTCAATTTTTCGGAAACCCCAGTACTCAATGAAATCTCCTATTTGATCTGCTAATAGATGGATTTCATTTGGGACAGGCGGAATAGATGTTTTTCTTGGCATGATTCCTCCCTGATTCTTTGGTTTGTGAACAATTTAGTAAATGGTCGGCTAAACTGTTAGCAGAAAGTAGCGCTCCTTTAATACCTCCGCCACAAAATCCGTCACCGATCACAAATAGAGGCGATGTTAACTTGGCTGCCAAAAAAGGTTCTTCGAGCGAGTGTGTTACTTGAGAGAATCTCCAACGCTTCACTACCATACCCGTAATTTCGGCCCCCATTTTCTTTTTCACCCAGTTTTTTATCTCGGTCAAAACTACTTTGTCCGGCTTATCAAAATTTTTCCTACTGTAGTCGGCAGTTAAGTGTAAGGTCAACGCCCCTAAACTATTTCTAATACCTTTTTCACCGTTATCGATACATATCTCAACAATTCGGTCGGTTTTTAATTTTAATTCCGGGAACCTTCCCCGGTTGATTAGCCCTAGAACAGTCAAGGTGGGACGGTACTTGATTCGTAGTAAAGACTCTTTCAACGAAATCATCTGTTGAGGAAAAGAACCGTCCAAAATCAATTCAGCCTGGGGAGCCGGTATGGCTAAAACTAACTTGTTTCCATGATGCCAATTACCCTCTTCGTCCCGGATCATCCAGACCTTGCCCCCAGGCCCTACACGGACCAAGTCGATCTTACAATTTCGAATCACTTCAAATCCCACCTCGAGTTTCTTAGGGAGTTGCGTCATTCCTTCCGAGCAGATCCAACTAAGTTGGGGTTGGTCTTTTCTGTTCTCTAAAATCCCCAGAGACTGCCAATCTAGATAAGTTTCTGGTGGAACGTCAGAGGGTTGAATATCGACCAAACCATGGTCCCAAATCCAGCCCTCCCCTCGACGCGTGGCCAATCTCCCTCCGACACCTGGGCTCTTCTCGAAGACCGTTACCTTCTCTCCGTTTTGAGAGAGTCGCCGGGCCAACGTCAAACCCGCTACTCCGGCACCCACAACTAACACTCCCAAGTCACCTGGATTAGTTATGTGTATGTTAGACATATATTATCTCCTATATATCTGATTATAATAAGATAATACCACACAATTAAATTAAGTTCAATATAAATTGAACTTAATTTAATTTGGGCTTAGTATGACATTATGGGATCTAAACAATCACACTTAGAAAAGGTCGTGGCAAAAACACCACCCTGGGCCTCTTGGGTGCTTAGAGCTGCGGCAATCTATAATCTCGTTTGGGGAATTTCCGTCATTCTTTTACCAAATCTTTTCTTCGACTTACTTGCAATGCCCCGCCCTAACTATCCTGAGATCTGGCAGTGTGTTGGAATGATTGTAGGAGTTTACGGATTTGGTTACTGGATCGCGGCCCAAGCCCCAGTTGAACACTGGCCTATAGTTCTGGTCGGCTTTCTGGGAAAACTTTTTGGCCCGATAGGGTTCGCCCAGGCTTTGTTGAAACAAACTCTTCCGCTCAAATTTGGAACTCTTCTAATCACTAATGACCTCATCTGGTGGATTCCCTTTTCCTTAATTCTCCTTTTAAAATGGAATCATCAGAAATCTTTAGGCAAGGAGGAATGATGAAGAATTTAGCAGTTATTGTAGGAGCGACAGGTGGTATCGGAACAGTTCTCAGCAAGAGACTTAAAGCTTCAGGCTGGAGATTGGTTCTCGGGGGGCGTAACAAAGAGAAGTTGGAAAATCTTGGCCTTGAATTAGATAGTCCCTTTTTAGCTGGAGATGCCCGGGACCCTAAATACATCAACTCTCTCTTTCAGTTAGGGAAAGATTCCTCAGGAGAAATCACAGGGGCCGTAAACTTAGCGGGTTCCATTTTCTTAAAACCAATTTACCAAACCACCGACGAAGAATTTTTAGAGACTCTCCAACAAAATCTTTTTACTTCGTTTCATTTGGTCCAATCCTCCATACCCGAAATGAAAAAAAATGGAGGCTCGATTGTGTTAATGTCCTCAGTAGCGGCCAAGCTGGGATTAGCCAATCACGAATCCATTGCGGCAGCCAAAGCTGCTGTCGAAGGACTCACTCTTGCGTCCGCGGCTAGCTATGCCTCTTACAAGATTCGGGTCAATGCGGTTGCTCCAGGTTTGGTGAAAACACCTCTTTCAAGTAAACTCACATCAAATGAAATGGTTGCCAAAGCCTCAACTCAAATGCACCCCTTGCAGCGATTAGGCGAGCCCCAAGACATCGCTTCAGCCATCGAATGGCTACTGTCTCCTGAGCAGACTTGGATCACTGGGCAAGTTTTGAGAGTGGATGGTGGGCTAAACTCTCTCAAATCAAATCGAGGTTAACAGATGACTATCGTAGTTCTGCTACAAATATTCTCAACTTTCTTTCTGGGAGGCTTAAGTTGGTTTGTTCAATGGGTTCACTATCCTCTTTTTCATCAAGTGGGAGAGGCTGAGTTTAAACAATTTCATAAGAAACATGTCGCTCTAACCAACGGCATTATCTGCGCGTTGTTACCGATGGAAATTATCACCACTTCCCTTACTGCTTATTACGGTTATCCCGGCCTTACGCAAACTGAATGGTGGCTGGGAAGCCTAATGCTTATTTTAATTGTACTTTCGACTTTTTTAGTTCAGATTCCTCTTCACAAAAAACTCTCCGAAGGGAAATCAAAAACTGCAATAAATAGTCTTGTTCTCAGCCATACTTTTAGAACAATGTTATGGTCTCTTAGAGCACTCCTGTTGGGAAAATTGATGTTAAATCGCTTGAGTTAGAGCTTCGTTATAGAATCTTCACAACGTTAAAAATTGACAGCCCTCACTAAATCCATTAACGAAAAGTCCGTAAAGCAGTCTCATGAATCAATTAAATTCCAACTCCATTTCCGTCCCCCGATTCAGTTCACGCCTTCAATCTCTTGGAGTCAACTTCCCATTCATGGTCGCTCCTATGGTTGGGATAAGCCATGTGGCCTTT
>VGSE01000152.1 GCA_016875135.1 Deltaproteobacteria bacterium
GAGCGGTCAAAGGGATCAGACTGTAAATCTGACGGCTCTGCCTTCGAAGGTTCGAATCCTTCCCCCTCCACCATCAATAATTTCAATAACTTACAGCCCAAATCTCGAAATCCAAATATCTCAAATTACCCCGTCGTGGTCGTTTGGTGGTCATGACTTGGTGGAAATAACCGCAAAACATTCGCAATTTTTTCCAAATTAGTCCCCCGGTCGTGGACATAACGATCGGTCACCGCGGGCGTTGAATGCGCGAATAAACGCCTCAAATCATAGATAAAACTATCAAGATTTTTGGAAAACTAGATTTTGCATTTAACAATGCTGGAATCGAAGGAACTCAAGCTCCAACTGGTTTTTCGGCTGCTGTCAAAGTATTTCGTGTTTGATGTAAATAATTGCTGTCAAAATAATGAAAATGCTCGTAAGTGAAATTTCCAATACTTTATTTCTCCTTATTTTTTTATGATACAGAACAATTGTCAGTGGAGTCAGAACAAGTCCAGCAAGAACACCCCATATCCAATTCATTCGCATAATCCCTAGTCTTTCGCCATTAGTGTTTACAAGCCACCCATCGTCTGGGCTTATCGCGTTTACAATCTGATTAGTCAGTATGTAAATATTTATAAATAACATTGTACCCAACAAAATATAAAATGGAATTGAAGTCTTGAGGGGCTGTCTTGCAAATAATGACCCTAATGTCAAGAGTCCGAACAGTAGCATATAAATTTGTGGTTCGTTCTTTAATTGGGTCTGCATAAAACCTGTCCCGATAATCAGTCCAGAGAATAAGAGTCCGATTAATATGTCTGAAAGTTTGTAATTCATTTCTTGTCGTTCTTAAACTTGGGCATAACGGTTTGGCGCTTGGCGAAGAAGCGGATTTCGAAGCACTAAACTGACTGCCAGCACTGAACTTGATACGAAGCACAATGTTTTATTTAAGCACTGAACCCGCTTTTTTGCCAAACGCCTGTTGTGCGTTCGTTTTTATTTCACTCCAAATTTCTTATTCTTAAAATCTATAATTATCGTTTTGTCCCAAAACAAAGCGTTTCCTGCCATTCCATCAACTTCATTGTCAATTCCAAGCCCACTATGGTTAGCATAAACTAGTACATTATGAAATTTTTGACCTGCTAATTCAAAAGTATCTTTTATAATTTTGCTTGTCACATCGTGTTTCTTTCCCCAGGACGATATTGATATTGTATCAATGTCAATTGATTTTGAAAAATTCGATATGTTTTTAGCGGGTGTTATGATTGAAAAAATACTAGATCCGTTGTCAAACAAAATTCTAAAATCTTTCGTATAGAGACTCGCGGCGGCGAAGCTAGCCCCGGGAGGGCCCATTAAATCGCTGTTTACTCGCTATAACTTTATTTACGGCCATTATAACTCAATAAGAAATGGGCTTTTATCCCTCGTATCCGGTAGCCCTACAAAAAAACACGGTAATCCAAATTGAAAATCCTAGATAGCCGTTTGGCTAAGTTCTTACCTACAGACCGCTTACCTGTTTCTATCTGAGAAATATTAGACTGTGGGATATTCAATTTATCCGCAAGTTGCGCTTGGGTAAGCCCAGCACCTTCGCGAGCGCTCTTTACCATGTGGGCAGACTCACCACCAGCGGCTTTGATCCTATCCTTTGCTAACTCCCTCCACGGAATAATCTCTTCGCTATAAGCTTTAAGTGCACGAGCAATGGGTTTAAGTTTCGATGAGGGGATATCTCGAAAAAGCATTACTTTACCCTCAAGCTTAATCTGAACCTCAGTATGGGACTTTTTCATGGGTGCCGACATAATAGACCTCGATAAGTTTAATTTCTTTGTTAACTACTTCCCAACAAGCCACATAAGTAGGACGCCCCTTCTTAATATGGCAGTGGTAACGTTGGCCTTGCCCTTTCAAGGCGCTATAGTTCGGCCAATTGGCTCGAAGCGGGCCTGAAATTTCTAGTTCCTTGGCCAACAGGTCAAACTTTTGCTGGATAGCTCTAGGCAGGCTATCAAGCTGTTTAACTGCTCGTTTGGTGAGACCTACGCTCCACATTTATAAATATTATACCGCTTTTGGGTATATATCAATATTTGGTATTTTTAGCAGATTAAGCTTTCGTAATTCCTTCTTTATTTGGCTTCGACTGTAACCAAAATGCTCTATAAGTTTCTTTACAGTCCATCCCTCGCTAAATCGAAGTCGCGCCAGCTCGTCCGTATCTAGCTTTGCCCTTTTCCATACCAACGCATACTCTTCATCAACGGTAAGTGGTTCGCCTACTATGGAGTAACCTCCACCATGTAAATCCATCAAACTATTCACAAAAAATTCAGGCAAACGAATCCGAATTTGAACTCCAGAGCTCGATTTCTAATCTCCACTTTAGGGCTTCGCGCCTAATACTGCATTCGTAAGGTTTGCAGTGTCCAAGATGGGTGCTTACAGCTTACGAAAGACCTTCCCAAGGTTACACACGCCATCAACCTGAAAAAACGATTCTTTACCGAACAATTCAGGATCATTTTCAAACATTTTTAGCAGAGGCCAAAACAAGAGCGGAAAAGTTGCCCTTTCCCCTGCACGTTTTTCAAGAAGTCGATGCCTATTTAGGCTGCGGAATCCTTGCAAATGGGTTTGTAAGACTCTCTTGCGAATCCTGTAAAAGCGAAAGACTTGTGGCCTTTTCTTGTAAGAAGCGGGGCTTTTGTCCTTCTTGCGGCGGACGGCGCATGAACGAAGTGGCCATGCATTTAGTTGATAGAATCTTCCCTCATGTTCCCGTTAGGCAATGGGTATTGTCCTTTCCGTTTTCTGTAAGATACGCTCTTGCCTACAATCCTAATCTCGTTTCTAAAATCTTAGCCATCTATATTCGGATTGTTTCTAACTGGTATGAAAAGGCTGCGCGAAGAAACGGCATCGCGGGGAAAACTGCAGCCGTTACTTTCATTCAGCGTTTTGGTGGGGCCATAAATCTCAATGTCCACTTTCATTCTCTTTTTCTGGATGGTGTCTTTACAGCAAAAAATGGGAAGCTAGAGTTTGTCCCAGTTTTTCCTCCCACCAATGAAGAGATCGTAACTCTAGTAAAGCGGATAAATTTAAGAATCGCGCGGTGTCTTGAGAAAAGGGGCTTTATCTTGGAAGACTTCTCGGAAGACCCCTTTGCTCATGAGCAGCCAGTCTTAGCCCATATTACAGGCGCCTCAATCCAAAGTCGGATTGGGCTCGGGGAAAGGGAAGGATTACGTGTGAGAAAAGTTGGCGACGAAATTTCTATTGGAACCGCGTATTCCGTAAGCGAACGTTGTGCCCTTTCAGATGGGTTTAGCCTTCACGCTAATGTCCAAATCAAAGGCAGTGATCGGAACCGCCTAGAAAAACTCTGTCGATACACGGCAAGGCCCCCCATTGCGCTTGAAAGAATGAGTGAGACCCTAGATGGAAAAATCCTTTATAAGCTTAAAACTCGATACTCCGACGGCACAACTCACATTCTTTTTGATCCCTTGGAGCTTGTAGAAAAAGTTGTAGCTCTCATTCCTCCGCCAAGAGCGAATCTGCTTAGGTACCACGGGTTACTTGCCCCGAATTCCAAATTGAGATCAAAAATCGTTCCTGAAAAATTAGAAGAGAAAAAGGAAAGAACCACATATCCGGGACAATCGAAGTGGGCAGAGCTATTGAAACGATCTTTTGCGATTGAGATTTTAAATTGCTTCAACTGCGGGGGAAAAATGAAAGTTATTTCCACTATTCAAGACTTAAGGGTTGCAAAACGAATTCTTAAATCGTTGGGGGAAAAGTCCGAACCTCCAATCCAGGCGCCGCCAAGAGCACCCCCTCAGCTGGATTTTGCTATCAACCAGCTTGATGATTTTTTCCAAATACCGCCTGAAACTGATTCGTTTTAAAACGAGAATGGTACCGGTCTATCAAACGGACCTAAATAACTGAAATTACTTTTAATATTCTCTCGTATAGAGACTCGCGGCGGCGAAGCTAGCCCCGGGAGGGCCCATTAATTCGCTGTTTACTCGCTATAACTTTATTTATGGCCATTATAACTCAATAAGAAATGGGCTTTTATGTTGCTTATCCGTACCGAATTATTTGCAAGTGATGGAACGGCATTTTCAATACCTGCTCACCAAATTTACACGCTTGCTCGGTATGAGTGGTTTAATCAAAAAGGGACCATCACAACCCTCGTGAACATTGAAGGTAATGCAAGGGTGTGGAGCTTTGCGATCCATGAAATTCTTAGTTTACTTGAATGCCCCGATGTTGATTTAAAAGGCCATTTTCATCCGGTCGAGGATACGCGGCTTAACCGTATGCAAGCTATTCGAAACGCGAAAAACAATGTGATTTCATCGGAAAGATACATGGCATTGTGGCACTTATATTCCAATCCAGCTAACAAGCGATAAAGGCTTGTTTACTCGCTATAACTTTATTTATGGCCCGTATAACTCAATAAGAAATGGGCTTTTATGTTGCCTTACCTTCCTTTCTTTTTACTATCCATCAGAGGGAAGTGACTGACTAGCTCTTAAGCTGCTGTCAAAAAGTAAGACAGAGGTTATTCACACAAAGGGGCGCATTCAGGCCCGTATTCTTGAGGAATAAGAATTGCAGCCTCAAGGGGAAAGTTTGTTTTTAAGCTGTTTGGGTAAGGAGAAGAAAATGAAAAAGTTTTCCGCTTTGATTGTTTTTGGTTTTCTCATGATGCTCTCAGCCTGTGGGCTGCAGAAGTATCCAAGCGTTTCTTTGAATGGGAGTTTTTATGATCAAGGCCTATCTGAGAATACAGAAGATTTGAGCTCCATTGTAATAATAGATCAAAACTCCACCATTTCGTTTACCCCCACCTCAGTTAAAGCCTTTTACAAACATTGTGCTGGATATTTTTCATATTTTGTCGTGATCAAGGGACCTGAGGAATTCTTGGATGGCACAATACACCGCGTTGACGATTCCATCTTGATTTCTAGCACAACAATGCCCCAGTTGAATTACACGTATTTAGAAGTTGGTCCAGGGGAGTCGCAAAACCCTGTAACAATTAGTCCAAACTTATATTCTCTGGTTTCCCAAACAGGTGGTTCAGGAATCAATTTCGCCAAGCCTGGAACCTTTGAACAAATCACTTTCACTAAGGCCACTGATAAGCGCGTTGCTTTTAGGTTTCGGTTTTCCTATGGGTTCGGGTTAGAGCTCGGTGGAACCGTAGACGTTCCGTTGACTCCAGGGAGAAAAACAGCTTGTCTATAGGCGATCAGCCTCATTTCGTATAGAGACTCGCGGCGGCGAAGCTAGCCCCGGGAGGGCCCATTAATTCGCTGTTTACTCGCTATAACTTTATTTATGGCCATTATAACTCAATAAGAAATGGGCTTTTATGTTGCTTATCCGTAGGACATCGGCTTGTTTATCTGCCGGAAGCTGTGGCAATAAGGCGACAAGGCGTTCAGGTACGTTGTAGCCTAATTTATCCAGGATTTCCCGGAGGAGTGCCGTACGTTTATTTGTA
>VGSE01000153.1 GCA_016875135.1 Deltaproteobacteria bacterium
CATCTCGGCACTCGTTCGTAACCCCGAGGCTTTACCCCAATTAATGGCAAAGTATCCTAATGGACTCTTCATCGTCGGAGACATCAAGAGGAAAGCCGATTGTAAAAATTGGGTCGAAAAAACTTTACAAAAATGGGGAAGCATCGATCATTTAATCAACAATGCTGCCATCACCGGCCCCTGCGGTAAACTTAAGGATTTAAGCTTTGAAGAAATTGAAGAGACTTTACAAATTAATTTTTTATCACCGCTTTATCTCATTCAACAATTGATTCCTATTTTTTTAAAGCAGCAGTCAGGAACGGTGATTAATCTTTCAGGAGGAGGAGCCACAGCACCACGGCCCCATTTTGGAGCCTATGGAGCTAGCAAATGTGCATTGGTGCGGTTCACGGAATCTCTAGCTCTGGAATATCCCGGCTTAAATTTTTTCTCAGTCGCTCCGGGGGCTTTAAAGACCCCCATGATGGAGGGCATCTCAAAAACTCCAGCTGAAAAAATTGGCAAAGAACAACAAGAAGCGATTCACCGAATGAAATATGGCGGAGACGACCCTCTAAAAGCTGCTGAACTTATTGAATGGTTGTGTAAAAACAAACCTAAAGAATTAAGTGGCAAATTGATTAGTGCAAAATGGGATCATTACAAATTACCCCTTCGTGAAAGCTCTAAAGTTCCTTATTGGACCCTTAGAAGAGTGGATGAAGCTTTAATAAAAATCCTCAAAGAGAATCAGGATATCTAAACATGTCGGGGCCAGCTTTATTTCTAGATCGGGATGGAATTTTCAATGAGCTGGTCTATCGCGACGGTGGCGTCCACTCTCCGAGAAATTGGAATGAGGTCAAACATTATCCTCTAGACGGTCTTCATAAAATTAAAGAACTGGGCTTTAAACTGGTCATGGTAACTAACCAACCCGATATTGAACGAAACCTCTTGAAACAGAGCTTTGTCGATGAGCTCAATAGCTATTACCAAAATCTTTATTCCCTGGACAGAGTCTATGTCAGCCCATTTGCTGCCGACGAACACCCGTTAAAAAAACCGAATCCGGGTTTGTTCCTTCTAGCAAAGAACGAATTGAACCTAGACTTTTCAAATTCTTTCATTCTAGGAGATACCGAGAAAGACACTTTGGCAGCTAAGCGTTGTGGTATCAAAAGTATTCTTTGGAAGCGCGATTACAATCGGCGTGTCTCAAGTGATTTTGTTGTAACTAATATTAACGATCTGAAAGCTATTCTTTCACAATTTGTCAGCGCCGCTTCAACTTAAAGGAATCCCCTTTAAGTAAAATCTTAAAAGTTCCTTTCTCAATGCTCAAATCTCTTTCGGGCTTAAGGCAGCCAACCCAGTTTAGGTACGGTTCATTGTTTTTTGACTCCGTATAATTGATCAGTAGATCGGTCTTTAAGCTCTGGCAATTCAACTTAGCTATCTGTAATCCAATAAGTGAAGGATCTCCCAACCCCACGACTAAGCTATTTTTCCCATGAACCAAACGCAGCGCCAGAGAATCCCCATCCGAGGCGATGGCCTCTAGTCGAGTTGAATCTTTTTGAAACAAAGGCTGGCTCAGATTAATAGGAGATAGCACGAGTCCTTTGTTTTTTAACTGAGCTTCTATTTCTGTCCACCCCTTAGATTTTAGAGAGTTTGACGGCACAAGAACTTCTTTGATTCTCACTCCGACGCCCAACATTTCCTTCAATCCGGAAGTAAAGTAGGGCTGAGAAGAGGCCAAGATAAGCTTATCGATGTCTTTAATTTTTTGCTTCTTGAGATAAGGGAGAAGACTACCTGCGGCATCCCCTGCTCCCATCAAAAAAACTTGCCCATCAGGCATTTTAATCAGTTGAGCCTCGGCTTTTGTTTCCTGCGGACCAGACTTGATAAGAGCCCACTCAACAAAAGGTCGTTTATCGATGAGATAAATAAAACCTAGTAGATACAAAGCTATCCAACCGGTTCCTATAACACCCCACTTGAGCAAAAGCTTTCTTCGTTTAGCTGACAAATCGATCTCGGTCATCAACTTACCTCCAGCGTCATTTTGTACTTGTGGTACACTAATAAGGTTCTATTGCTAAGTGAACTAAATTCTTAACTCTATTGTCTCGCTATGAACTTAAAAGATCGGATTTATATCGCTGGTCATCAGGGTTTAGTAGGTTCTGCATTGGTTCGAAATTTAAGAGCCAAGGGATTTACCCAAATCCTCACTCAAGACCGTTCTAAGCTTAATTTACTCAATCAAGCAGCAGTGAATCGATTCTTTGAAGAGTCTAAAATTGACTACGTCTTTGTAGCCGCCGCAAAAGTGGGAGGAATCTTAGCCAATAGCTCTTATCCCGCTGACTTCATTTATGAAAACCTGACTATTGCTACAAATATTATTCACGCGGCCTATGAAAACAAAGTAAAAAAACTGCTCTACCTGGGAAGTAGCTGTATCTATCCCAAGGATTGTCCTCAACCCATAAGAGAAGAACACCTTCTTTCTGGGCCGCTGGAACCGACCAACGAAGCCTACGCTATTGCTAAAATTGCAGGCCTAAAGCTCTGCGAGTTTTATCGTTCTCAGTATGGGCAAAACTTTATTTCGGCGATGCCAACCAACCTTTACGGACCGTTTGATAACTTTCACCCTCAAAATAGCCATGTATTACCGGCATTAATTAGAAGATTTCACGAAGCTAAACAGTCAAACGCCAAACAAGTCATAGTTTGGGGTAGTGGAAAACCCGTTCGAGAGCTACTCTTTGTAGATGATCTGGCAGAGGGGCTAGCCATTCTCATGGAAAAGTATGAATCAGGAGAAGTTGTTAACGTTGGAACCGGTCAGGGCCTAACCATTTCTCAAATTGCAAACCAAGTCAAAGAGGTCATCGGATTTAAGGGAACCCTTATTTTTGACAAAACTAAACCCGATGGAACTCCCAAAAAGGTGCTTAACATCGATAAAATATCCCGGCTGGGTTGGGTTCCATCGACCTCGTTAGATAAGGGAATTCGATTAACCTACGAATGGGCCTTGAAAAACAATATTTTTAACACCTCCGAATTAAAGATAATATCTCATTCCTCAAACAGCTCTAAAGTTATAGGGCAGTGTTAAAAAGCTAGGTTGTCAGTAACTCAAAAATAAGAGATAAACCCAAATTATGTGTGGAATCATTGGTTATAATGGATATCAAGATCCCAAGGGGATCTTATTGGATGGTCTTAAAAGACTTGAGTATCGAGGCTATGACTCGGCGGGAATTGCGATTCTTGAGGGAGATAAAACGGAAGTCTTTCGAGCAGAGGGACGAATCCAACAACTAGAAACCAAGTTAACTCGACATCAATTTAAAGGACACCTGGGAATTGGCCACACTAGATGGGCCACTCACGGAGCTCCAACAGAAAACAATGCCCATCCCCATCAAGCAGGCCCCATTACTTTGGTTCACAATGGCATTATTGAAAATTATTTGGGCCATAAACTAATTCTAGAAAAATCTCACGTTTCTTTCTCAAGTGATACAGACACTGAAGTTTTAGCTCACCTTTTTGATCGAGAACTCAAATCAGGGCTCTCATTGAAAGATTCAACTCTAAAAATCCTACCTTTATTAAAAGGCTCTTATGCTTTTGCCGTAATTAATGAAAACGAGCCTGGCACGTTAGTCGGAGTTTCTAATGGAGCTCCTCTCATTGTTGGCATTGGGGAAAATGAAACGTTCTTGGCCTCGGATGTTCAAGCTATTCTTCACCGAACCAATAGAGTGATTTACCTTGAGGAAGGCCAAATTGCGGTCTGTAAAAGCAATCACGTAGAGCTTTTTTCGCAAGAAGGGGAAAGTCTTAAAGCAAACATTAAAACTCTGCATTGGACCGCAGATCAAATGGAAAAAGCAGGATACCGGCACTACATGCTAAAGGAGATCCACGAGCAGTCACAAGCTATCGCTAATACAATCTCCGGCTGCATTGATCCCAACAGTGGAACAATTCAAATCCCTCAGATTGAAAAAATTAAAGATACCTTAAAAAGTATTAGTCGAATCTCTATCGTAGCTTGTGGAACTGCAAGACATGCGGGCCTTGTGGGGAAATATTACTTAGAAAGATTTGCCAAAATCTCTACCGATGTTGATTTTGGATCTGAATTTCGATATCGACAACCGGTTCTGGATAAAAACTCGTTAACCATATTAATCTCTCAGTCTGGTGAGACTGCCGACACCTTGGCAGCGCTAAGAGAGTCTAAATCTCAAGGAGTCTCAACTCTATCCATCTGTAATGTCAGAGAGAGTTCCCTAGCCAGAGAATCTGACTTAGTTCTCTACACTAATGCTGGGCCAGAGATCGGTGTTGCCTCAACAAAGGCTTTTACAACTCAACTCACCATGCTTTATATGCTAGCGGTTCAGCTAGGAGAAATAAGAGGCATTATCTCTAACGAGTCTGCCAAAGAATTAACTACAGACTTAATGCACTTACCGCACTTAGTAGACAACTCACTGAGACTTGAGGGAAAAATAGAAGAAATAGCTCAAACTCTCCAAGACACTCCCTTTTTCTTTTATATGGGTCGAGATAATCTATACCCCATTGCTCTAGAGGGAGCACTTAAACTCAAAGAAATTAGTTACGCTCATGCAGAAGGCTACCCGGCGGGAGAATTAAAACATGGTCCGATTGCTTTAATTGATCGCCAAGCTGCAGTTATTGTCTTAGCTCCGCTAAATAACTCCCCCAAATCGAAAATTTCGTTGAAGGGCTTTGAGGATAATATTCTCTTTGAAAAGATTTTAAGTAATTTACAGCAGGTCAAGGCACGGGGTGGACAAGTCATAACGATTGGAACGGAAGGGGACGGTCTTTTTCCTAAGGAGTCCAAATATTTTATAGGACTTCCTAAAACCTCGTGGGCTTTAAATCCTATTTTATCGACGATTCCACTCCAAGTTCTTGCTTATCACATAGCTTCTTTAAGAGGAACCGACGTCGACAAACCCAGAAACCTAGCCAAAAGTGTTACGGTGGAGTAATTTAGGCGACGTTCTCAAACTTCCCATCGTCTGAATAGAGTTCAAGCATCTCAGAAGTAGGACCCGTAGCGACTACCCGGCCCTGCTTTAAATAAATACCTCGGTTGCACAATCTTCTTACGGCTTTTTCATCATGACTGACAAACAAAATAGTACGACCACTATGGGCGACCGATTTCATTTTCTCGATGCATTTGGTCTGAAAGGCCCCGTCTCCAACAGCTAAAACCTCATCAACGAATAAAATAGGTTGTTCTAAGTGAGCAGCTACTGAAAAAGCAAGCCTCACATACATTCCAGAGGAATAATGTTTGATAGGCGTATCGATAAACTTTTCAACTTCTGAAAAATCAACAATAGCATCAAACTTCTTTTCTATCTCTCTTTTTCGCATTCCTAAAATGGCGCCATTAAGAAAAATATTCTCTCGACCGGAGAGTTCT
>VGSE01000154.1 GCA_016875135.1 Deltaproteobacteria bacterium
GGAAGGTATTTTTGTTTTTGGTCTTGAGAAGCATTGGCGTAAATATTGTTCACACACAAGATTGAGTGGGCTAAATAAGAAAGAGTAGTAGAGGCACAGGCTTCAGCCAGTTTCTCCATCACTAAAGTCGTTTCAAAAGCTCCTAAATTGGCTCCCCCATATTGTTCTTCGACCGTAATTCCTAGAAGCCCAAGTTCAGCCATTTTTTTGAAAGCCTCTTTATTAAAACCTTCGGATTCATCAAGGCTTTCGGCTCTAGGGGCAAGATGTTCTTTAGCGAGAGCCGTAACAGATTGAATGAGTAATTTTTGTTCTTCGGTAAAAGAAAACATAATCCACCTTAGGTCATTAGGGTCGGTTCCTGGGAGTCTGGGGTTTTACTCGAACCTTTTTTTCGTTTGTATGAGGTTCCAAATCTAAGTCGACGGATGAGAAGTTCTTCGATCTCAATCTTTTTGGTGAGATCCTTGATCTCCTCGGTTAGCGAGATAAGCTCAGATAAGCTGAGATCCCCTTTTTGAATTCGGTAGTAGGTCTCTTCACCTAGTTTCTTAAAAAGTTTTTTCCTCTCTGAAAATAAATAGCCCCCTTTGGCCATGAGAAGACCGATTCGGCCCGAGCGAGTAAACCAAAAACGAACGACATCTAGGTAGTCCACCCACTTTTCAAGCTGATTGAGCGCAAATTCGGAGGTTACTTTGATTTTATTGGATGCCTCTGTATCTAGTTGATCACTCACAAATTTATCTCCTGTATCTATTTTTACTCCTCTCAACGAGGGGTTTCAAAGGGTTTTTGTGTCACGTGAAACCACGAGTCAAAAAAAAACCTTAGGAAACCTCAAGGCTTGGTTGGAAAGGGAAATACCTGCTCTCTTTAAGTAAGCTCTTTAAGAGGTTCAAACGGCCATAAAATTCGTTCACGCTGCGCAAGTTATTGGCCGTTTGACGATGCGATGATTTATCAAATGAAACTCCAAGAAAACTTATCAAATCTTATAACTTGGTCCTCTATAAGTCTTTGCAATTTAAGAAAAAATATATCGCACCAGCCTCTTAAAAAGCTCACTTAAAGGAAGCAGGTATTAAAGGGAAGGGCAGTTAAGCCCTTCGCGCTTTATCAACTCAAAGAGATTTAAGAGGCTTTAAGAAAAGGCGTCTTCTCTCCCGGGTACCAGTTTTTGCTCATTTGACGATATTTCTTTGTTTCTTTTTCCATGATTTGTTCATAACGGCGGCTATGTTGACTGAGAACGCGATTAACGAAATTGTAGTAGTGCTTATAGAGATGACACCCTATGAAGGAAGTAAACCATTGGCTTGGGCAATTGGAACCTACGGTAAATTTTTTATTAAACTTTGTGATTTCTGAGGTCATTAAATTATACCACTCATTAGCTTCAGAGGCATGAATGAAGTTTCCGACAAAAATGGGTTTACTAACACCATTGGTAAAGCCTGCTTCCCAACCGGTTCCAAGGTCTTTGAGATAAGCGGTGTAGTTGTTTTTCCCATTTTTGTATGTCTTAACTTTCATGATTGCTCCTTAGTGTTATGAAAATAGTTCACAGAGGCTTTAAGTCTCACAACCATTATCGGTTAAATGGGCTCTAAAGTGAGTGGAGAGTCCCTCACAATTGCCGGCAATCTATTGGTGCTCGGTCCCAAAGGTATCCCAAAGGTATGGCTTTACTTTTGGTAGGAAACCGCCAAAAGTAAAGCCATACCTTTGGGAGGGGAGTATGATTCAAGCGTGTTCGCATTGGGTTGTTACGGCGGAAAATGTCGACGGACAGAAGAACTTTTTTGAAGGGTTGTTTGGAGTAGCTCCTTATTTTTATAATTCGGAATTTTGTGAGTTTGTTCTTCCTAATAAATTTCGAATTGCTTTTTTTAAACCTACCGGTAAGGCCTCTCAGTTTTTCTCTTTACCCAAAGAGCGCTCGCAGGTTGCTTTTGGTGTTACTGCTCGAGATGTCGAAGCGACATATCAAAAGGCCTTGAAAATGAATCTGCAAGTCAGTGGACCACCCAAGGATCATCCGTGGGGAGAGAAAAGCTTTCTCGTTATTGATCCGGAGGGGAACAGGTGGGAAATCACCCAGTCCCCATCCAGTGATGGAATGTTGATCAATAAATAGAATTAATCTCTCTTAGTTGAGTTTTCCAGCTTTATTATTGAGAGACCAGTCGTAATCGAGATAGCCGATCGATGTTTCCTCTACGATCTTAGATTGAATCGATTTTGTCAGGTAAGATTTGATAAAGTCCTTTACGCTGCCTTTATCTCTTTTAAAGTCATCGGAGAACCAATCAAATATTTTCGAAAGATAGAGGCGGTTTTCCTTTTCATTGTACCGATTTCTGAAAGGGTCCGATAAAAATTGCTCCCCTTGGTTATCGAGTTGCGGGGACAGTGCGGTCCCCGTGTAGGCTTCTGAACGCAGAAAAGGGCAACTTACGGCTCCGCACACCAAAGCAAAATGAACTCTGGCATCCTTAAAAAGAGGTCTTAGGTTTTCGTGCTCAATTTCGTCGAGAGTTACTGACTTTCCCATAGCTGTGAATGTATTTTTTTGGCCTTTGACTTCATATTCAGAGATCTTCCACTGCTTGGAGTTACGATTAAATAGATTTCCTCCCACCATTCCACCAATATCGCGGATGGAATTGACAGGATAAAAGTCTGAAATGAGTTTTAACGTGAAAGCATTATAGGCATTGATGAGATAAGCCATTTGCTCGGGCTTTGTAAAACCTAGATACTGCTCCCGACTCACCGATTCGATCTGTTTTAAGTAGTTTCCTAGTTTGACTGAGTCCACATTAAGAGCCTCGTAATTGACCACGCCTGCTTTGACATGAGCTTTCAATATCTCTGTGAAGAGCTTGTGGCTTGGGTCATACTCTGCAAAAAGGTGAGTAGAGAATAAAATCGAGAAAAAAGTAAACTTAAGAATATTCATAACGTTTAGGGCTCCTTTTTTTGGGTTTTTTTTTAGAATTAATATTTTATCATGTCGGCTTCGGGCATAAAGATCGAGAGAGTTGCCGGGTTGAGTTTAATATTGCCTGGTCGGCTTAACTTGTTAAGGTTGGTTTCAGTTGCCTTAATCAAGGACGATTCAATCTCCTTATCCGCCTTTGTAAGTACTTGTTGAAATTTTTCAAGAGCGGAATCTTTTTGCCCATCATGAGCGAAGATTCTTCCTAAGTAGTAATGGCCTAATAAACTATAGTGGTAGTGTTCAAGTGTTTCTAACTCTTTGAAGCTTTTAATGGCTTCTTCTTTAAGGCCTGCCTTTAAGGCCATGATTGCGCGGACAAAGTGGAACGCAGAGTGGTCTGGAACTAAATCGATCGCTTTTTGGAGAATTTCAAAAGCACCTCTAGGATTGAGATCGGAATCAAAAGCGATTTTTGCTTCTATATACCATTGCTCGGCTTGGGCTAGTTTAGGGTAGGCGATATCAAAAGTGCTATTTTCTAAGATCTCAAAGCTGTCGGCGGAAAAAGTGTTCGGGTTAAAAGTGGTAATGGACGGAACTTGAACGTAATTGGAAAGGGATACAGGCGCCAAGCCGGTAGCTACATACAACGATTCATTGTGAGTGTCTACCACCATGCTGGAGAGGGTCATGTGAGTGGCTACTGTGTTTCCAAAACTACTCATTTGTCCATTAACTCGATCCCACTTGTCGGAAAGAATTTTTATCGCTTCCTCTGACTCAAGCACTCCTCTTTTTTCTTTTGCTAATTCTTGTACTCTATCGGCTCTTGTGTGGGTGTCTTCATTTATAGTTGCATTCAGGTCGAGGTTGGCATGATGCATTTCGGCGGAAACAAAGTGATTGGTTTGAACCAGGAGGTCTTTCTGAGTCTCTGTTACGGCAACACGCTTGTTTGTTAATTCCACGATTCCCATTCTATTTTCCTTGGTGCTGACTAAGGTGTAAGCCCATCCGGCTGCAGTACGGTGCTGTTTAAATATTTCGACGGCTTCATCAAAGTTCTTCGCTTTTTTTAAGACGTATTGACCTAATATAAAAGCCGGAAATCCGTCTTCAGAGACCTCGAGGGTTGGAATCGTGTGAATACCCAGATAGAGCCCTGACTCGTTCATTCCGACCACTCCGGCTACGTGAACTCCTGCCGAGGTCAATGCCAAATATTTTTGATTTCCATCGGTAGGTTGGTAATAGATTACAGTTGGGTAACGATCGAAAGTCCCATTAAGCGGGTAATCGGTATTTCTACCGATAATAAGATCTCCGGTTGTAGTGTAGCTTCCTCGGGCCGCAAAGTCGGTACAGGTTTGACCAAAAATATTCCGCTCGATTTCATCGTCTTCGTTTTGTCTGCTCTTCTGCTTCCCGAGAATCACTTGAAGTGACTCAGGTCCGAAAGCCGCATGGATGACTGAGTCCAAAGCGAGTTCGGCTCCTTCCGAAAGGCCATAGGCTTCGGCAAGAAAGAGATCGGTATCTCCGCCTAGAGCATCGATTCCGTACTTCATGATGCTGTCAGTTTCAGTTCGGTAGAGAAATTTGATAATGAGGTCAGTAAGAATAGGTATTTGCGGGAAACTATTGCGGACCGCTTTCTCCACCATTTGGGCTAGTTGAGGGATCGCTCCTTGAGCAATTTCATTCTGGAGTAATTTTCCATGTTGGTATCCCATTTCAAAATCGTCACCCTGCAAGGAGAGAACATAAAGATTTTGTCTTCTAAATAGTTTGCCTCTGTGAAAAGCTTTGGTTCCATCAGCTAATGAAACTACCGGTTGAGCGTATAGGTCAGCATACCTTTCTTTGACTTTATTTGGAGTACGATAGGCATAGAGCGAGGTTGAAAGAATAAGTAGGATGAAACAAATTGCGCAACGCTTCATGGGGTCTCCACTTAAAAATGCCTTAACTGTGAACTTATCGACACAAACGTTGGAGGGCTAAAATTAGAGAAAGATGTCCTCTCAAGTAAGTAGGGGATATGCACCGAAAGGTTGGGTATGCCCTACGTTAGAGCCCTTTGTGTTGTTTTTCTGCTTGAGTTTGGATTATCCCTTTTTTTTAGCCGATCGGGTTTTTCCGTAATTACTACTGATGAAGAGTGCTCAAAACCTTTGGCAAAACTCACGTCTAATCCTTCAAAAAACACAGCCACTCCGTTACGTCCTCAAGGTAATGAGGTGCAGGAAAAATATTTTAAGGTTATCGATCAAGTTGCAAATAATCTGCAAGGAAAGGAAGAGTTTAATTCTCCAATGAACTGGAGACGAATTACGGCTGGGATGGGGTTACCGGGTTTGGATCTTCCTAAAGATGTGGGAGGCAGTGAGATAAGCGCCCGGGAGATGGTTAACATCTTCGATTATGCCGGTCGCTATTCACTCAATCTTAGAGATATTGCCGGTGGGGGCCACTCAAGAACTCTCATCGATTCGACCAACCCAGAACAACGCGAAATTATGCGCCAGGTG
>VGSE01000155.1 GCA_016875135.1 Deltaproteobacteria bacterium
CAGCCATTTCCCAGTCAGGGATCTCGGTAACAGATAAATTTGAGACCAGAAAAAACTGTAACCTTCTTTTTCGTTATTATTATAATAGTGAATAAGTTTATCGGCCGCAGAAATCAACGAAAATCGCTCGATTAGTAGAGTAGACTCACTGGTGTACAAACTTTCGCCGCTGTACCGTTGGATAGTTTGTTCCCTAAGACGTCTTAGGTATTGGGAATACCCTTCAAATGAACTAAAGTTTTCCTTAAGATAATTACGTAAGCTTTCCACTTTAACGCCTA
The DNA here is from genome assembly GCA_016875135.1 of Deltaproteobacteria bacterium. Classification (GTDB taxonomy): domain Bacteria; phylum Bdellovibrionota; class FAC87; order UBA2466; family UBA2466; genus UBA2466. Next base: position 282 of record VGSE01000155.1, read on the forward strand.
ATGTCTGGTCTCTTTTTATATAATTACGCCCATCATCCGATAGGGGGGTAAAAACAAACACCATGAGCAGACCGATAAAAGCAATAGTCGCAATAGATTTTATTCCAATCTTAATTTTTTGAAATATCGCAACCACCAAAACAGCAAACAAAGGCTCGAACATCCCTTGTTTACTAGTTCCTAATATTCCCAAAGCAAAAAGAACTGATAGCATCACCACCGATCTAATATTAAATATTTTTTTTCCTTTAGTTTCCCATGCCGTTCTGTTCAATTCAGCTATCAGAACTAGTATTCCTAGTCCCCCAAGATAACTTAGAGCATTCAGTAACGGAGCTAAAATTAAGCTGAAGCTGTCTCGTTTTGACGTATAAAAATTTAGAATTAAAGACGCAACAAATAACCATTCCACTAATCGGGGAGAAAAGTAAAAAGAATCCTCTTTCACGATCGGATATCTTTCAAATCTAAAGTACCTATCCACAAGAGTCACAAGAACAATCATGCCCATTCCCAATACATAGACTTGAGAAGTCACTTCAGGGCTTGATAGACCTTGATCCGCCGGCTGCCACGAAAACATTTTAAACCACTGAGATATAATAACCTGCCTCAGTGACAAAAGGCCTACCAACCAACCAAAGACTGTTGTCCCCCCCCCCGAAAAGTTAAATGCCATTCCACATAACAGGTGAAACATTAAAATGTTGGAAGCGAACGCTACCGATGTCCCTTGAATTATTTGGGCTAAAAAAACAACAAAACTGTAAACTCCCAAACTCATCCAAGAGATTGAGGAGATAGGTTTCAGTTGAATTTGCATGAAAACCTAGTTTCTTTTTAATTGCTGAATTATCACAATACTTGAAACGACAAGCCCAAGAAGAGAAGAAACAAAACCCACCCCTTGTAGGGTGTTAGACGAAATCAACGGCTCCTGGGGTGTCACCAATACGATGTCATTGGCCTCGAGATTTATAGGTTTGCTTGAGGCTCGTTCTTGAACTAACTGTTTCAAATTAATATTGATCGTTCGTTCGGTCTCACCACTTCTTCGCTTGATAGTGACATCCTCCAAGTTCGCATCCGCCCGAGTTCCCCCAGCCAAAGAAAGAAGTCTTACGATATCGGTTTGTTTGGGAATGTGATAAACACCCGGTCGCCCTACCGCTCCCAATAAGTTGATCGGCACAAGAATTTCCCCTTGATAGACTTCAGAATAATACTCATCTGCTCTAGTGTATTTGCTTGTCTTTAAAATATCCTCTGTGAGGGAAGGAGAAACTGCTCGGATTCTTTCAGGGCAAAAGGTAACAAGAAGTGTCAAATAGCAAATTAATGTAATTTGCGACACGCTCTGAAACACCGCAGTATTCTTCATCATAGAAAGCCTCTGGAAGTATTGAGTTGATGATTATTATTAAAGAAGTTTACGTCTCTACGAAGGAAGCGAAGCCATTTAATCTCGTAACCGACTACCTCGAATAGTATTTATTCAAAAGGCAAACGTACTCTTTAATTCTATCAAGCGGCTAAACTATGTAAAGATTTAAGATTGTTTGTCTCTTAGCCGAAAAGTCTATATGGATTCCGCCAAAACCTACCGTTCCAACCAAGATTCACACTCTTCTCATGGGGCGAGCTCACAGACTTACCAACCTATTGAAGTCGTTCTAAATAACTTTTTTGCCCTTTTAAAACGACATAAACTAGTAATTTTACTTCCTGTGATCCTCGCTGAGGCCCTTGCCATTCATCATTATGTAACAAATAAATCCTACCGCGTTGTGGCCCAACTCTTAGTTCAAAAAGCGGATAATAGTTCTTTGCAGGCGCTATCATTGGATTTGGGAGCCTCCCGATCACAGCTCTTAACTCAAAACTTTAACAAAGATAATTATTTGGAGAGTATTCTTCTCTATTTGGGCTCTCGAGATTACTATAATGAAGCTGCTCAAAACATTTTACAAACTGAATCAGGGAAAAAACTCTTTGAAAAACTACAGCGCTTACAAAATAATAAGTTTGATTTTTTCGAAAAACTGCTCCCCTTTGCTTTTAAAGCCGAAAAACAAAAAGACTTATCTCCTAAGACCTTTGGCTCTGTTTTAAAGTTAATCACCAAGTATGACAAAATAGGAACTAATCACTTCTTTGTCGCTGTCACAACCTCTTCTCCGCAATTATCTTCAGAAATAGCACAAACAATGGCTGAACAGGCCCAGATATTCATCACAAAAAAAGACCTCAGACAACTTGAAGAGGGGAAAAATTATATCGTTGGCAAACTCGATGAGTTATCTGAAGACTTTGATAACATCGAAAAAGAAATGCTCCTTGTTAAAAGAAAAACTGGAAAAACCAATCTAAAGAAGCCTGGATTTTATCAAGAAAGCTCAGATGTTCGTCACATCACCACCGAACTCGAACAGAACATTATCAAATTGGAACAGAACGAAAAGCTAATTCGATCCATTACGAAAAACCTAAAAAAACAAAGCTCGTTAATCAATTCCAATGAAGCAGATTTTAGTACTCTCTCTATTATTAAACGTCAGTTAGTAGCTCTTGAGGCCCGCAAAAAGGGGTTGATTGCAGAAGGGATGTCCGAAGAATCCGCCCAAGTTTTATCTCTAAATGATGAAATTGAAAAAACACGCTCCCAGCTCCCTAAGAAGTTACAAAAAGGTCCAGTCCCTGCACGGGACGAATCTGTTGAATTCATTCAAGACAATGTTAATCCGGAACTTCGCTTATCCGAATTGCGAAAGGAAAACTGGTTAATTAAAGCAAGAATCAATGCCGCACAAAAACTGGTAAGAGCAGAGCAACTCGTTCGAGAATCTCTTCCCGAAGAAGAACAAAAATATTACGCATTAAATAAGCGATTAGAAATGAAGTATGTTCTTTTTGCCGATTTATCTAAACAGCTTTTTAATATCGATGTCAGCAGAATTTCCATTCAAAATCGCATTCTGCCGCTCGAGAAGTCTAGTTTAGAATCTGCGAAAAGGAATCCGACTCTATTTCCATTAATCCCAATGACCTTTATCCTTTCACTGGTTTTTGCAGCCCTGTTAGCTACTGTGATAGAGAACTTTGATCCTGTTATTGTTACCGTTAAGGATTTTCCTGGTTTTAACTTTGTCTCTTTAGGAACAATACCGCTCTTAAAAGAGGGTAAACAACGAATTTGGATGAAGTCTTCGGATCAGAAAAAAACACTGCTTTTCCGTCATCATCTAGATCTGCCCGAGATTGTTCCCTTCAAAAGGATTCGTACTCGTTTGCTCCATTTGGAGAAAAATCTAGTCACAAAGCCACAAATTATTTCCATTCATAGCACCCAACCTGGAGATGGGAAAAGTTTTATCACAGGCAACCTAGCCGCTTCTTTAGCCAGTTTAAACAACAAGCGAGTTCTCATTATTGACAGCGACCTGAAGCGCAGAGCTCTCAGTAAAGAGTATGCCCCTAAAAACACTCTAGGCCTTTCAAGCTTCTTAGAACAATCAAAACTTAAGACAGTTGAGGACCTCTTAGTTAAAAATTTACAGTTAAATCTGGATCTTCTTCCAGCAGGCCCTCCTGCCATTCATTCTTCTGAACTTCTCAACAGCCCAAAATTTTCTGAAATGTTGAATCACTTACGTACTCAATACGACTATATTTTAATCGATAACGCCCCGTTCCTGGCGTTACCAGATTCTGAAATTATAGCCAGTTATTCCGATCTGGTTGTTATCGTAACTTCCGCTAACAAAACCAAAACTAACGATGTCTCAATCATGATGGACCATTTTTTTCAATTGGGTAATAAAACCGTCTGTTTATTACTCAATAGAACGAATTCAAAATCTCAGCTATATTACTATTATGGCACCAATCAGGACCAATCAGCCCGACTTAAAGTGGCCTAATATTTAGGAAAATATTTCTTGGAACCCTTTTCTTCTCTTTTCTTGGTGGGTAACTTCCAGGAACATCATGTAGGCTTTCATTTTGAATGTGCTGCTCGTAACATCCAAATTCCCTTTTCCTCTTTTGACATTTCCCAAGCAAGATCTAATATTTCGATGTTAAACAAATTAGCTTGGCACTTTCGAGATAAAACTTATTGGGCTCAAAAAGATTTTCAAAAAAAACTTATAGAGTCTGCCAAAGTTATTCGCCCCTCTCACCTCTTGGTGTTAGGAACCTCCGCAGTGTGCAAAGAAACTCTAGTTGCCCTACAAAAACTTTCTATTGTAACCATTAATTTTCTTACCGACGATCCTTGGAATACCAACCACTCTTCTAATTGGTTCAATGAATCTTTGTCTCACTACAATGTATTGCTTACACCTCGAATAGCCAATCTCAATCAACTCAAAGAGTTTTCAAAAACAAAAGTCGATTATCTTCCTTTTGCCTACAATCCAGAAGTTCACTTTGAAGAGTCGGATATTAGCGAGCTAGAAAAAAGAGAATTAGCAAGTGATATCATTTTTTTTGGAGGGGCTGACTCAGATCGAATTCCATTGATTCACAAGTTGATTCGGCACGGATTTCAAATAAATCTTTTTGGCGGCTACTGGAATCAGGACAAATTAACTCGCCCCTTTTCTCGAGGAATTGTTCCAGTTAAGACTCTCAGAAAAGCTGTCAAAGCCTCAAAGATCTGTCTTAATTTAGTGCGCCGAGCCAATCGAGATGGGCATGTGATGCGAACCTTTGAAGTTCCAGCTATGGGTGGGTGCTTGTTAACAGAAAAAACTGAGGAACACCTGGCTATTTTCGGAGAAAATACCGTAAAGATGTTTGAGACGGAAAAAGACCTCATTCAAAAAATTGAAACACTTCTCAGCTCACCTGACCTTCGCAAACAAACCACCTTAGAAGGGAGAAAAAAAATACTTTCCTCGCACAACACCTATGTCGATCGTCTACAATCTATCATGCGCATTGCACCATAACATTTACTCAATACCTGCAGATGTGTCCGCTCACAGGAGTTTTGATACCTGCACCCCTTGAGTAGGCTTTTTAAGAGGTTCAGACGGATAGGTCTTTGCAATTTAAGAAAAAATAGTTCGGACCAGCCTCTTAAAAAGCCTACTCAAAGGGTGCAGGTATGGAATTTTGGCTATATCTTAAAAGCAATAATACCGATAATATTAAATAATATTAGATACTTTTAAGCTAAATCAG
>VGSE01000156.1 GCA_016875135.1 Deltaproteobacteria bacterium
GGCTTACGTTAAAAGCGAAATCCAAAACCGTCTTCAGCCCCAGGATTTGGACAGTGTGTTAAGCACCAAAACTCAAGAGGCTCAAGGACAAGTGAAACAAAACCTAATTGAGTTTCAGAATCTGATTGGGGAAGTTTTGAGGAAGGTGGGGGCTTAGTACCAAGAATAATTCACAATATTTGATTCCAATCCACCGTTTGGTGTTTTATTTCTGGTAGTAACCGTCTTCAATTTTCGATAACTCGTTGCTCACCGCTATTTCTGGTCAGTCTAAAAGCTAATTTAGCCCTATTTTTAATCGGCGCATCAACGATAGAATTATAAGAAATAGTTTGTTTTCAATGCCCTAAAACCTAAGGCTCTTATGACCGCTATTTTGCTTAATGATTTCAAATTACAATGGAATGAGCTTAACGAGCAGATTTTAACTGCAGTCTCTCGTGTAGGGGAGAGTGGTTATTTAATTCTAGGAGAAGAGGTAAGAAATTTTGAAGAATGCTTAGCCGAATTCTGGGGGATTAAATATTCAATAGGCTGCGCTAACGGGCTTGACGCGATTGAAATTGCGCTGCGTTCTTTACAACTTAAACCCGGTGATAAGGTTCTTACGACACCGCTTTCGGCCTTTGCAACAACCCTCGCAATTTTAAGAGCTGGGGGCACTCCTGTCTTTTGTGATACGGATCGATCGGGATTAGTTGATTTGCATCAAGTTGAGGAAATATTAGAAACTGATTCTCAAATCAAATTTTTCGTCCCTGTTCACTTATTTGGTCATGCTTTGGATCTTAGAGAACTGCAAAGATTAAAGGAAGTTTATCAGCTTAAAATAGTCGAGGATTGTGCCCAATCCATAGGGAGTTCAAGTTTTGGCAGAGCGACGGGGACGGTGGGGCAAGTTGCTGCCACAAGTTTTTATCCCACAAAAAATTTAGGGTGTTATGGTGATGGTGGAGCCTTATTGACTAACGATGTCGAGATTAAGCGGATCGCTAGAAGCTTAAGAGACTATGGCCAGACTGAAAAATACCATCATTCTTTGCTAGGTTTAAATAGTCGTTTAGACGAAGTACAAGCTGCAATTTTACGCAATGCCTTGCTGCCCAAATTGGGTGCTTGGACTCAGCGGAGAAGAGAGATTGCTGAAATGTATCGTAACCAGATCTCCCATCCTGAAATATCTTTTGTTGAAGCCCCCCAAGGATCCGATTCCTGTTGGCACTTGTTCCCAATCAGAGTGTTGTCAATTCGAAACTCCTTGAGAGAGTGGCTAGCCAGCAAGAAAATCAGTGCGGCAATTCATTATCCCGTTATTATTCCCGATCAACCAGTATTTACCGCAGTGGGGACGTCGCCAAAAAATGAAATTAAAACGATATTAACCAATGCTCGAGATTTAGCTCAACAGGAGCTTTCACTACCCATACATCCTTTCCTTAATGATGGTGAGGTTGTGAGAGTAATTGAAGCCTGTAATTCGTGGAGAAGATAGCCATGTATTCTTTGGTTGTGCCTATATATAGAAATGAAGAGTTTATTCCAAAACTGATTCAGAGATGTTCTTGGCTCCAAACTAATTTAAAGGAGCCTCTTGAAGTCGTATTTATTGTGGATGGAAGCCCTGATCGTTCGTTTGAGTTACTTAAAGACTCACTTAAGAGTGCAACGTTTCATTTTCAACTTGCCAGGTTATCAAAAAACTTTGGTTCCTTCGCAGCGATTCGAAAAGGGTTAGAAATGGCGACTGGAGATTACTATGCTGTGATGGCTGCTGATCTACAAGAACCTAAAGAACTTTTTTTGAAATTATTTGAAACTGTTAGGAGTGATAACTTTGATATTGTATTGGGAACTAGGGGCTTGAGAAGTGATCCCTTGTTTTCAAGATTATCATCTAATTTGTTTTGGGCGCTTTATCGTACGTTCATTCAGCCCGAAATGCCAAGGGGCGGTGTCGATGTTTTTGCGTGTAATCGATTGTTTCGGGAACATTTAATTGCTTTTAAGGAGTCTCATTCTTCCCTGGTGGGGCTCATTTTTTGGATGGGATTTCGACGAAAATTAATAGCCTACGATCGTAATACCAGAGAGTTTGGAAAGAGTGCTTGGACTCTTTCCAAAAAAATACGTTACATGTTAGATAGCATCTTTTCTTTTACCGATCTTCCAATTCAGATTCTCGTCTGTTTCGGTTTAATTGGAATAGTACTGTCGGTTGGTTTGGGGGGCGTGATTCTAATGGCTAAGTTTTTCGGAACTATTCATGTCCCAGGCTATGCAGCTATCGCAATGCTTATTTTATTTTTCGCAAGTCTGAATTCTCTAGGATTGGGCATTATTGGCGTCTACGTGTGGCGAGCTTTCGAAAACACTAAAGCAAGGCCGGAAGCTTTTGTAATAGAGAACTTAAGGAGCTCTCAATGGAAAGATGCATACACCCCCAGGCTATCTGCGAGTCAGCAAGTATAGGATCTGGAACTCGTATTTGGGCATTTGTTCATATTCTTCCTGATGCAGTAATTGGCGAAAATTGCAATATCTGCGATGGGGTCTTTATTGAGAACGATGTCAGAGTCGGCGATCGGGTAACTATCAAATGCGGTGTCCAATTATGGGATGGAATTACCATTGAAGATGATGTCTTTATTGGGCCAAATGCGACTTTTACCAATGACAAATTTCCCAAAAGCAAACGATACCCGGAAACTTTTTTAAAGACGAGAGTGTGCACAGGCGCATCCATTGGCGCAAACGCAACGATCCTTCCTGGAATTACAATTCATAAAGAGGCTATGATAGGAGCTGGAGCTGTCGTAACAAAAGACGTTCCACCCTATGCAAAGGTTGTCGGTAATCCGGCGCGAATCGTGGGGTATGTAGATTCGAACGTCAAAAAAAGTGTAAAATCGGAAACTAACTTAATCAAATTTCCAGAAAAAAGCAGGGTAAAAGGAGTTGAACTTCTCAATCTACCCATCATATCCGATATTCGTGGTGACTTGTCAGTAGGTGAATTTAATAAGGCGATCCCCTTTAATGCCGAAAGATATTTTATCGTTTTTAATGTACCCGGTAAGGATGTCAGAGGCGAACATGCTCATAAAAAATGTCACCAATTCTTGATTTGCGTTAAAGGCCATTTAAATGTGATGGTGGATGATGGCGCTCATCGCGAGGAATATTTACTAAATCGACCGAATTTAGGGCTTTATGTGGCACCGATGGTTTGGGCGGTCCAGTATAAATATAGCGAGGATGCTATTTTATTAGTATTTGCATCCGATCTCTATGATTCTGAGGATTACATTCGGGAATATGATGAGTTTTTGAAAGAGAAAACACAAAGTAAACTAGCTAAAATCGGATGAATTTAAAAATTTTGCTGCTTCTTTTGGTGAGGACTAATACTTTTTTTGCTTTCGGCCTCTTAACTGAAATGAGCTAAGCAAAGCACTTAAGAGTATCAAAGCTGCTCCGAACCAATGCGATAAACTTAAACGCTCTCCCAAGAAAAGATACGCAAAAAATGCGGCAAAAGGAGACTCTAGAAGAAACAACATGCTGACTGCTGATGACTTAAGAACTTTCTGAGTTCTAACTTGGATCAGAAAAGCCAGAAGGGTAGAGGCGAAGGAAAGAATCAACATAGACAACAGTGCTTTAGCCGAGAGGGGAAATTTTGGCATTTTTTCGAATGGGATGGCTAAGGCCAGAGGAATGACTCCTGCCCAAAAGGTTTGAAAGACGTTAAATACAAAGGCGGAAGAGATTTTTGGAGACTGTTTTTCTAGGAAAACGATCTGGGAAGCAGCCATTAGTGCACATATCAAGGTCAAGAGATCTCCGAAATTTAGGCTTTCTCCCCTAAAATCACAGATAAGAGCTGCACCGATGAGAGCAATAAGAACATAGATAAAGTGAGCCCGTTTGATGGGGGTTTTAATAAGCAACAGCTCCAGAAAAGGAACAAAAACGATATAGAGAACGGTAATAAAACCACTTTTGGTTACAGTAGTGTAAGCTAGTCCCGCCGTCTGAAACACCAGTGTGCCACTTAAAAAAAGACCTGGCCAGGCCGCTAGCCAAAATTGCCTTCCATTGAAATGTTTTTTGAGTTGTGGAACGGACAAAATAACAGGAATAGCAAATAAGAAGGCCAGATAGAATCGAATGGCATTCATCCAAAGAGTGCCCGCAAAATCCAAAGCCCAACGGGTACAAACGAACCCAAAACCCCAGATGCTAGCCGCAAATATGAGCTCCCCCACCGCTTGTTCGGGCGAAGGATCCTGTTTAAATCTTTTTAGCACCGATAAGTTTTACTTGATCGACTCGATAAATGTCCAGGTCGAGTCTAAGTTTTCTTTAAGGATCTTTGGAATGTCCGAAGAAGATGGAACCTTTTGCTGTCCGACTTCAATCCCCAACGACCAGGCTTGGTGTTTCCAATGGTAGTAATCTGCGCTCGATCCTTGGGCCACATAAATCACTTTAGAGATTTGTCCGTAGGTATAACCGTTGAAACTTGCCATTTTCCCAGTAACGCCATCAAAGATCCCCTCCTCAAAAGAAGGAAGAGAATTGTAAGTATAGGCCCATGGGTACATAATCATCTCTCCAAATGCATGAAAATCGATACTCGCTCGGATTTGATGAGACTCATAAAACTTCATAATGGCCGATATACACGGATTGGATTTGTGGGTGGGATCTTGAGGCCAAGGATAATCGCGATTGGGATCTACTCCGTTGGCATATCTTTCTCGTCTAACATAACCATCGGGATTCACCACAGGGATAAAGTAGATCTCAAAATTTTCTAGAATTTTAGAGAGTCGCGAGTCCGTTTTAGAACCTGAAAGGAGGGTCTCTAAAAGCCCAAAGAGAACTTCGACAGTGATAAGCTCATCTCCATGAGTGCTAGAAGTCAAAAGAATAGCCGGTTTTCGATTTTGAGTTCTAGAAGCACTTACTTTGAGCGCTAAGAGGGGGCGCTTTTCTAGTGATTTGCCATACTCCTCAAGAGATGTGAGATTTGGGTAGCTATTTAATAAGGTTTGAAGATGGCTTTGAACGGTATTGAAATCATGATAGCCCTGAAGCTCTTGTCGGGTTTTGTTTCTAATCGAACTAGAAATATCAAATTCAATCAGCTGAGCTTCGGGAATCAATGAAAATAGATCTTGGGTTTGGTTCAAAGGAACTATAACTTCATAGCCTCCATTAAGCTTCCGAGTGACTTCGAATTTTCGTGCTATTTCTCGCATCACTTGATCTCGAGAAGGGCTCACCCAATAGCTTGAGAGAATGTTCGATTTATTTGGATTTGCGTAACCTAAGATACAAAAGGTAACAAAAAAGAAAAAACTAAAGACCGATTTCATAGGGGCTCCCCAAAGCGAAAAGTTTAAGCTTATAAGCTTACTTCTT
>VGSE01000157.1 GCA_016875135.1 Deltaproteobacteria bacterium
ATATCGGTGCGGCAGCAGGTTTCTTTCTGAAAGTTGCCAAGGGGCGAGGATGGAGAACCTATGGCATTGAACCTTCAAAGTATCTCTCCGATTACGGCAATCAAAACTATGGGGTCAACATTACTTGCGGTACTTTGGAAAGTGCTCCAGCTCCTAAAGAAAAATTAGACTGCATTACTCTATGGGATGTACTTGAGCATACTTTCGATCCTAAACAGGTTTTGAAAACCTGCAATTCGTATTTAAAAGAGGATGGGATCGTTGTGATAAATTACCCGAACATCGGTAATCTGCTCGCAAAAATGGCCGGTAAGAACTATTGGTTTATACTCTCGGTTCACCTCTATTATTTCGTTCCTAAGACAATTAAAGCCATGCTAGAAGCGACCGGTTTTGAAGTGGTATCCAGCAAACCCCATTTTCAGTGGCTACAATTAGGATATCTTACTTATCGTTTAGAGGCTTACTTGCCAAAGCCTGCCAAGTGGATGGGAAAAGTCTTTAAAAAACTCTCGGTTGATCAAATGCTGATTCCTTATTTTGCTGCACAGACTCGAGTGATTGCCAGAAAGGTTAGAAGCGTATGAGCAATAAAAAAAGAGTTGTAGTTCTCGGGGCAGGAGTTACCGGACTTTCAGCTGCTTATCGTTTAAGTCAAAACTCCGATTTTGAAGTTCATGTTTTTGAAAAAGAGAAAGAAGTCGGGGGACTATGCCGAAGTTTTAGAGAGGATGGATTTATTCTTGATTACGGCCCCCACAAATTTTACACACTAATAGATGGGGTTCTTGATGAAATGTGTAAGATTATGGGAGACGACTTTCTTAGTCTTGAGAAATCGCAAAATCTATTTTTAAAGGGGAAATATTTTGATTTCCCTTTGAAGATTTCGGAAATGCTTACTAAGTTTCCACCGCACAAAAGTGTCGAGATTTTGGCAAGTTTTGGTGTCTCGGCTGTCAAAAATCTAAAAGACAAAACAGAACCCAAAAACTACGAAGACTTTATTGTACAAAAATTTGGAAAGTCCCTTTACAACCAAATTTTTGAGCCGATGGCCAATAAGATGTTTGGTAACCCTAGGCAATTGGATCCTCAGTTAGCTCGAGTTAGAATTTCCTCTCCCGGTTTAGTGTCGGTTATCAAGCAACTTTTATCTCGAAAGAGTGTAGATAAAACTATATCCGCACCGAATTTTCACTATCCCAAGTATGGTTTTGGAATGATACCGGAAAAGCTAAAAGAAAAGAGCGAATCTAGGGGAGTGAACTTTCACTTGGGCGTTAAAGTGAAAGAATTAAAACTAAATAATGGAATGCTATCGGGAATTTCTTTTGAAGATAGTAGTGGTGCTTTACAGACGCTTTCGTGTGATGAAGTAATTTATACTATTCCAATGCAGGCGATTGCGGATTTGATCCCCTCCCTGTCGACTGAGCTTCGGCAGGCTTGTCGCTTTGTCTCATTTAGACATACTATTGTTTATTATTATTTACTAAAATCTCAACCCGTTTTACCTGCGATGTGGGTCTTTTATCCGGAGTCTCGTTTCCGGTTTGGTCGCTTGAGTGAAATGACTAAGTTTAGCCCCTATACGGCTCCTTTAGGTCATACTGCGCTCATGGTGGATTTCACCTGTGATGATTTAGATCCGACGTGGAGCATGGATGATGGCGAGCTAAATGAGATGTTGCTAGCGCAATTAAAACCTTTGAAGTTGTTCAATCGAGATCAAGTAATTAAAAATTTCTCAAGAAGGTTTAGAAACTTTTATCCCTCCTACAAAATAGGCTATCAAGAAAGAGTCGATAAGATTCGGTCTCTTGAGAGAGAAATGCATAACATCTATTTTGCAGGCCGACTCGGAGACTTTAATTACAATAACTCAGACCAATGCTTCGATATGGGTTATAAAGCCGCTGAGCATATCGAACAGGGCAAACAATCTGTAGAAAGTTGGGGAGAACTACGTCAGAACAGATTCGAGAAGTATCGAATTGTGGATTGATGGCTAAAGTTGTTTGCTTCATTCTTGAATGGAGATGGGTTTATCGGTGAACTCTTCGATAAACCTGCTCCCAAAAGCCATCGAAGGGGTGTAACTTCCCGGTGAAACCTCGCCCATTAGAACCTTTTCTACCGAAGCCAGGGCTGTGAGCATAGTCAAATGGTACCCTTCTGGAACTTCTAAGCTTGCCACTTTTTTTGATTTTGTGCTTTTAACCTCGCCCCACAACAACATTCTGGACTTTTTTTGCTGTTCCTCGCTAGGCCCTTTCACTCGTTTGTCGATTTGGTTCATGAGAAAGTTTTGAACTTTTTGATGGGCAAGAATCGGAGCTATGACTTTAATAGGGTTCTTGAATAATCCCACCCATCGCGGGGTAGGGACATAAACTGTAATGTTAGGGATTTGCGTCGAATAGTAGGCGGAAGCGACATCCCCCCAGGGGATTGCATTGCAGAAGACAGAGGTTCTTCCAAAAGGGATCTCTCTGAAGAGCGAAAAGGCCGGGATAGATTTAAGTTTTCCCTCTCTTCGAATTTTTCCCCCTTTGGGAAGGTTTTCAACCATGGTCTTAGTTGTTCCTGGACTTAACGTAGCCTCGCCACTGAAAGCTAATGTGAGCTCTGAAGCCCCAGGCAAATTGTCGCCTAGGATTTTTGCTAAACAATCTGATGGCACTACATCAAATCCCACACCTGGGATGAGAACCGAGCCTCGTTTCTTCGCCTCTTTGTCAAGAGAGAGAACATTGTCTAAAACCTCAATTTCTCCAGTGATGTCCAAATAGGCTATTCCCAGTTCTAAACAGGCTTTTACCATGGGAGAGCTGGTTTTTGAGAAAGGGCCTGCACAGAGCAATACCAGCCGACAGTTTCCAATTTTTTCTTTGATGGTTTCAATTGAGGAGAGTGAAAATATCTCGTAGGGAAGGTTTAGCTCCTCCGCTAACGGTTTGATCTTATCTAAAGTTCTCCCTGCGAGTACAACCGACATCCCCCGACGTTTGGCTTCTTTAGCAATCAGTTTTCCGGTGAACCCATTGGCACCATAAAGCATCCAGGTTTTAGATTCCTGAGTCATTGGTGTCTCTTTTGGTTTTTAAAGTTTGATTGAGAAAACTCTCCAGAGCGATAAAGGCTCCGCTTTCAAGCGGGATTCGAATGTCTTTTCTGGGACGTTTAGAAAGTTTTCTGAAGAGCTCTCCGGTTTTTTTTCTTAAAACCGAACCACGTTTTAAACCCGATTTTGCGTTTTGAGTGATTTTCCGAGTTATTTCTAATTGTTTTTGAATTTCGAATCTTATCGCTACGTTTTCAATGGAATTTGTTCTTTGTAAGCTTTTGTCTAAAATAGAATTCATCCAATCTAGGAAAAGCTCAGAGAGAAAAAGAGAGGCCCTTTCTAGGGTAATCGCATCCTGTTTTTGATCCTTTTTAAAAAGAATGACATTGTTTTGAGGTAAAATCAGCCCCACCGTTGCGGCCGAAAGCAAAGCGGCACTTTGAGCTCCTATTTGAAGGGCTAGGTTGATTTTCCCTTTTAGGGATTTTTGTGAGACTTCGTTTTGAAAGCGAATTAAAGCGGACTTGGCTTGAGTCAAAGTGACTGCCCACTGGTCGAAAGGGGCATCTTGGGCTGTTTTCTCTTGAAATAGCTTGGCCCAAAGAAGCTGCCCTTCGGTTTCTATGGTTTGAGTCAGAAGGTTGGTCAACTCTTTAAGAATGTCGGCCTCTCGCAAGGCCTGAGTTGTTAGGAACTTACTTTTCATCTACTCTTTTTTTAGCAGTTCCGCTAGGGTGATGACAAATGAATAAGGAAAAAACAGGGTATTTGCTGATTAATTTAGGGACTCCCGACAGTCCCTATCCCGAGGATGTTAGAACCTATCTCGATGAGTTTTTGATGGATCCCGAGGTCATCGATATCCCTTATCCTTTGCGTTGGATTCTGGTGAAACTTTTGATTTTAAAGGACAGACCTCACCAATCTTCAGCTCAGTACAAAACCATCTGGACCAAGGATGGGTCGCCTCTTTATTTTTATACAAAGGCTCTAACGGAAAAGGTTAAAAAGCATCTTCATGGAGAAGCTGAAGTTGAAATGGCCATGAGGTACGGTTCCCCATCTATCGCCAAAGGGGTGGAGGCTCTCTTAAGGAAGCATGTCACCAAGATCGTAATTTGCCCTCTCTATCCACAGTATTCCCTGGCCGCAACAAACTCTTCAGTTCTTGCTGTTCAAAAAGTCATGAAAAACCTTAGAACAAAGGTTCCGGTGGAGTCGATCAAAGCTTTTTATTCCGAAGAGTCTTATCTTGAGGCGGTTGCTAAAATTAGCCAAAAGTATTTAAAAAATGAAAGTTACGACATGGCGATTTTTAGTTTTCATGGAGTACCCGAACGGCAAGTGAAGAAGACCGACAAAACGGGAAGTTATTGTCTGACGGCTAAAGATTGTTCTCTAAGTATAGTGGAAGCCAATATCGACTGTTATCGAGCTCAGTGTTATTACACGGCGAGAAAAGTCGCCGAGAAGTTAAATATCCCTGAGAGCAAATACCGAGTGGCTTTTCAATCTCGATTGGGTAGAACCCCATGGATTAAGCCCTACAGTGATGACCTCTACCGAGAGTTGCCGCAAAAAGGGATCAGAAATATGGTTGTTCTTTGTCCCTCCTTTGTCGCCGACTGCCTAGAGACACTTGAGGAAGTTAGCGTGCGTGGCGAGGAAGAGTTTAAAAAATATGGTGGAGAAAAAATGACTTTGATTCCGTCACTTAATGCAGAGCCTGAATGGGTTGATGCGGTTCTTGAGATACTTAAGACGGCCCCAAGAGAAAAACTGGGGTAAGAGCTTTAACGAAAAAGTTTATCGGCTATTCCAAAACTAATCAGTGAAACCGAGCCCGCTAAAAAGGTCCCCCATGTGAGGTCGGCTATAGTGACTAAGATAGGCCAATCTTTTACTGTAGCCTGGTTAGTCAGATCATAAGTAGCGTAAGTGATAAGTCCAAACAAAGCCCCTTTAGTGATAGCTTCCAGCCAAGAACGATTTTGAAAAGAGGGGGCAATCACAAAGAACACAAGCCCGAAAATAAAAATTAAATAAAATAAGATGGCAGCTTTCCAATCAAAAGAATCTTTTAAAAGAAACCCCAGATGGGTGCGGTAAAAATTTCTGGCGATGAGTCCTAACCAAAGCATGTCAACGGCGAAGAACACAGGAAGAGTGACGAAATAGAGTTTAAAAAACATAACTGACCTTTCTAGAAATATAGTTTATGCAGCTTCTATTGACGAGGCTAAAGCCTCTGCGGCAAGTATTTTAAGAATTCGGTCGGCGGCATTACCATCGCCGTAGGGACTTGTTTTTTTACGTCTGCGGTTGTACTCGTACTCGTTTCTTAA
>VGSE01000158.1 GCA_016875135.1 Deltaproteobacteria bacterium
TCAACTTGAAGAAGGGGATCTGTAGTGGCAGAACCAAAACTTGAGAGAGTGAGAAAGGTTAAAAGACAAATGAGGGTTTTAATCATTTGGGAAGGATAACCGGAGAAATGTTTTTAAGTCAAAAAAACCTAATGCATCACCGCATCAATTTTCTAAAAATCTTGATGTGGTCCAAGTAAGGTGGATACCTCAAAGCCAGATCGAGCCAAAAACTTCTTTTCACTACACTTTTCTCATGTGAAAAAGTATCGAAGGAATATTTTCCGTGGTACTTGCCTAAACCACTTTCCCCCACTCCCCCAAATGGAAGTTTGGGATTGGCTAAATGAACCAAAGTGTCATTGATACAGCCGCCACCAAACGAAATGCGTTTTAACACTTCACGAGTTTTCTCTTCGTCTTTGGAAAAATAATAAAGTGCAAGAGGTTTGGGACGCGATTGAATCTGCCCTATCACCTGCTCCAAGGACTCATACTCAAGCACCGGTAAAATCGGCCCAAAAATCTCTTCTTTCATAACGTCATCTTGCCAAGAAAGTTCAGTTAAAACAGTTGGAGCAATAAATCTCTCTTCATCTTTGTAAATTCCACCTAGAGCAACTTTCCCTGACCTTAAATATTTTTTGAGCCGTTCATACTGGCCTTGGCTCACAATGCGGCCATAATCAGGACTCTTCTCTGGAGTTTTTGAAAAAAAACTTTCAATCGTTGCCTTTAAAAGAGGAATAAATTGTTCCGTACTTCCTTTGGGCAAAAGAAGATAATCGGGAGCTACACAAGTCTGCCCGGCATTGAAAAACTTCCCCCAAACGATACGTTTCGCAGTCACTTCCCAATCGGTGTCACTATCTACGAGACACGGGCTTTTTCCTCCCAGCTCTAGAGTCACTGGAGTTAAGGTTTTTGCGGCCTCCGTCATTACTTTTCTTCCTATTTCAGTACCGCCAGTAAAGAAAAGATGGTCCCAAGGTTGGGCCACTAACGCCTGAGAAGTCTCGATTCCCCCCAAAACGACAGCGACATGTTCCTTTGGAAACGTCTTCGCAATGATCTCTTCAATAAGTCGACTCGTATGGGTTGAAAGTTCGGAAGGCTTGAGGACGGCACAATTGCCCGCAGCTATAGCCCCAATCAGTGGCGACATCACCAGCTGAAAGGGATAATTCCAAGGAGCGATAATCAAAACCGATCCCAATGGATCTAAGTAAAGGTAGCTTTTTGCAGGCCATTGAGTAAAAGGGGTCGAAACTCTCTTAGGCTTCATCCATTTTTTTAAGTGCTTTAAAGCAAATCGAATCTCTTCATAAAGAAAGGCTATTTCACTGATATAGCTTTCGGTTTCTGATTTTCCTAAATCTTTCGCGAGCGCTTCAAAAATTTGGGGCTCGTAGCTTCGAATACTTGCTTCTAATTTCTTTAGGCTTTCAACCCTAACCTCGTAAGGCTTAGTTTTTCCAGTGTTAAAAAAGTGCTTTTGGGTAGTTTTTAATCTTGAAATTTCAGTAGCTTCCATAGACTTGTAAAGATCTCAAATTTATTAGACTTTGTCACCTTAAGGGGTTGCCTTATCCCTATTTTATGACTAATTTCTGCCCTTGAATTTGCTTAAAGATTAAGGAGAACGAGATGGGTCCGATTTCACAGTTTATTGAAAAAAATTTTTTACATTTCAACGCCGCAGCCCTAGTGGACGCAGCCAAAGCTTACAAAAAACATGTTGAAGCTGGAAAACCCATGTTTGTGACCCTCGCAGGTGCCATGAGCTCAGCCGAACTCGGTATTTCTCTAGCCGAAATGATCCGACAAAACAAAGTCCACGCCATCACTTGCACTGGTGCAAACCTTGAAGAAGACGTTTTTAACCTAGTCGCTCATAACCACTACAGACGCATTCCCAACTATCGCGACTTAACCCCACAAGATGAAATGGAGCTTTTGAGTCACCACTTAAATCGAGTGACCGACACTTGCATCCCCGAAGAGGAGGCTATTCGCCGTATCGAAGGGGCCATTATGGATGAATGGGTTGCAGCCAGCGAAAAGAGCGAATCCTATTTCCCCCATGAGTTCTTTTACCGAGTGTTGAGAAGTGGAAAACTAAAACAGTATTACCAAATTGACCCTAAAAACAGCTGGCTTCTTGCCGCTTGTGAAAAGAATCTCCCAATCTTCGTTCCAGGTTGGGAAGATTCCACGCTAGGAAATATTTTTACTGCCCGTTGCATTGAAGGAAAGATTACAACTAAAGCTCTCAAAGGTGGCATTGAATACATGATGTCTCTTTGCAAATGGTACGAAGAGACCTGCCGAAAAACTCCAATAGGCTTCTATCAAATTGGCGGGGGCATTGCTGGGGATTTCCCCATCTGTGTCGTGCCCATGCTCAATCAAGATTTGATTAAAAACGTTCCTGTATGGAACTACTTCTGTCAAATCAGTGATTCGACGACTAGCTATGGTTCTTACTCGGGTGCCGTACCTAATGAGAAGATCACTTGGGGCAAGCTCGATGCTGAAACTCCAAAGTTCATCATCGAATCAGATGCAACCATCGTGGCCCCTCTGATGTTTGCCTATATCTTAGGACACTAGTGGCAGCTTCGCTTGAAGTTAAAAACTTAACAAAAAGTTATCAACGAAAGGGGCAGCCTCCTTTCGTTGCTGTTAGAGATCTCTCATTTGAGGTCATGCCGGGAGAGATTTTTGGTTTGTTAGGTCCCAACGGAGCCGGGAAATCAACGACAATCAACTGTCTCACGGGGTTTTATCCTCCCACCGCTGGTGAAATTCTCATTGAGGGATTTGATATTCACCAATCCCCTAAAAAAGCAAAACAACACTTAGGCGTCTGCTCTCAAGAAGATACACTCGACACCGACTTTGATGTCTTAGATCAAATGCTTCGTTACGGAACATTCTATCGCTTGGATCGATTTCAGATCGTTAAACGGGCTCGTGAACTTCTTGAAACTTTGGGACTCATGGAAAAAAGTAACGAGCTCATTGAAAATTTATCTGGAGGAATGCGACGAAAACTTCAAGTGGCCAGGGCTCTTATCGCTAACCCTAAGGTTCTTGTCCTTGATGAGCCCACAACCGGGCTTGATCCCGACGCGAGGCGGATCCTTTGGCAACTTTTGACCGACAACCGAAAACTTGGAATGGCGACGCTTCTATCGACTCACTACATGGAAGAGGCCGAGAGACTTTGTGATAGAATTGCGATCCTGTTTCAAGGCGCAATTCTCGATCTCGATACCCCACAGAAATTAATAGAGAAGCATATCGGAATCGAAATCATTGAAGAAGAGATCCGGCCTGGCGTTTTTTGGAAACGAAATCCCAATCTCGAAGATGTCTTTTTAAAGCTCACCGGAAAGTCTCTCTCTGCTGGAGAAGAATCATGAAAACCCTCTCTCAACTCAAGGAGGACTTTTGGCCGATTGGTTGCGTTTGGCTGCGCTATTTTGATGTCTACCGAAAAAATTGGATTTATGGCCTAGTCACCACTTTTGTAGAGCCGTTACTTTACTTGCTCTCCTTTGGCTACGGCCTTGGTACCATGATTGGAAGCGTAGAAGAAAACGGTATTTCGGTTACCTATCGACAATTTGTGTTTGCAGGTTTTGTCGCCCAAAGCTGTTTGTTTCAAGGTTTTTTCGAAGCCGCTTATGGTTCCTTCGTCAGGATGTATTACCAAAAGATTTTCAAAGCGATGGCCTCAACTCCCATCACGCTTTCAGAAGTCTTATGGGGTGAACTTCTCTGGGATGCAACCAAAGGAACTCTCTCGGCAACAGCGATTTTAACTCTCGGCTCCATAAGTGGAGACCTGTCCCCCATCGGAAGCCTCTTTGCCATTCCTCTTTGCTTTCTAGGAGCCTTACTTTTTGCTAGCCTTGGTCTTTGGATGGCAGCCTTATCGCAAACAATTGAACAGATCTCCTATCCTCAGTACTTACTCGTGTTCCCCATGTTTTTATTTTGCGGAGTTTACTTTCCTCTAGAGACTCTTCCACAAAACCTGCAGCTTTTAGCTTCGTTTTTACCTCTAACCGCTTTGCTTTCTTTAATCCGCTGCCTCACCTTGGATTTTCCTTTTCAAATTCAGGCTCTTGCAGTCTTCATTTTTTGGCTTGTCTTCATGATCTTTATGAGTCGCGACACGATGTCCCGACGACTTGTGAAATAGCCCACGCTTCTAAAGTTCCATGTTAAAATAAAATATCCTCATGAATACTCCTCATAAAATTCTCCTCATTTTTGGAACAAGGCCCGAAGCTATCAAAATGGCTCCTGTCTTTTTAGCTTTAAAAGAAAAGAGCGATCTTTTTGAGGTTAAAGTTTGCGTCACAGGCCAACATAGGCAAATGCTAGATCAAGTGATGTCTCTTTTTGAAATGAAGCCCGACTATGATTTAAACATCATGACCGAAGGCCAAGATGTGACCGATATCACTTCTAAGGTTTTACTTAAATTAAGAGACGTCTTTAAAAAAGAAAATCCTAATAGGGTTCTTGTTCATGGAGATACCACAACAACTTTGGCCGCAAGCCTTGCTGCTTTTTATGCCAAAATCCCGGTCGGCCATGTAGAAGCAGGTCTTAGAACAGGCAACTTGTTTGCTCCATGGCCCGAGGAAATGAATCGTAATGTCACCACGGTACTTGCCGACTTGCACTTTGCCCCTACAGAATCGGCCAAACGAAATCTTCTTAAAGAAAGCATTTCCGCCTCTCAGATTTTTGTGACCGGGAATACCGTCATCGACGCCCTTTATATGGTCGTCAAGAGAACACAGGTGGCAAGTCCTTTAAAGAAATCGCTGGAAGAATGCTTCTCCGCTCTTCATCCGGATAAGAAATTAATTTTAGTCACAGGCCATCGTAGAGAAAATTTCGGGCAGGGTTTTGACAATTTCTGTCGAGCTATCTTGACGGTACTAAAAGAAAATCCCGATGCCGAAGTTTGTTATCCTGTTCACCTGAATCCCAATGTGAAAGAGCCGGTGAATCGTATTTTAAAAACGGCCGATGAGACGGTCTCATCAAGATTACATTTAATCGATCCTCTTGAGTACGTCCCATTTGTCTATCTAATGAACCGATCCTATTTCATTCTGACCGATTCTGGTGGAATCCAAGAAGAAGGACCGGCACTAGGCAAGCCCATTTTGGTTTCAAGAGATGTAACTGAAAGGCCCGAAGCCCTTGAAGGAGATGCGGTTAAACTTGTCGGCACCGACTTTAATAAAATCGTTCAAGAATGTAATCTACTCTTAAGAAACGAGTACGAGTACAACCGCAGACGTAAAAAAACAAGTCCCTACGGCGATGGTAATGCCGCCGACCGAATTCTTAAAATACTTGCCGCAGAGGCTTTAGCCTCGTCAATAGAAGCTGCAT
>VGSE01000159.1 GCA_016875135.1 Deltaproteobacteria bacterium
GCCAACCATTAACACTCATAGCTCCCTCAGACGCTGATATTTCTTTGTTAAAACAAGTGGCTGAAGAAAAGTGGGAAGGCGCACTCGGATTAATTAAGATCCTGGACAAAAATCTTCTTTTAAGTACTTATATGAATTTTCTTAAAATAAACAAAATTGAGCATGTTTGGTCTAAAGATAAGGGAACCATCTTGTTTTCTGATTCTGAATTTACATTAGATAGTGAGTTAGACGTCATTCAGCTGGTTTTTGGAGATGAGAAGAGAAATTTGCATCCTACTCTTCCACTATTTTTGTGGGGCTTTGATTCGATTTAATCGTCAAACTAAATTTACCCAATAACTATTGAATTCAAGGGATTTTTACTCCTTTAGTGTTTTCATAGTTTTGATAGTTCTCAATGATAATCCTAAGCCGATCTCCTACTTCTCTTGTCAAGAGTCGTTCGGGAAGTGACTCGTAGACTAGCCAATGGGTTAAAATAACATAAACGTCAAGATAGACCCAAATCTGTGAAGGGTTTTTGGGATTCTTAAAAAAATGAGCATAACCTGATAAGTCTTTTACCGCAGAGTCTGTAGAGGCCAAAGCAGTCATTCGCATTGTCAGGGTATTGTCATCACTTTGGGGTAAGAGTTCAAAATGAAACAGTCTTCGGATTGGAATTTTTAAAGCAGGCAGGGACAAAAAGACCTCAACATCCAAAGTGTCGATCAAATTCTGGGCTGGAGTGATAGATGCAAATTGAATAAAAAACTTATCTCCCGGACTGCGTTCGTTAATTCTGGGAAGAACCCACTTTGGATATTCATTGATATGTTTAAGAATCGATTTTAACTGTAACCAATCGGCCTCTAAGGAAACATAGGCTTCAAGACTGATCTTTTTATTACCCATTCTTCGTACTGTGTGTTCGATATTATCAACCGATTGGTTTTTAAATTTATTTTGTAGTTGGGGCAGGATTTTTTTTGGGTCTACAAAATCTTGTCCAAAAAGATTTAGAGTGAGAAAAAGAAGGGCAATTATGGGCATCAAGGTTTTTTGATGGACCATAACCCGCGCCCTAGGGTCGTTAAACCCAATGATAAAAAGATGAGGCTATAAACAGAAAATCCTGAAATTTCTGGGCCTTTTTGTAAGAAGAGTAAAGCTATTCCCAAGGCTGTAAGAGTAAAACCACAAACCGAAACAAAGAAATAGTAGTTAAAACTTTCAACGGCTCGAATTAAATTATTAATATCCTTATTTTTAAATTCCAGAGCAAAGTTATTGTGGGACCAAACTCTTAAAAAACGTTTTAAAAGACGAGGGAAGGTTTCTAAAGTGTCCTGTAAGTCTCTACCTAAAATAATGAGATCATGTGTGAGTCTTTCTCTGCTATATCGACTTCCCACTACTTGCTTTGCTAATCGATTTCCCAATTGAAGAACATCAAAGTTAGGATCTAGCTTTTTACCAAGGCCATCGATTGTCATGATGGCGCGGAACAAAAGCATAAGCTCTCTAGGAACTCTTAAGTGATGTTGAGCTGCAATATGCGTTGATCGCAATAAAAGCTTTCCAGCATTGACCTCACCCAAAGACATTCCCACATAGGGAGATAGCGTGTCCATCAAGTCTTTTTGCAATACATTGACATCGGTCTCTCCCGTCGGAGAGCAAAGAACGAGATATTCGGATGCTAAACTTTCATAATCTTCATCGATAATAGCGATGAACATAGTAACGACACTATCTTTTACCCGCTTTCCAAGTCTGCCCACAATTCCAAAGTCAATAATTCCTATGTTTCCATCAGGGAGGACAAATAGATTTCCAGGATGAAGATCCCCATGGAAAAGACCGTCATGCATTACCATGTGAAAAAAAGCATCTGCCCCGATTTCAATAATCTTATGAGGTTCAATTCCGGCTTTTAAGATAGCCTCTCGATCCGAAAAACGTATTCCGTCAAAGCGCTCAAGAACCAGAACCCTCGAAGAACTATACTTGTCATAAACCTTCGGCACGCTAATTTGTTTTAAGTCTCTAAGATTGTGTTTGATCTTTCGAATGTTGTTCGATTCAACTCGAAAATCGAGTTCGAAGACGATGGAGTGAAAAAATTCTTCTACTAGCCCTACAGGATTGAAAGGCTCGACTTCAGGAATATATTTTTCGAGTAGGACGGCTAAGCCTCTCAAAATCGAAATGTCATTTTGGATGATTTTTTCAATTCCGGGTCTTTGAATTTTGACGGCAACTTTTTCGCCCGATTTAAGAACACCAAAGTGAACCTGCGCAATACTAGCTGCTGCTTTGGGGGTGGTTTCGAAACTACTAAAGACTTCATTGACAGTGGATTTGAGTTCTAATTCCAAAAGCGAATGAATTTCATCAAATGGAACAGTAGTGACGTTATCTTGAAGTTTCGAGAATTCATCAACAAAAGTTTCTGGAATGAGATCGGACCTTGTAGCTAAAAGCTGACCCAACTTGACGAAAGTCGGACCTAGTTCCTCAAAACTTAACCTAAGTCTTTCAGGAAGAGGGAGGGCAGCGTATCTGGGATCCTCTTCTTTCTTATCTCCTAAAAACTTTGATAAATTCATTCGATGGAGAAGATCGATAAAACCGTGACTTGCAAGTACGCGAAGAATTTCTGTAACTCGGCCTGCGTTTTTGAAGGCCTGTGCTAGATTAGTTGCTGTAGAAATGACTTTCATTTTTAATCAGCTAGAGAAAAAGTAATTTGTCCTTCTTCGACTTCTACCGATGTGAGTTGAATTTCCATGGGATCTCCCACCGATAGTGTCAGATGTCCCGGACGTTTGCGAAAACACATTCGGTCTTCATCGAATTCATAGTAGCCATTGAGAGCATCAACAGGTAAAAAGCCCTCAAGACTAAATTCGGGAATCTCAATAAAAAGTCCCCTCTCAATAAGTCCCGAGATAATACCTTGAAAAGTCTCGCCAATCTTGGTTTTCATGAACCAACATTGCTTTCTTCGAGTGACAAAGCGTTCAGCTTCCATGGCCCGTCTTTCTCGTTCGCTGGTCTTTTGGCCAAGTTTGACGAAATCGACACCCTCAGTAAACTTATCGGAAGTATGTTGTTTTAGAATAAATTCTTTTATGCCACGATGCACAATTAGGTCGGGATATCTTCGAATAGGCGAAGTAAAATGGGTGTAATCCATAAGAGCCAAGCCAAAATGGCCTTTAGGGGAGGGCTCGTATTTTGCCTGTTTTTGAGTTCTTAAAATGGCCTGATGCAGCGTGCGAGAACCTTTCTTTCCAAGCGTTGCAGAGAGAACTTTAGCGAAGGCTAGTGGGGTGATCTCTTTCAAGTATTGTGCGAAGCCAAGGCGTCTTATCAGTGCATTAAGTTCATCAACCTTTTCCCAATCGGGCGTTTCATGGACTCGATAAAGGGCGCTCGCTTTACCTAACCGCAAAGCTTTTGCAACTTCAGAGTTGGCTGCAATCATGAATTCTTCAATTAACCGATGCGATTCATAGCGGGGTCGTCTGAACACAGTTCTGGGAAGATCATTCTCATCTAGTTCCATTTGAGTTTCCGGAAGATCAAAATCTAAAACTCCGCGATCTTTACGGTTAGTAGTTAAAAGTTCAAACAATTCTAAAGCATGATTGAGAGGTTCAAAAATCGATTTAAACTCCTCCCGTTGTTTAGGATCTTTCTCAAAAAAAGCATGGAGTTGATTGTAGGTAATTCTTCTAGCAGTTCTAATCATGCCTTCATAAAAATGGGTTTCGGTGACATGCCCTTTTGAGTTGTAATGGATCTCGGCATTGAGAGTGAGTTTGTCGGTTTGAGGTCTGAGACTGCAGAGGTCGTTAGATAAAATTTCCGGGAGCATGGGAATGCAAGTTCCTGGAAGATAAACACTGGTAGATCTTTCAAAAGCCGAGTAATCCAAATCTGTTTTCGGGCGTACAAAAAAACTCACATCGGCTATAGCGACATGCAGAACAAAATTCCCACGACTATTTTTAGTAACTAAAATAGCATCATCGAAATCTTTCGCGTCTTCACCATCTACGGTCACAAAAGGAAGATGCCGTAAATCTTTTCTTTGAGGAGAGGAGTTTTTTAGTTCCTCTTGCCCCCAAGCAATGGCTTGCTCCGCATCTTGTAGAGCCTTTGATGAAAAGTGTTCTGGAATTGCATATTTAGCGAGGGCAATTTTGTTGTCCATTTTGGGAGAAAGTTCTCGACCTAGAACTTCTGAAACACAGACCACGGCAGCACCTCTTGCGGTGGGGTAGGCTGTAATTTTTGCTAAAACCCACTGGTGGGGCGCTATGTTTTTGGAGTCTCCAGCCACTACAAAGAGATCTCCTGAACTTGTTTCAACATAGCAATGGTCACCGCTCTTTTTAAAAACTCCTAAAACCTCTTTCTGAGCTCTTTCAAGAATATTGATAATCTCAGCGGCCCAGCCTTTTCCATCGCGATGAATTTTGTACTCGACTTGATCTCCATCCATTAGAAGTCGAGCTTCAAATCGGCTCACAAATGCGTCTTTGTGTTTGGGATCGGAGGGAATAATAAAAGCGAATCCTTGAGGCTTTTTTTGAACTCGACCTGTTAGAATTCGTTTCGGATTTTTAAAAAAAGCTTTTCCACCTCGGGAACGATGCTTTCTTTTTTCTGACCTGTTTTTGTGATTTTGGTGTTTTTTGCGATGGCGCACGCGGACAAGTATCTCTCTCTAGCAGTGAAATGTCATGGGCTAAATCGAAAGTTTATCTTTGCCCGGGAGGAGCTAATTTTTTTCCTAAGCTCATAGGAGGTGCTTTTTGGGAAAAACTGTCTTGGTAACTGTTTCGGTTTTCATTTTCGGGAGAAGATAAAGCCAGATCCGCATCGTTGTTCATCCATTGGTCTCTGTTACCAAAGTAAGGTTGCTGAGGAGCAAATTTGGAAGGTGGGGCATAAAAATTTTGCCCTGGATATCCCATATTTGGAGGTTGGTATCCCCAGCCATTTCCTGGATAAACCGGAATATAGCTCGAGGAAGGGACGCGATTATTCGGGCCTTTGGCATCTAAATCAACTCGGCCATAAAAAGGAGTCTCACTAGGTTGGAATTTTAATTTCGGGGTCACTTGAGCCCCCTTTGGGTAACATACAATAACATCTTGATTATTTTTCGAAGCAGCGCCATAGGTGGCATCCACATTAGCGACCGCGTTTGCACCTGTTAAACCTTTGTCAAAAGCAATATTAGCTTTGACTTGAGTGTGAGCTG
>VGSE01000160.1 GCA_016875135.1 Deltaproteobacteria bacterium
GGGAGTTATCACGGTTTGAACTTTGCGTGCTTTGGTTGAACGGTAGAGAGGATAACGTTGCCTTACTTTTTCATTTTGTTCGAAAGAAGTTATTACGGGTGGGGACTTTAGCAAACCTTGAAGAACTTGTAGAAAGTTTTAAATTGAAATGCCTGACCCCGGTTATGCTACGGCAGTTTTTTGGAACTAATGCAGCATTTTATGAATTAAAATTAGGCAATTTCGATAGATTAGACAGTCCGATTCAGCAGTTGTCACAAGCTTTTCAAGAGACGCTCAATGTCCCGACTCAGAGAGTTCTAGGAGAAACCCTAATATCTGCACCCTTTGAATGGGCTTTCTAAGAGGCTGGTCCGAACTATTTTTTTTAAATTGCAAAGACTTATAGAGGACCAAGGTTATAAGATTTGATAAATTTTCTTGGAGTTTCATTTGATAATTCACCTCATCGTCAAACGGCCAATAAATTTAGCGCCTTAAACCAACTTCATGGCCATTTGAACCTCTTAAAAAGCCCATTCAAAGGGGGCAGGTATTAAAGTTTTTAGTCTGTGAAATTAAGTTCTTTTGGAAAAAGAGCCCTCCCAACTGGCTAGGCTTCGACAGGGACCCTAATGGAGCCGACGACCGGAATCGAACCGGTGACCTGCTCATTACGAATGAGCTGCTCTACCGACTGAGCTACGTCGGCCCATATCTGTTCGTAAACATTAGTCAATTTCGAAGGGTTTGTCCACCTGGGCTAGATCAATTTAGTCACTGTCCAAAGTTGTGACAGAGTAAACAAGTAGAATTCAATGACTTAGAGCGCTTTAAGGGTAACGGACCAGAAAATGATCAGAAGCCCTTCCTGGCTCAATCGAGAAAAGCTCTCGTTAAATTGGTATTCCGGTTGCAAGCTTTCAAAGGTTGAGAGGACACATATAAATTTGTTTTGGAGGCAGTATGAAATTGAGAAGTCTATTTCATCTAGGCATTAGCATCACAACTCTTTTTCTATTAAGTCGTTGCGGAGGGAGTAAGCGCGCAGCGGTATTTCCAGTGCAAATAAGTCCACCCAGCTCAACAGTAATCTCTACGACTACGACTCTTGCTCTTTGTTCCTCTCAGCCTAGCGTGGTCGTTTCAACAGGCTCTCCTGTCAATGTGAATGTTCCGGTGTCCATTACGTTCTCCGGTTCTGCTCTTTGTGGTTATCAGTTTAGAATCATGAGTGGTCCAAGAACTATGACTGGTCAATTTATCTCAACCGGGGGACAACTTCAGATTTCGGACGTGTTTGATTTAGTTGGGACTCAAGTTCGAACCTACACCTATCAATTGGTAACTGCTCAAGGAGTTTTATTACCGGCGGTTTACTCTACAGCTTTGACTCTAGTCGTGAATAATCCAGCAACTACAATAACGGTAACCACGACGACTACCCTGCCCATTCAGCCTCCTAGTTGTCAGATTGAGCGGGTCATCGATGAGGCTCATCCACAGACAAGCAATTCACAAAAAAATATTTGGGTTAGAGTGAATGTTCAAGGGCAGTCGATTGCTTCCACGACACTTAACGGATTTTCGATTAGTCCTAGCTACGTTCATCAGATTGGTGATAATCAATTTCCATTCTTTGAAATGGAGGCTCGAGTCACCAATACGGCTGGAGGACTAGCGATTTGTAGATTAAGTGTAGCGGTACCTAGTTGTACTCAATCGGTTTTGGGGCAGGTACAACCCACCTCTGTCACAACTCAACTTACAGTGACGGGACGATATGACCGAATATTTATTAAAGATGTTCTTCAGCCTAATCCTTCACCGGTATTTCCGACTGTGGTCTACACAGAAAGTTTCACCACGGCTTTGGTAGATCGGATTCAAACAAGCTCGGGTAGGGTAGAGACGATATCAGGCGATTCTTGGAACTGTCCGGTGACTTACACGGTGCCGGCCTATATTCCGCCTCGTCCTCCTAATTACCTCGAGCTGGGCCAGTGGTTATCGGCTAACCAGGTTTTAGTTCCGGAAGGACCTAATGTCTGTAATTGTAGAGCCGTGATGCAGGGGGATGGAAACTTTGTGGTTTACCGAGGAAACACCGCTTTGTGGAATACCCACACATGGAACAATCCTAACGCTCAATTCTTGCTACAAACCGACGGTAATATGGTGGTCTATGACTTTTCAGGACGGGCTAAATGGAGGTCTCGCACTAATAATAAAGGGGCCTGGAGATTGTACATGCAGGGAGACTGTAACTTGGTTCTCTACTCCTTCAACTTTTCAACTCCAGTTTGGCAGAGTTACACTCGCCGAAGCAGTTGTTACTAAAAACGTAACACTTTGGGCATTAAATCGGAATTCTCTAGAGATAAAGATCTGTGAGGCCCGTTTTCTAGGAGAGTTTCCACTAAGTACAAAGGGCGTTCTTTGACTTCATCGTAAATTCTAGCAATGTATTCTCCGATGATGCCAAGACAAAGTAGTTGAATGCCGCTGCCGAACGCTAAAGCCGACATCATTGAGGCCCATCCTGGGATGGCAAGACTCGTAAAAAGTTTTATGGCAACAATCACCGTCCCTGATATTAAGGCCGTCACAGAAGCTAAAAGACCTAAAATGCTGACGAATCTAACCGGCATACTTGAAAAACTAAGAAAAGCGGTGATCGCAAGATGAATGAGTCCTTTGAGTCCGACACGTGAGTTGCCTTCTACTCTTTTAAGTCGATGGACGGGAATAGCTTCAACTTTGGGAGATGCAAACCCGACCAGCCCCGGAAAATAGCGGGTTTTTTCTTTGAGAGTTCTTATTCGGTTGATAACACTGACATCTAAAAGGCAGTGAGTTCCAAAATCAACCGGAGGTAGGGTAGGGGCTACTTTATGAAGGAGATAATAAAACGTATTAAATAAAAGCTTATTGTTTTCCGATCGAGAAGCTCTCTCGGCGACTACCGTTTTGGCCCCTTTCTTCCAGGCTTCAAACATTTCCGGGATGGCTTCCGGGGGATCTTGGAGATCGGCGTCCATAAAAATGGCAATATTCCCTTTAAAATGTTCAACTCCACACGCTAGCGCTGGGCCATGACCAAAGTTGTGAAGTAAGTGAATGACTCTGATATCTTTTCTTAAAAAGTGAAGTTGGTTAAGGAGTTCTCTTGAGCCATCTTCCGAGCCGTCGTTAATAAAGAGATAAGTCAAAAGGGCTTGTTCATTGAGCTCTTTTTGAACTTTGTCGAGCCGTTCTAAGAGAAGGGGTATGTTTTTAACTTCGTTAAAAATGGGCAAAATCACTTCAATGTGGGTCATAAATTTTACCGGCGTTTTAAGGTGTTTTAAGATTGAGACGACTCTTTAAGTTTAACTTGATTTGTCGGGGTTCGGAAGAACTTCTGCATAGAACCGACCATCGGAGACTTGCGTTATAATCTTTTCACCCTCTTTGACATCGTGAGTAGAGCGAATAATTTGATTTTTTTCGCTTAGAGTGAGCGAATAGCCTCGAGATAAAACCTGCAGAGGGGAGAGAGTGTGTAACAGTCCGGCTTGGGTCTCCAGGCGGTGCTTTAAGAGATTGAGTCTGTAGACAAAAACCGAGATCAATTTACTTTCCAAGTTGAGAAATTTTTCTTTCATCTGTTGTATCCGCTCTTTGGGATCGACTAGTCGGCTACTAAGATGACTTAAGTGAAGTCTTACTTGAATAAGATGTTTTTTAAAGATCGTTGTCATTCGACTTTGTTGGGTTTCGACGAGTTGGATTAAATCCTCTTTTCGTGGAATCACTAACTCTGCAGCGGCCGATGGGGTCGGCGCTCTTAAGTCGGCAACAAAATCGGAAATAGTGACATCAATTTCATGACCGACGGCGGAGAGGGTGGGAATGGGACAGGCAAAGATCGCTCGAGCAACGATCTCTTCATTAAATGGCCATAAATCTTCTAGTGAGCCGCCCCCTCGACCAATGATTAAGACTTCGATAGCCCTATCGGGATGGGAATGATTCCAGTCTTGAGCATTTTGAATGGCCGCTACGATTTCAGGCGCAGCTTTTTCCCCTTGAACATTGGTGGGCAAAATAAAAATTTCTCGATTGCTAAATCGACGTTGAAGGACATTAAGAATATCCTTAACGGCAGCTCCTGTAGGCGAGGTTATAATCCCAATTCGGGTCGGTAAAGTCGGCAGCGGTTTTTTGTGTTTGGGGTCAAAGAGCCCTTCGGCTTGAAGTTTTTGCTTTAGCTGTTCAAAGGCCATTTGCAGTGCTCCGACCCCAACCGGTTCCGCACTGTCGGCTACGATTTGATAGTCCCCTCGGGCCTCGTAAATGGTGAGGGTGCCGTGAAGTAGAATTTCCATCCCGTCTTTTAAATCAAATTTTAATTTGGAAAAGGCATTTCGAAACATCACTGCTCTTAGTTGCGCATGGGTGTCTTTTAAATTGAAGTAGAGGTGGCCGGAACTTGGTTTTTTTAAGTTGCTGATCTCCCCTTTGACCCAAACATCAAAAAAGGCGTTTTCAATATGGCCGCGAAGCCTGCGAGTGAGTTGGGAGACCGAAGGGACTTTGGTTCGCCAGTCTGAGAGTTCGTGAATGACTTCCACTGTCTTAAAAGGGCTGCAGGATAGCTAGGAGAATTATCCCGATCATTAATAGCGTGGGAACTTCATTAAGAATGCGTAGAGTTTTGGAGCTGAATTTACATTCTCCTTTGATAAGCTTTTTATGAACGGCTCCAGCCATGTGAGTTATCCCTATCATAAAAAAAGCTAAAGCCAGTTTTCCCCTCATCCAGTGATAGTTTAGTAGATTGGGATTGTAGACAATCATCGAAACACCAAGAATAAAAGCGACAGTCATCGCTGGCATAGTGATGAATCGGTAAAGTTTTCGCTCCATGACTGATAAAGTGTCTTTTACGATCTGTTCTTTGGCCTCAACATGGTAAACAAAGAGGCGCCATAGGTAGAGAACACCCGCCATCCAAGAGATGACTGCAATAAGGTGAACTGCTAAAAACCATCTATAAAGGGAGCTCATAATTATCCTTTGGTTGTCGAGCTTCCAATTTCTTAATCAGAAACTCTACTTGATACCCTTGAGTAGGTTGAAACTGCATTGTTTCAGAGACTTTGTCAAAAGCATGAATCACCGTAGCGTGATCCCGTCCAAAAGTC
This sequence comes from Deltaproteobacteria bacterium, assembly GCA_016875135.1. GTDB lineage: Bacteria > Bdellovibrionota > FAC87 > UBA2466 > UBA2466 > UBA2466. The sequence goes on from VGSE01000160.1 coordinate 5,169, forward strand.
TTTCCGATTTCCTCTAAAGGAAGCAGTGTATATCGGCGGGCTA
>VGSE01000161.1 GCA_016875135.1 Deltaproteobacteria bacterium
ACTTGAACTACTTTATCTCTAATGGAAACCGGATCGGTGGTGATAGTTAATGCGGGTTTCGTAGTACGGTTGGTAGCAATTTTTAAACAGACCAACAGTTGAAAAGGATCTACTGGATCGATCGGAGCATTTAAGAGAGATTCTACCGGCATCATCGATTCGATCGCACTGGGCGGACGCACATAGATGTCCCGACCCAACCATTTTAAACCATCAATTTGGTCGGCCGCTTTTTTAAAACGCTCATATTCGATTAGTTGTTGTACTAGCGGCATTCGAGGATCGTTTTCTTCGGATGCCCCTTCTTCTTTAGGCAATAAGACTAAAGATTTAAGTAATGTGAGAGTTGCCGCCATTACCATAAACTCACCGGCAATATTCACATCAATACTTTTCATTAATTCCAAATGCTGAAGATAACTTTTGCAAATGCTTGCAATGGGAATATCGTAAATATTGAGTTGATCTTTTCTGATTAAGTGGAGAAGAAGATCCAGCGGCCCTTCGAAATTGGGTAAAAGAATTCGATAGTCGTCCTTAATCTCTCCATCTTTTTTGGGCAGAACTGTAGGATCATTTATCGCTTTGTCTAACGCGAGTTGACCATCCGCTTTAGCTGTAAAGGGAGCTGCTGTTGCCATTTCTTTTTATATATCACTAAAGAATCCATTTGACGAAAGGATAAAGTAATTAACTCTGCGTATTTTTTTGTTTTTGACACGTGGCGATTCCAGTTTTCTATTTTTACTCAACGGCCTCTAAGGGCTGCAATTCTCTCGTCTAAACTTGGGTGAGTTGAAAGAAGAGATAAGAATCCTTTGCGTCCGCTGATTTTCAAAGTGGCGACCGAAGGATGACTATCGTCGATGGCTTCATAGCGAGATTTGAGAGCCTCCAAAGCAGAAATCATTTTATCTCGTCCCGCGAATTGGGCGCTCCCGGCATCAGCTCTGAACTCTCTTCGACGAGAGAAGTAACAAACGACAAACATTCCTAATAAGCTAAACAAAATTTCAAAAACATAGCTGCATAGATAGTAAGACCAACCTATCGAACGACTCTCTTCTCTATTTCTATTTCCATCAAGGTAGCTGCTTAAGATCCAAGCAGCGATTCGAGCAAAAAACATGACAAAAGTATTCACAATCCCTTGTATCAAAGTCATGGTCACCATATCCCCATTTGCAATGTGAGCGATTTCATGACCCAAAACCCCTTCTACCGCTTGAGGGTTCATCGAATTCAGTAAGCCGGTCGAAACCGCAACTAAAGCTCGAGACTTCGATGGGCCAGTTGCAAAAGCATTAACTTCGGGACTTTGATAGATCCCAACCTCAGGCATGACGGTCAGTCCTGCTCTTTGAGAAAGCCGGTGAACTAAATTAACAAGATCTCTCTCTTGACCCCTGGCACCTGCCGGGTCGATCACTTGAACTCCCATCATCATTTTTGCCATCATTCTGGAAATGGCGAGTGAGATGAAGGCTCCCGTAAAACCTACGACACTGCACATGGCAAGAAGGGCCTGATAGTCGATCCCCGAACGGGTTAAGTAAGGCCTAACTCCTAAAAGGTTCAGCACTAAAGAGATAGTAGTGACCACTAAAATATTAACGATCACAAATAAGAAGATTCGCTTGATCATACCCATGGTAAAAGCCTCCTAAAAAGTTCTGCTTAACATTATAGTAACGATTTTAAAGACGTCTACTGACAAGGTTTAAATCTCTAACATTATGTAATTTCTAGTTATTTCAGGGCGGTCTTACGCCTCGCGAAATTATTTTCGTGCTAAAAACCCTAAAGGCTGCTAAGGTGCCGACAAATTCGAGTTGAAGACTTGTGAAAGCGGGTCGCCTGGTGAGCAATACTGACACTCTCTCTTAATTGAGCAATCCTCACTACTATTCGATTGAAAATAAAACTTAATATATTTCGGGTTTCATCGAACTCGTCAGAGGTTCCGTGCGCTCAAAAGAAGGTGATGTGAATACATTTAATACATTTAACGATCTTCAGCTTCCGCAAGCTTTAGCAAAGTCTTTAGGCAAGATGAATTTTTTGGCTCCAACTCCCATTCAACAACGTTCGATTCCATTCGCTCTTGAAGGAAAAGATATTTTAGGAACGGCGCAAACAGGTACCGGTAAAACCGGAGCTTTTGGAATTCCGCTTTTAACTAATTTATATTCTGAGCCTACCAAGCAAGCTTTGATATTGTGTCCAACCCGCGAACTTGCCGCTCAAATCAATCAAGTCCTAAGGCAAATGGGAAAAGGACTCGGCATGTACGGAAGTTTAGTGGTAGGCGGAGAGTCGTTTAGAAGGCAACGAGATGAGCTTGAGCGAGGAGCCGATTATATTGTGGCTACTCCGGGAAGACTTAATGATCACTTGCAAGAAGGCACTGTCGATTTAAGCGGGGTCAACTTCTTGGTTTTGGACGAAGTAGACAGAATGTTGGACATGGGATTTGCTCCTCAGATTAAAGAGATCATGAAACATGTTTCAAAAGAACGGCAAACTCTACTTTTTAGTGCGACCCTTCCGAACGAGATTCAAGGTCTAGCTCAACAGCTTTTAAAAAACCCTGTCAGAGTTGCCATCGACACCGAAATAAAGCCGTCTGCTCAGGTCGAGCAAAAAACGATTGAGGTTAGCATGGATGGAAAAAATGGCCTGATCTTAAAAGAGCTTGAGGAACGTCAAGGAAAGGTTCTCATCTTTGCAAGAACCCAGATACGGACAGACCGATTAGCGACCTTACTTTATCGTGAGGGGCACAAAGTAGTACGGCTCCATGGGGGCTGCACTCAGTGGCAAAGGAAAGATGCTTTAGATAAATTTCGTCGAGGCAGTCATCCGATCATGGTGGCCACCGATCTTGCGGGGCGTGGAATTGACGTGACCGATATTGAGCATGTGATCAATTTTGATCTTCCTGAGACTCATGAAGATTATATTCATCGAATCGGCCGCACGGGTAGGTTTGGCAGAACTGGGAATGCTTTAAGCTTTGTTACTCCTGTGGATACTGATGCCGAGAGAATTATTACCGGAGTCAAACCCAAACCCAAGTTTGCTTTCCGAGGCGGCAGAAGATTTGGTGGTCGGGGTCGTGGCCCCTCTAGGAGATTTTAAAGAAGTTCGATCTCGATGAATTTTGGAGTTTGAAGAAGAAGGGGAAATAACCAACCTCGTGTATCCGTTGGGACGAATGAACTTCCCTTTATACGAATAAAAACTCTTCACTTTTCCTTTTGCTTCACGCTCCGAGTGTTTTTCAGAGCGATTCCAGATATTTAGCACCAGCTCTATGGTCGTCTAACTTTCCTTCACTGTTGTCTAACTCTTGGAGAAAATCTTTTTTTCTCTTTAAGCACAGTGAATACTAGATATTCAAACTCTAAAAGTATACACGGCTAAGTTACCAAAAACTGATTCGTGTTGGTCTTACTCCGGTGTAGGCCCCTAACTTGCAGATCTTAACCCTTAGTGGCTTATACAACTTCGTAGCGGGTAAGATTAATGAGGCGATTCTCTCATCATTTGATTTCGGTTTGGATGGTTACGGTCTTAAACCTAATTACCATTTCAACTCTAGCTTTTGATGCCCACTCAGGAATCCCAGAATCCGAGTTTAACAGTGTTGGAACAATCGAACCCACCTTCCGCTTCACTAAAGATTCTAACCTCTACAAGGAGATTATGAGTTTAATCGATGCCGTGAAAAACTCGAATGAGAGCTTAAAAGCTATAGACATTCGCAACTTTCGTATTGACGAAACCAGGGGAAACCATGTGCCGATTGATGGGCTCGATTACGAGAACGCAAGAGCTCTAGACGCCCGTAAAGACATGCTTGAACAGCTAAAAAAACACAGGGAAAGCATAGAAAAACAGAAGGCAAAAATCACTCCTGAGGACTTGCGCCTCTTCAAACAACTGGATGAGGACCTAAAAAAAGTTGAAGCCGAATTCTTGACGGTTGAACAGGTACTGTCGAAACTTTCTAAAATTGAGGAACGGATCCAAAACTTAACCAAGCCTCCCCAAAATGCTTCTTTAATCGCACTTGAGCAATCGATTTCAAATTTTGAGGCTTTGTTGAAGTTACTTCCGAGTGGACGAGGTAAAAAAACGATTGATTTGAGCTCTGATCCTAAAGAGAAGCCGAAAATGGCAAAAGAAATTGATACTCTAAAGAAACTTCTTAAAGACATAGAAAAAGAATCGCTTGAGCTTAGTGCAGACGATAAAAAACAATTAGCATTACTGTCTAGTCGCGCTAAAGGCCTAATTTCAGATTGGGACCACCTTCAAAAAGCTCAAACCGAATTCCTAAATCAGGACCGATCGAGTTCTGATCTTGCTTTAAACGAACTCCCAAGTGGAGCACTCGAGGCTGCGTTACTAAATTTTTTACCCCCCGTTAAAACTGACAACAAAGATCCAGCTTCTACAGCCAAACTCCATCAGCAAATTGAAAACCTGAGAGGGGACATTTTGACTGACATTGAAACTAGAAATGGGCCTCTAGGTGCTAACTTAGATGTGGCCTATCTCAGTGCTCTAGAAAAACTTAAAGAAGCAGAATCTAAGATTAACCAACTTAACAAATCTAAATCATCAATTACCCCTTCAGCTGCTGTTTCAGCTATTGGATCAGCTATTGGTTCAGCTATGTTTCCAACTCTAAGCTCAGTTATACCTGCCTTAACAACAGTCGGGACAGCAATCAATCAGGGATTTAAGAACCCTTCAAAAGAAAGCTCGCCTGAAACCAAATCACAACCCAACGAAAAAAAAGAAGAATCATCTCCTCCTAACGAATCGAAAACCTCCCGGGCCGACGAAGATTCACCAAGACCGGATTTCATTTTCGATAAAGGCCAATCTGAATCACCAACACTTTTTAACGAACGCTTACCGAACCTTTCCGATACATCAGACCGAATTTCTACCAACCCTCAAGGGTCAATTCCAAAGACATCTTTACAAAAAGACTCTGGCAACCACAATAACTCTATAGAAGCTAATAGCGCTACTGGGAATAAGAACACAGATGGGCAGCAAACCACACCTTCATTTTTCCAAACACCTTTCGATAAATCTACAAAACAAAGCAATGACAAACTTAGAAAAGATACCACCTCAAATGATCCCCAAAAACCGAACGCGAATCAAAATCAGG
>VGSE01000162.1 GCA_016875135.1 Deltaproteobacteria bacterium
AAACATACACATACTGTTTCAACGCAGAGTTTCTCTGCTCTTGATACCTCATTTTGTATTTCGATGTCACAAAAATCCGTGAAACATCGCCTTCCAACTTGAACTCCAAATTATATATCTCATTTTTTGGGGCCGGTCCTAAGTTTGCCAGACTTTGATTACCAGATTGGGTTTGATTTATTGCTGGTGGAATTATCTGAGCATCAATTGGAGTTTGAGCTTTTTTTGTGTTGAGCAGCTTTTCTCTTTCAGAATTCTGTTTGGTCTGTCGGGAAGTAATCTCATTTTTTTCAGCCAATGAAATTTCCGCTTCCAATTCATCAAGTCCCACTTGTTCGATCTGTGGTTCATCCAAACCCGGCAGATCCTGTTCTTTCTCCGCAGGTTTCCGGGAAACATTAGCGGGTTTGTTATTATTGTTATTAGAAGTAATCGTTGTGACTGAAGTTTTATTATCTTCCTCTGTTAGTTCTAATTCCTCAAGAGAGTCGAGATCGAAATCACTACTGAGGGCCTTGGCTTTATAACCACCAAAAACCAACACAATTAAAATCAAACACAGTCGGGTCAGAAAATTTATTCGCTGAAGACACAAAGAATTTTTATCTTTTTCTTTTTTCATAAATTCCACCTCAGTAGTATCGAAGGCTCCTATTTTCCACCTATAATCTCGTCAAATTGTTTTTCAAGTTCGTCTGGTCGATTCATTATTTTTTGGATAGATTCATTCGTGTTCGTTGGAAGGGCATTTGAAAATTCGTTAATTCGATTTGTTTTTTTATCCTTTTCCACACCTTGCTTTTTGGAATTTCTCTTCGAACCATCTTTTCCCTCTTCATTATCTAAGTCTAATTCCCGATCGGCCCCCGCTTTGTCAGCCGGAAGAGAAAGTACTCGCTCAATAATGCTTGTGTTTCCAAGGTAGTTAGCGGTTTTTTGCGAAAATATGATCTCGGTTTTAAGTATGCGACTTAAAGTCGCTCGCTCTCTACCCACAGATTCTCCCTCGATAAGAACAAATATTTGTCCATCTGGAGCTTCGACCATCGCCCTACTTTTCCCTCCCAATCTAATAATGGCTTTCAAAGTCAACTGATCGAGATCATATTTTTCAGTGGCGTAAATTGATGTGGGCTTGCGGCCGGCAGCTCCCGAAAATAAAACTTTAAAAGGATCACGCTTACCGGATGGGTTGTAAATATTCTCATTCTTGGCAGCATCGACACAATAGACAGTGCTACCCTTCAAAGACAATATAATAAGAATCAATACCCTGTTTAAAAAAAATAATTTCATTCTGAAAACCTATAGGTTTTTAAGACAATATTTGTCTCAATTGGAGTCAGATTGGCTGCAAGACCACGTTGTTCATCAATAGTCTTAGGAGTCATATTCAAGCTCTCAACATTGAGAATTCTCTTAAGTCGTGAAATCTGATCAAAAAACATTAAGGTCTGAGCAAACCCACCATTCAACTTCAAATCTAGAGTAACTGTCTGATAAAATGAAGGGGTCTTTTCCTCAGTAGAATTTCCCTCAGCTGAGGGCTTCTCTTGATCTTTTAACGGTTTAAATACCTCAATTTCCACGCCACTATTTCGAGCTAACAAGTTTAGTTTGGCTAACAACTTTGAAAAATCTAATGTTCTTGGTATGTACTCTAAGGCCTCTTCAAACTCATTATTAGTCTTTTTTACTCTAGCTTTTACCTCTTCTAACCTCGTAGAGAAATTTTTTAATCTCTCAAGCTCATTCTTTGCATTGAGTAACTCTTTATTTTTTTGCTCTAGTTGAGTTTGAAACCGAACCTGCTCCCCATTAAAGAAATCATACAATTTATACCCTCCCCAAAGAACTCCTAAAAAGAGAATAAAAAGAGAGGACTTTAACTTCTCATTCATGGAAAGATACCCTTAATGGTTTAACAACAACGCCAAAACATGTTTTTTAGTTTCTTGCTCAGAAAGATTTGGGGACTGCGAAAACAAAAAATGACTTCACGCTGCCTTGTTGTTCCCCTTCTTTTTGAGTCGACACATTGTCCAAATTAACCTTCTGGAAATAAACCGATTTATTCAAAGCATCCACAAACTCAGCCACGTCCTCAGTTGAATACCCATTTCCTGATATTTGTAAGCTGCTATTTGCATCGAAGTTTAATTCGATTTTAGTTAACCAAACTCTTTGAGGCAAAAGTTGTCCGACACTGTCAAGAAGGTTAACCGGTCCTTTTCGAGATTCTTGTAATTTTGTTACTACGTTTAGTTTTTGACCTACTTTACTTTCTAGTTCTTCCAAGCTTTTTAGTTCATTCTGCAAAGTTTGAAAGTTACTAATTTCGGCGTTTACTTTAGATTCTTCGGTTTCTATCGTTTTTAAATTATTTTCGTACGTTTTCTGCACATGCTCTCGATATTTTACGTAGATTAGATGCGGAACAACGGCTAAAGAAAGAGAAACGAAGGTAAGAATCAAAAAGCTTGCGTCCACGGTAGTTTTTGAAAGAGAGAACGACTTCAAAAGATTGGCATCCAACTTGAGGTTCGGATTGATCCCCGATCTTTGTTGATTCTTTTTTAAATTAATTCGAATCACGATTGGTCTCCGGATTTCCTCAAGGCTAACCCCACAGCTACTGTGCCAAGGCAGGAAAGATCTCTAATCAGGTTTTTATTAGTACCCGTTTTCGGAAATCGCAGATGTCTTATAGGGTTAAGTTGTTCAGTTTGCTCAGGGTAAATTGTGCATAACTGGTCGATTAAGCCGGGAGTTTTCATTCCCCCACCGCAATAGAAGACCTTTCTTAAATGCCGGTCAGGCGAGCCACTGAAAAACACATCGATATTTTTTTGAACTTCTGTAGTTAGAAGAGTGATGTAGTCGGTAATGATGGGATGAATCAAAGGGGAATCTGGTTCGGTTAATTTGATTTGCTCAGCTTGATCAATGCTTTCACCGAGTCTCTCGGCTAAAAGCATCGTACAACCTAAACCACAGGCACTAACTTTGTTGGTATAGATCACATTCTTTTTTTCGATGAATGACAGCTTTGTAGACCCGGCACCAAAATCTACAATAACATCAGTATCTCCTTGAGCTTCCTCCCCTAGTTCGTCGCCATAATTAAATTCAAAAGCATTTCCTATAGCAAAGGGCTGATAATCAAGTACTTTGGGATTTAAACCGGCACTCTCAATTAAATTTGAGAAGCTTTGAAGGTAGTCTTTTTTCGCAGCCACTAGTAAAACTTCCATCGCAGATTGGGTCCCGGATTCAACTTTGGTCACCGTGTTTCCCACTACAGCAAAATCAATCTGACACTCATCAATGTTAAATGGAATATATTGCTCAGCTTCCCAATAAATTTGCTCTTCAATGTCTTTTGGCTTCATCGGCGGCATAAGAATCGGCTTGCTCAAAACCGAGTTTCCAAATACAGCCACACTCACAGTCCGAGTGCTAAATGTTTTCCCTGAAAAAAGCTTTTTAAGTGCAGAAACAATCGCTGCTTCATTTTTAATAACTCCATCTGGCGATATCGTATCCCACGGCAATGAAATTCGATTATAAGCTACTAAAGAAGTATTTTTGTCTGAGCTTAGTTCAACCGCTTTTATTCCAGAAACACCAATATCCAACCCAACAACAGTTTTGGTAAAAATGGATTTAATTAAGTCCATTGGTCGCACCTAAACTAGTAGCGATAAACTCTTGCCACTAATTTCTAATTTCATTTGATTTTGTTAAAATAGGGAGAGAACTGATTGAATTCTAATTTAATTATAGCAAGAAAGAGTTTGGGTTTCTACTAAAGGAAATTCAAGATTTATTACGGCGCGCCAATAAGAGCTTCGTGACTCTCGATAACCAAAGTGTTCCCCATGACATCTCCTAACCGAACTCCAGAATCTAAAGTTAGGACCAAATAAATTTCCAGGCTTAGAAGGGGAATCAAAATAAAAAGCGCCAACACTCCAACTACTGGAAACGGCAGAAAAAATGCGCTCATCATCCATGGGACATTTCTAAACACAGAGTTTGATACAGAGCAAGGAAGACCCGAATAGTCTTCGATCACTTTCAACCCAATGATTTTTTTACCCAAGCTCTGTCCCTGTCCCAAGGAATCCTGGACTCCTGTATAAAGCACCGCTCCAATCCAGCCTAAAGGGAACCAAAACCAACTTCCAATTAAAAAAATGGCTGTAGTGACAATGAGATCAATGAACCTTGCAATAACGCGCTGAACCATGGAACATTGAGCCTCACCCATGAGAATTCGACTTTTTCGGTTGTTTTTATCGATTTCCATTAAGACGCGCCCTTTAGTTTCTTGACTCAAGTGTAGCCTGTCTTTATGAGTGAAGATACTAAAGATTCATTGGAGGATATATGGCAAGCGGTGTCAACAAAGTAATATTAATTGGTCGGCTTGGGGGAGATCCCGAAGTTCGCTACACCACTAACGGTGGAGCAGTTGCTAACTTTAATTTGGCAACTAACGAGAGCTGGACAGATAAAAATGGTCAAAAACAGGAAAGAACTGAATGGCATAGAGTGGTTATTTGGGGAAAAATGGCCGAACTCTGCGGACAGTATCTCTCTAAAGGGCGCCAAGCCTACGTCGAAGGTCGTCTACAAACTAGAGAGTGGAACGATAAAGAAGGCAACAAACGCTATACAACTGAGATTGTCGCTCAGTCGGTTCAATTTTTAGGTGGGTCGGGAGAACGAACCACTTCCAGCTCCGCAGGAAGCGACTTTGCTCCAGCTACTGGCCTAGAGAGTTCTCTAGGTGGGGAAGTGTCAGGCGGAGGAATGGGAGATGAGGAAGTCCCCTTCTAACTCTTGAGTTTCGAGAAACCTTAAAACTTTGTAAGAGAATACTCCTTACAAAGAGGTGCTGTTTTTATTTACCTCCTTGGCAGAAAACTTTTCTTTCAAAAAGTGAGTTTTAGCCAGGGGGGAAATCTGCGCTTTCAAGTTTTTTCAATCATCCACCAATCGCTCGGTGACAATATCGGCAAGTAGTCTTCCTTTAGGGGTTAGAAAGAGTTTTGTTCCCTCTTTACAAATAAAACCTTCTTTTTCAAATAAAAGAAACTGTCTCGATTGAGAAGGATCATA
>VGSE01000163.1 GCA_016875135.1 Deltaproteobacteria bacterium
CTTTAGTGATGGAGAAACTGGCTGAAGCCTGTGCCTCTACTACTCTTTCTTATTTAGCCCACTCAATCTTGTGTGTGAACAATATTTACGCCAATGCTTCTCAAGACCAAAAACAAAAATACCTTCCAAAACTGATCTCAGGAGAATGGTTAGGAGCTATGGCCATGACGGAACCTGAGGCAGGCAGTGATGCCTTAGGGCTTTCGACCCGAGCTGTGAAAAAGGGAAACAAATATATCCTCAATGGAGCTAAAACCTACATCACTAACGGCCCCGGCGGGAATATCTTTGTGGTTTACGCGAAAACCGGCTCCGCAAGAAAAGATATCAGTACATTTATCGTCGAAAGCACTTTCCCCGGATTTAAAGTCAGCAAAAAATTAAAAAAGATGGGAATGAGAGCTTCTCCCACAGCCGAACTAGCTTTTGTAGATTGCGAAGTCCCTCAAGAGAACTTAATTGGTAAAGAGAACGAATGCCTTGGTCACATGATGAAAAATCTAAACCTGGAGCGAATTACTATTTCAGGAATTTCTTTAGGGATTACTTCGGCCTGTCTTAATTATTCGAGTCGCTTCGTGCAAGATCGCACCCAATTTGGAAAGCCGTTAGCTCACTTTCAGATGGTTCAAGAACGCATCGCTGAAATGGCAACAGTACTCGATGCCGGAAGAGCTCTGTGTTACGCTGCAGCTCAACGATTTGATTTGGGGGACACAAACCCATCATTAGGAGCTAAATGCAAACTCTTTACAGCCCAAATGGGAACCAAAGCAGGTCTTGAAGCGATTCAGCTTCTAGGCGGTGCCGGCTACATGAAAGAATATCCGGTAGAGCGCTACATGAGAGACGCCAAGCTTCTAGAAATAGGAGCCGGCACCAATGAGATCATGCGAATCATCATTGCAAAATCACTTCTCAATCTGAAGGAGAAATAAAACCTGTGCCTTTGACCTTTTATCCTCCTTTAAAAACAGACGAAGCTCAGTGTCGTGAAAAAGCCCAACAACTCTATCGTCGTTGGGTTCTTCCGACCGCTTTAGCCGATGACCGAACCCAGCTTTTTAGACCCGACGTCTTTAAAACTTTTGCCAAGGAAGGTTTAACGGCCCTTGCCGTTCCGAAAGCTTACGGGGGTAGCGGGATGTCCTATCGCTGCCATTATGGAGTCATCGAAGAACTGGCCAAGGGGCCTAATGCATTTTCGGTAACCATCGCAGTAACCAATCTTGTCATGGGTGGGCTTCTGGCTTTTGGAAATGACAACCAAAAACAACTTTACCTTCCCAAACTCACTTCGGGTGAGTGGCTCGGAGCTTTTTCTCTCTCTGAGCCTCAATCTGGTAGCGATGCTTCAGGACTGATGTTGAAAGCTAAAAAGGTCGAGGGTGGTTATTCGCTCACTGGCACAAAATGTTGGTGTAGCAATGGAACTGATGCCGATCTCTTTTTAGTGATGGGACGAACAGGAATTCACAAAACTCAGGGGATATCCTCCTTTTTGGTAACGAAAAATACACCCGGGCTTCGGATTGGAAAAAAAGAGAGCAAGTTAGGGCTAAAGGCCTCAAGCTTAACTGAACTTATTTTTGAAGATTGCTTTATTCCCGAAGCCCAACGCTTAGGCAAAGAAGGGGAAGGCTTTACCGTAGCTCTCTCACAACTTGATACCGGAAGGATCGGAATTGGGGCCTGCGGAACTGGACTTGCTACGGCTGCGATCGAGCGCATGCAAAAAGAACTCAATGGAAACTTTGGTCAATCTTGCCCTTTTAAAGACACTATCGCCCATAAATTTGGAGAATATTACGCACGCCTTCAAGCGGTTAAAAGTTTGATTACGATCGCTTCAGAGCTTAAAGATCAAGATCAGGACATTAAGGTTTTAGCCTCTCACATTAAACTTTTGGGTTCTGACCTAGCCATGGAAGTGAGCCACGATCTCGTTCACTTTTTAGGCGAGAGAGGCTACCAAGAAGAGGAAGAAGTCGAGCGTTTTTTTAGGGACGCGAAAGCCCTTCAAATCGTCGAAGGAACTAATCAGATTCAACGTTTAGTAATCGCCAAAGAAATGGAGAAAATGGTTTGAAAAATTACTCGCTTCCAGGATTTACAATTAATCTTACGACACTTTTTGAGTTTTCTAAAACTCTGCAAAACTTCAATAGACTCCCCCTCTTCGAAAGTGCCCATAATGCATTAAACGCTAAATTCGAAAACCAGACTTTGGGCTTTTTTGATTGGCCGGAAAGAATCCCCGCTGAGGAAATCGCGACCTTGCAACAAATTTCAAAGGAGTTAAGAGCACGCTATGAAGGGTTGTTGGTGTGTGGAATTGGCGGTTCTCACTTAGGGGCTGCCTGCGTTCTCGAAGCTTTACGATCTGAAAAAGAGGAAAATGAATTTCCGATCTTCTGGCTGAACAATGTCGATCGGTGGGCGATTGAGAGAGCAAAATCGTTTGTGAGTCGCCGAAAAGTGGCGACTTTGATTATTTCGAAATCGGGTAACACCACGGAAACTCTCTCCGGTTTTTTTCACTTAAGTCGTTTTTTAGATCCAAAGGGAACGGTTTTGATTACCGACCCAAACTCAGGCGAGCTAAGACGCTGGGTAAATACTCATAGTTATCTCAATCTCCCGGTTCCCCCTAATATCGGTGGAAGATTTAGTGTTCTGACGTCGGTAGGATTACTTCCTATGGCGCTTGGAGGAATTGATATCCTAGCCCTCTTGGATGGAGCAAAACAATTACGCAGACACCTGGCTACACTTAATTTACTAGATAATCCCGCTTATCAGTATGCTCTGGCCTCTTTTTGGTGGGACAAAAAAGAAAATCGTTCGATTCACTACCTCATGCCCTACCTTTCTCAGTTAAAACTTCTCACTGATTGGTTTGTCCAACTTTGGGCGGAGAGCCTCGGAAAGAAAAATACTGAAGGGATGTCAGTCGGCCCCACTTTTGTAGGATCTCTTGGAACTCGAGACCAGCACTCCTTACTTCAACTTTTTAAAGAAGGGCCTCAGAATAAATTGATTGGATTTATTGACCTTAAAGAAAACTCAGAGAGCCTAAAAGTAGGTACTTCACCCGTACCTTCTCCGCAGTTCGAGTATTTGTGCCATCACAGTTTTGAAGAGATCAACTCCAAAGCTCTTCAAGCCACTGCAAAAAGTTTAAATTCAGCAGGAACTCCCACTTACCAGATTGTGTTTGAAGAGTTGACATGTCGCACCCTTGGTGCGTTCCTTCTTTTTCAAGAATTAGCCTGTGCTATTTCCGGGGAATTTTATCAAGTTAACGCATTTAATCAGCCCGGTGTTGAAGAGGCTAAGCGTCTACTTCGAGAATCTTTGTGATATAATTTAGGTCATGTCAAAGCCTAAATACAACCCCAACCTCAAAACGGCCACCCTCCCCCAAACTCCAGCTCTAGAAAAAGCAGAACCCACTAAAACTCGAGCGGTCGACGGAAAAACGATTGCCGATGTGATTGCCGAAGCTAAAACTAACCCTCCGGCTATTGTCATTATTAATGGGAGACCGTTAGGAAAATATTTTCTTTTCAACAAAGAAAACATGGTTTTGGGACGCGAAATTTCTAATGATATCTCCATCCCCGAAACCTCGATCTCAAGAAAGCACACCGAATTCATGCTAACCGAAAATGGAGTCACGGCCAAAGATCTCGGTAGCACTAATGGTACCTTTGTGAATGATGAAAAACTCGTACCCAATGTCCCTCGTATTTTAAATGAAGGTGATCATATTCGCTGCGGAAATACTCTTTTTAAATTTGTGCGTCAGGGGCAAATTGAAACTCGAGCAGGATTGCGCAATTATGACTATTCCACCGACAGCTTAACCGGTATTTTTAATCGAAAAGCGATCATTGAAACTCTTCAAGAAGAATTTACTAAAGCCAAACTCAGAAATGCTCCTTTGAGCTTTATTATCTTTGACATCGACTTTTTCAAAAAAATTAACGACACCTATGGACATCCTGCCGGGGATTATGTTCTTAAGGAAACTTGCGACCTTATTAAAAATAAAATGATCCGTCCGACGGACGCATTAGGACGGTACGGAGGAGAGGAATTCGTTCTTCTTCTTCCCGGCACTCAATCTCAAATTGCGATTGATGTAGCCGAAAGGATTCGCTCCAAGATCGAACAACACCCGTATATTTTTGAAGACAAAAGAATTTTAGTCACGATTAGCTTAGGAGTTGTCGCTTTAGATTCAACGAGTAACACCCCCGAACAACTCATTTCTCTCGCGGATAAAGCTCTCTTCGATGCCAAAAACCAAGGGCGAAATCGCGTGTGTGTGAGATAGTATGGCGATAAGGGAGGATTGCAAAACTTGTGTTCCTACATGTGCTATTACGAAGCGTAAGAACCCACTTACACAATAAAAATAAAGAGGCCGGCCCTGCCCAATCTTTTGACACCTACCCTTTGCCTAAAATCGGCGTCAAAAAAGTGATCATTTTCTCTCAAATTCTCTTGCCTAGCTCCTTGGCCTAAATCTTGAACCCTAAGTATGGTGCATCACTTTAGTTTTTTTTTGGGGGTAATTCATGAAGGCCATTAAACACTCTTTTTTTCTCTTTCTTTGTCTCTTAAGCTTAGCTAATTGCCGTCGCGGCGGTGGCGGGCCGATGGGAGATGGCCCCATGGGTGGTGGACCGGCTGGACAAGCAGGCCCTTGTCCTAAATGTAAAAAACGCCTCCAAGAGCAATTAGCTAGAGAGCGGCTTCAAGCTGCTCCTTTTGCAGAAAATGTAGACCCAAATATAAATTCCTTGGACGGGGTCCCGACTTTAGGCGGAGGACTCGTAAGACCGGAAAATCTTTTGGGCCAGAAAAGGTCATCCGATATCCAATCTCTAGATCCTTCCACACACGGAGAAAACACTCTGCCGCAGAGCGGTAGACCATCCAATCTCAATTAAATTAGGCTTGCAGGTATGAACAGACAAACCTCTTTTCTCGCTTTCCGTTAGCCCCAACCCAAGCTAAGGTTAGGGGCTCAATGAATCGTGCTGAAACCCGACAATCCCCAAGCTCCGTCCCTGGAAAAAT
>VGSE01000164.1 GCA_016875135.1 Deltaproteobacteria bacterium
TAGCTCAGTTAAATTGTAGCCCCTCTTCTTAGCCTCTTTTTGCAGGGCCTCTTGAAGCTTAAGGTGAATCCGAATGGTGAATAGTTTCTTATCGCCCTCTAAATATACTCGTTTTGGAATGTTATAGCTCTTCATCGTATTTACAATGTTATTACGATCTGGTAATATTGTAAATAGAGAGGTGCAGTATGACTTCTAAAGTGGCAATTTATTTACGTGTAAGTACCAGTGACCAAAGCACTGAGTTGCAACGTTCAGAACTATTAGCCTACTGCAAAGCCCGTGGATTTAATGACGTTGAGATTTATGAAGATATTGGAAGGACGGGTACCAATGACAATCGCCCGGCACTAAAGAAGTTAATAGCAGACGCTAAACAACGAAAATTCGATATTGTTATATGTTGGAAGATTGACCGCCTATTTCGTTCTCTAAAACATTTGATTCTCACTCTTCAAGAATTTGATGAGTTGGGTATTAAGTTTATCTCGCTCAAAGACCAAATTGATTTAACGACTTCATCAGGCCGTCTTCTAATGCAAATTATAGGGGCAATGGGAGAGTTTGAAGCAGCTCTTATAAAAGAGCGCGTGAAGGCTGGATTGAACAATGCAAAAGCAAAGGGCGTGATTCTTGGCCGCCGTAGAGTATTTGAAAAAGACCAAGTCTTAGAATTAAGAGCTTCTGGTAAAACAATTCGGCAAATTGCTAATGAGCTTCACATTTCAAAATCTACAGTTGCAACCGCCCTGTCCAACAAACCCCCCTCAAAATTACAGTAAATCTCCGCATGAAAAAGTTACAAAGTGCGTTGTCCAAGAAACATTAGTTTGTTGCTACGGCGGTTTAAGTCCTCATGGGGCTAGCTTCGCCGCCGCGAGTCTCTATACGGAATCAAGCGGCCATTTGAGGCGTCGCCTACTTTTTCGGTTCGGGATTGTCAATAGAGACCCCAAATATAAGAAGAACAAATGCAGCATTCGCAGGAAGGGTTGTGAGGTTTAAATCGGAACGAGTAAGGATCTTACCGGGTCCATTGGTTCCTGTCTGGTAAATCTTGAAATCAATGGGTTTTCCGTTTGTATCGCGCAGTCCCTTATTAAGAATATTTTTTAGAAATTCAGACGGGATATGCCGAGATAATCCGGAAGTTGACTGAATTCCTGCGCGATCCAGAATCTTACAAACCCCGTTGACGCAGCTCAGAGATCTCTGTGGATTGGGGATCATTTTATAGCCCGGGGGTAGTTCTACATGGATTCCACGCGGAAGGCTCGTTTGACGAGTGACTCTGGTTTTTCCACCCGGATTATTTGAAAACCTTTCTCCCTTGTGCGAAACGACCGCATGCCCAAAATGACTGTTTTCAATTGTGACGACTGGACCTTCCGGATGGTGGTCGGCCGGTTTTTGCTCCACCTTTTTAGGTAGGGATCCGGAGTTTCCGGAGGCTTTTGCGGCTGCGGCAATAACGACGGAAGCGGCAACTTTCATCGCCCCCTTGGCCGCCACATCGTAAGCCATTCTTTCGTATTCGTGAGCAAGCTCTGTTTTCCCTTCGGCGCGTGCAGCTTTTGCGAGAACCCCCAGCTCTTTGGCCGTTATGAAGTCTTGCCTGGTATGATAAATTCCACCAGCCAGTAATGTGCCGGCAGCTGTCGTTGTAATGCCGCCAGTGACTGCAGAGCTTACGCCCCTTGCTTTTAGGGCCCACGGGGTGAGCTTAAATGCCCCCCCAATTGCCCCTCCGAATGCGATGCCCATCGCAAAGGTTTGCGGGCCATCCTCAAGCAAACTCTTTCCTAAATTGCAGAGGAAGTTTCCTTTGCCCATTGCCGTATTAACACTTGCCGCCACAGCGGCGCTGGCGCCCGCGAAAGCAGCGGAAGTACCAATGAGCGAGCTAGCCCCCGACACCAAAACCGCGGCAGGGTAGGTGAGCGGCAAAGTAACGGCAACGGCTGCTGCCATTTCGAACTGCCGCAGACCGCGATCAATGGATGCATTCGCATCGTGCAGACCTTTTGAAATAGAATCGCGCAGAGCAATCGTTTTCTCGGGCGGATAGCCATAGATTTCTGAAAGTTGGTTAACAATTTTGATAGCACGATCCGACCAATTGTTCATTCGCTTGGTAGCCTCTGATTCCTCTCCGTTTTTTCCAAAGAGGCCATGCTTTGCCTGATCCCAGACGCCACCTGCTTCGCTAGCGGCTTCTGCGAAATTACGCATTGCCCCCTCGAAGTTTTGCTCCAGATTTTGAATGGATTTCCTGTATTCATCGATGGATAAAACGCGCGCTTTCGGATCTTTGTTGAACGCCTCTGGCATTATGACTTGTTCGCCCAACATAATGGGCTTCTGTGGTCCCGCTCCAGTCCACTTTTCCAATTGATCTTTCTGCTCAGGAAAAATTTTTTGTAATATGGACTTGGCCTCTTGGAACCGCGCTGGATTCAGGTTCTTTAAGTCTAGTTTTCCATCGCTGTAGACTCCCATCGATTCGAGCTTTGCGAGCTCTTTTGGAGCAGACGTCTTGAAGCCCTCCATCCGTGCTTTCGAAATAATTTCACCGAATGCGAGGGTAGCTAGAGCATTTTTTTCGCTGGGAGGAAGGTTTGATTGGGAGATAAAGTCGTGGAGAGCCTCGGGCGATAGGTCGGCGGAGTTGTGAATTTTTTGACGAATTTGCGAGAGCAGTTTGAGCTGTCTATCCGAAAGGCTTTCGAAGCAATTACTTCCCGCTCCCTGTTTAGAATAGGGGCGATCCGCCAAATTGTCTTTGTCTTTCATATGTTCCGCATGGCAAGTTATGGATACTAAAAGTAAAACAATAGCACTATACTGTCGACACAAGACCACTATGTAGTTCTCCATCTCTAAGGGTTTCGACCTAATTACGCAAAACATTAACGACACAATGTGGCTATGGATAGACGGATAAGCAGCATAAAAGCCCATTTCTTAAGAACGTCGGTAAAAAGGTTTCGTCTCGTTCAACAAGTATTGAGAGGGACCGCTATCCGATTTCGATACGCGAAGAAAGTCAACGATTTCGCCGGACGCCAAAACATTTTGAGCCACCATTCCTGCTTCTCCGACGATCGAGTCCCAGTCACCTTCGGAATCTATGCCAATCAATGTGTGCGGCGCTTCATCGCGTGACGCGTTGAAAAAATGAGCCAAGTAGGCTGCTTTGACTCCACGGTGTTTGGTAAACAATCGAGAAAGCGCAGTTACCAATTCCGTTGGATACTTCGCTGGTTGACCAAGGAGCACTTTGGTTTCTTGCTCAACTCTGTATCCACTTCCCGCTCGGAAGATAGAACTGTCTAACATTCCGGCTATTTCTTCAGGTAAGAACTCCTTGCCGTAATCATGACCCGGATTGAGTACGACATTCGCGCCACTTGTAAGTTCAAAAAAGTCTCTTGCGTTTAGTTGAAGATAGGTTGCTTCGACTTGAAGCGACTGCTGTAGGCGACTCAAGGACGAAAAAATGGGAAGCCAACTCACGCCATTTCGTTCCCACGGTTGAATTGCAACTTGCGCACCTTGCTGGAGCACACCATCCTGAACAGCAAGCGGTTGTGGGTTGGCGTTGATGACAAACACCACAGATCCAAGCAGATCCCGATAGAACTGTGGTCGGTGACTCGGATCCGTAGCCGCCTTCATCAAAGAACGTTCAAGATCATTTTCGGGTTCAAACATGGCTCACAACATCTCTTCTAGAAATGGATAGTAATTTCAAAAGCCCTATTTTTTGAAATTCGCCTCCACCCAAACTGATAATTATATTTCTAAAACGTGTTTTCATAGTGACCACCAACTTCAGAGAGTTTCTCTTTAATTGAAGTATGACCTATTTTAAAAAACATAATCAAGGCAGCAAAAAAGGAATTTTCTTCATAATCTAAGAAAACCTTTAATACCTGCCGATGCCTGGAGTCCCTCAGCAGTGTGCCCCTTTACTTCAGATAGCAAGACACACTTACATGCAACTCGATCAAATTATGATGAGGGGAGGTTTTTATCAAACGGATAAGCAGCATAAAAGCCCATTTCTTATTGAGTTATAATGGCCATAAATAAAGTTATAGCGAGTAAACAGCGATTTAATGGGCCCTCCCGGGGCTAGCTTCGCCGCCGCGAGTCTCTATACGAAAGAGGGAAAAAGGTGTCGAAGTCCTAGCTTTTGCAACGCCCATAGACACAATAATCTAAGCTATTGTTTCTAATAATGATTTTTAGATTTTTTCGAGGGCGGTAAAAAAAGTTTAACAGGTGTCAGCTTATTTTCAACTGACCAAACCCTGCACAACTCGTTGAATTTTTTTAAAAAACCAAAAGACGGGTGAAAGAGGGGTGATAGGCACGTCGCATGCAACAAGAATACAGTACGACCTTATAAAAGGAGTTAAGTGTGAAAAATTGGTTACGTAATTTGTTCGTGGTTCTTGCCTTGTCTACAACTTTTAGTGGCTTTGCCGTAAACTCTGTCTCTACTTACTGGGGAAGTTGCATTGGTACTGTCGGAAATGTCTACAACTATCCATTCCAGACTTGCACGGTTACCTCCCAAAATCAATTCATGCAAAACATTGGCGGTTATGGTTATGTCTATTGTGTACAGAAGTTTAACTGCACGCCGGAAACGGATCCTAATAATTTGGAAGAGGTATATAAAAAGCTGAGAGATCAATTAGACTCTTTTGACAGGCGATCTGAGCCAGGCGGCTCTCTGTCGCAACAACTCGGTATTCAGCAGGGAAGATAAAGTGCTTTCCCAAATGTTCAATGTGTCATAGATGATCACCTTCAGCAACAGTACAAGTAAACATTCTTTATCCAATGCGAACAAATTGACGGATAGGAACGGATAGGAGAGATAAAAGCCCATTTCTTATTGAGTTATAATGGCCGTAAATAAAGTTATAACCAACAAACATAATTGCAACACATTTAAAGTTTAGAATGGTTTTTTAGAGGGTGTTGCTATGGCTTTGCAGACGTCTGCAAAAAAATTGATTGGTCAAATACGGCT
>VGSE01000165.1 GCA_016875135.1 Deltaproteobacteria bacterium
CAAAATGGTTTTTTTTGGGGGGGGGGGGGCTCGTTCTTAAAAGTTTTATCCACCGTAGATAACGTATCTGGAAACGAAGAGAAACAAAACAACGAAATTGCTATCAACATTGATCTTGTATTCATAGGACCTCCCAAAAACGTTACTTCCTTAACTTTAGTATGAACTATTAAAAGAAACACAATCAACCCATCAAAAAAGGAATTTTCTTCATAATGTAAGAAAAGCAAATAAATCCAACCTGCTCCCTTTGAATGGGCTTTTTAAGAGGCTGGTCCGAACTATTTTTTTCTAAATTGCAAAGACTTATAGAGACTTTTGCCGCCACCTTGAGTGCCTCCCTATTTTTTATTTAATAAAAGGACAAAAACAGGCTTTAAAACTCCGTTTTCTGGAACTTGCTCTGCTTAATTAGCCTAAAAAATCATGGCATTCTTTGTGCTCAAGGCTCACTCCAAGCTTAGAGGAGTCTAGCCGGTGATGGGGGGAATCTTCCCGTCTTTTACCTATTTGAATTAGCATTGACACTAAGCGTTATCATTTGTAGAACCTAGTTGTTTTAAGGGGGATCCATTGAAAAAAGGATGTTTATTATTAATTAGTTTGGGAATTATTGTGTTTTTGGAGGGCTGCAGTAAAAATCCTCTGAATAGCTTAGCCAATCAAAAATGTCTTCCGGGCTCATTCTGTGCTAAGGCGAAAGCTCGAGAGTTAAGGGATTTTATCCAATCCATTCCAAAACTGAACGAGAACCCGCTTCCCTCTCAAGATACTGTCATTCTGGGCTCTCGAACGATACTTCCCGGAATCAGGAACGGTGAACCCATTTATGAGATGAGGGAGTCGCATGAGATGCTTCAGACCTTTGAGGAGTTAGTAGCTTTTGATCCTAACTCGGATGTGATGTGGCCGGGTGCCCTGATTCAGGGGCGTACCCTTCAATCCGGTTTTCTAAGCCCTATTCCTTTGCCTCGAGCTTCGGCTGAAATTACCTTAACTAACATCAGCCTTCCGGCCGGACTGAAATCTTATGTCATGGTAGAAGATCCGACGCTAGGACGAGTGAATCAAGCTATCCAAGATATTCTGAATCAGAGTTCTGAAATTACTTCGGCGGCTGAAGGAAGTTACACTATGAAAGAGTTTCACTCTTTAGAGCAGGGGTTTACTCAGGTTGGAATTTCTGCCAATTGGTTGGGAGGAGCAGTAAAGGCGGCGTTGAGCGATGCAAGCTATCGCAATAAACGTAATTTTATAGTGAAATTTACTCAGAAATATTACTCAGCATCCTTTGAACCGCCAAAGACTGCAGAAGCTGTCTTTCACTCCAATGTTAAAATAGATGAAGCTCGGCTCTACATGAGTACTAAAAATTCGGAACCAGATAACAGTAACCCCCCGGTCTATCTCTCTTCTGTGGATTACGGTCGAATGATGATATTCATTTTTTCCTCTGAAGTAGAAGCTTCTTTAATGGAATTAGCGATCAAAGCAATATTTGAAAGTGCAAAAAATGGGGTTGAGATCCAACTAAGTGCGGAACAAGAAAAAATGATTCAATCCTTTGAGACCAAGGCTCTAGTGCTAGGTGGAAGCGCAAAATCGATGGTGCATCTTATCACAGGAAATAAAATTAAAGCGATTAGCGACTGGATTATTCAAGGGGCCAATGTTTCTCAGAAGTCTCCCGGCGTTCCAATCTCTTTCAAAGCGAGATTCTTAAAAGACCATGATTTGGCCAAAGTTACCTTTGCAACAAAGTACGAAATAAGCCAGATGAGACCCATTCCTATGGTGAGATTTGACCTAACTGCTCATACCTTAGATGATGACAAAGATATAGAGGAACCCTTAGATATTTGGCTTATGAAAGAGGGACAGGTGTTATATCAAGGCACAGTTGGTGAAAACGAAGTGTGGAAGGACCATTCGGACAAACAGTTTCTCCTTCCTCTTCCCGAAAATATCGAACTCGGTCTAAATGCCTGTCAGGGAATGCAGATAAGGATAAGGAAACGCCCTTGGGGTTCGGCAACCGGTTGTGGTTGGAGTTCGTCATTTGATCTCAAAGTGCGCCTTGAAGATGGTCGTGAGTTCAACGCGCTTTCCTCTGCAGAGAGCAGCGGCAGACGCTGGGGAGACGGTCACGAGTATGATCGTACTTTTAACTTAAAATGTAAATAAGATCCCAGGGCCCGAGTTCGGGACTCACTGACTTTTCTTGAAAAGTTGGTTAGACTTAACTCGTGCCATTTTTTAAGAATAAAGTAAATAAAACCTAGAACTTTTTCAATCTGCCGACATTTATGTGATGCCTTCCTACGAGGGATTTGGAATTGTTTATTTAGAAGCCTTATTGTGCGGGGTTCCGGTGATAAGTGGAAATCGTGATGGTTCTTCAGACCAGGCTTTGATAAAGTTCGAGAGTTTTTGTTGCTGTTGTTTCCCAAGAGAACATACTGGCCCGAAGAAGTGAATTTTTAGTATCGGCATCATTCCAAGAATGGGTGCAGAGCTGATGGAGCGCCTCGGGCAACTGCGATTCGCCTTTAGTTAAATCGATATAATGAGCCTGGGGTCCTGCGATCTCTTCGAGAGGGGGAATTTTTGAGGCAATGATCGGTTTTCCAAAGGTTAGAGCTTCAAGAACAGGAATGCCAAAGCCTTCGTCGTGGGAAACTAAAACTAAACCTAAACATTGAGAGTAGAGAGCTTTAAGATCATTTGAAGTTGCCTTATTTAGATCTATGCCACCTAAATAGTTTTTTCGCATCGCTTGCAGTGTTGCATAAATAGTCTCACCGCCAAAACCTAATTCCCCCACTGTGACTAGATCCATTTGTTTTGCAAGTTCCGGTGAAAGAGAACTTAAAAGGAGTTCATAGTTTTTTCGTTTTTCTAAAGTTGCGACACACAAAAGAAAGGGCCTATTTTTAGAAAGATAAGTTTTAAGTTCAAGCGTGTCTGCCGGACTTTTTTCACTCGAGATTGAAGGCCCCCAGGGGATAACGGAAATGGGTGTTATTAAATGGGGATAAGATTTAAGTAACAAGGATTTCACATGAGCGGTCGGTACAGCGATGTGATCAGCGGTTAATATGGCACGGTTAAGTTTAATGGCCTGGCGTTTTTGAAAAGAATTGGTTTGATAGGGGTTGGGGGAGAGTGACCAGAGGTCATGAATCGTGACGACGCGTTTGCAGTTTCTGACTCCCGGAAGTTTGAGTTCAAAACTGTGATAGATACCCTGTTTCCATCCAAACCACTGTTGAAGTTTTGAGAAATGGGAGAAAGGGGGCGGAGTTGGATTACGACTCACCCCTCTTAAGTCAAACCGTTTGTCTTTCTCTGGGAGAGTTGCCAAGAGCTGTTTTATAGCCTGATAACTGTGATAGGCGGTAAGTCCCACTCCGGTGTTGGGCCCTCTTACCCATGGGGTCATGTCCAAAATCAAGGGGCTTGTTTTCATAAAAGTGAGGGAATTGGAAACGTTAGTTTTTTGAAGAGGATTTTAATCCCCTCTTGGCTTAGATTTCGGGCCGGACCGATAAGGGTTTTGGCATCACTATCTTTCTCTAAAGAGGCCAAAGTGAGGAATTTGAGTTCGAGTGCCTCTCTTTTTTGTGGCGACTCTTTTAAAATAGCATCGCGATGAGTGAGAGCTTCTTTCCAGGTTTGTTCTTTTACAACTATCGTCGATTGAGTGAAAAAAGAATTTAGAGTTGTTGGAATCTTGGCTATTAAGATCGTACTTAAGCCAATCAGAATTATTGCAAAGGGTCTCAAAGTAAGCTCCTTAAAGAGCTTCTATCTTATAAAGAATAAAATAGTAAGCAACATGAATAGTAGAGGGTGCCTATCGACTTCTCGGCCGTAAAGGTAGCGGGTGCCATTGGGATGCGACCTTAATCCACCTACTTGTCATTGCGACAAAAATATTTTAGCTATCAGTTGAGCTTAAATATTTGGGGAGAGCGAGAATGAAATATTGGGAAAAAATGTGGGACGAGAGGTTTGAAAAACCTGGATACTACTACGGGACCGAACCTAATGACTTTTTGAAAGAGATGAGTCGGCGGTTTAAACCCGGCGGAAGGGTTTTGTGTCTAGCCGAAGGGGAGGGGCGTAATGCAGTCTTCTTAGCAGAACAGGGTTTTGTCGTGACTGCGGTGGATGGTTCTGAAGCGGGCATGAAGAAGATGGAATCGCTGGCGCAAGAGCGAGAGGTGAAGGTCGAAGGGATTGTTTGCGATCTCGGTGAGTTTGAATTTGGGGAAAGGTGTTGGGATGCGGTTGTTATGATTTGGTGCCATTTGCCCAAACCCTTAATGGCTCAAGTGTTGAAAAACTCGGCTAAATCACTCACATCGGGTGGTTATATTGTCATTGAAGCTTATACTCCCTTTCAGTTACAGTACAAAACCGGAGGGCCCCATTCGGTAGACCTTTTAAACACGCTGGAAGAGTTTGATCAGGGACTCAAACAACTAGAGAGAGTGCATGGGATTGAGATTGAAAGAGATATTTTTGAAGGGCAGGGGCACACCGGGCGCAGTGCAGTGGTTCAATACCTAGCTTGTCGGAGATCTTAAAAGAAAGGATTGCTAGTTTAGGTGCGGTGTGTTAATTCAGGCTTACGGAGGAGTTGTTAGAGTATGAAAAACAGGATTTTAAAATCATTATTGGTGTTAAGTCTCTTGGGTGGTTCGGTAAGTTCACAGGCCTATCCTATTTATTATCCCTATGTGAATTATAGTCGGATCGGTGGTTATTATTCCGGATGGGGCTACTACCCGTGGTCTTGGATCCATTTTCCTCTTTATGGTTACTCGTATTGGTCGGTTTTTAATTATGCTCCTTACTATGCTTCTTACGGTGTTATTTCAGCATCTCGTTCAACGGGAAGAGTGGGTTGGAGTTGGGGAAGCCCTAATCTCAATTATGGGATAAGCCAGGCTAACGCCAATTGTGGCCAGATCGATTGTTCGGC
>VGSE01000166.1 GCA_016875135.1 Deltaproteobacteria bacterium
CGTAATCCGCTCCACCAAAAACCAAAGTTTCTCCGGGCAGCGTTTGGCCTCCCGTTTCAATCGTGAAAACAGCGGGCTGAACCTCACTCTTTCTATCAATTTTTCTCACTTTCATCTCTCCGGTTTTAGAATCCACTGAAATCAATCGATGATTCCCAAGTTCCGAGTTGCTGGGAAATGCTACCGTGGTCGGCCCCTTCAGTGTAACTAGGGCATGGAGATAGGTCCCACCAGTGTCTGCGTGGATTAGAGTTCCTTCGTCGTTTCCAACCCGATGTCCTCGCCCCATAGAGACATTAACAATAACCAAATCCTCCCCCGTAGCTTTTTTGGCCAACTCAAGAGTCTCATTCGCCCACTGATCAATCACCCGTGCAGTGGCTTCGTTAACTGTAGCAATATTCTCAGTGTCTCGTGGCTTATAACCTTTAAGCCCCCCTATTAAAACTCGAGCCGCAGACGGTTGATTGCCATACTCCGTAAAAATCCTATTAAAAGCTTGCTCAAGATTCTTCACAACCCCTTCGGATTGGAGCCCTTCGGGGGCTTTAGAAACGGTCCAATGCTTTTCGCGCAACGAAGCGACAGGATCCGTTGGCATCGGGAGTAATCCTTTTTTTGAAATCGCTCTTAGATTTCGATAACAGCTTTCGCCGGACCCGACACCGACTGAATGAAATGAATAGACAAAGAAAATAAGAAGAGTAAAAATTTGGATAAATCTTGGCATGATGACCTACTCTTGATTTTAGAGTTTTAACCTTTTAAAAATAAATTCAGGAATCATTTTAATGACACACATGATGTATTTCCAAAACCAGGGCAAATAAACAATATCTCTTTTCTTCACAATGGCTTTTAAAATTCCAGAAGCAATCACTTCAGGATTTGCAAAAAGAAAATTCTTCCTTAAGTGAGCCGTCATCGGTGTTGATACAAAGCCGGGTTTGATTGTAACTACGCTCACTCCTGACAAAAACATTCGATTTCGAAGCCCTTCAAGAAATTGATCCAACCCTGCTTTAGCTGAACCATAAAAGTAATTACTTTGTCGCCCTCTATCTCCTGCAACCGAGCCAAGCACAGCTATGACTCCTCGTCTTCCCTTCTCAAAATAATTAGCCGCAGCTTGCGACAATAGAGCTGCACTAATGAAGTTCACATTAAAAATATCAAAAGCCAAATCGGGATCTTTTTCCAATTCTCTTTGTTCTCCTAAAGTGCCATGAGCAATGAGAACAACATCAATTCCCTTCATGAAATGATCGGCCGCTTCAAACCACTCGGTGTACTTCTCTTGAAAAGTCAAATCCCCAACCGCTTGCCCAACTCGAGTCGCTCCACGCACAATGAGATCCTGGCTAATCATTTCTAAAGTTTGACCGTTTCTTGCCACTAAAAAAAGTTCGCCGTGCTGAGATGCTATTTTTCGGGCGACAGCTTCGGCAATCGCAGAGGTAGCTCCCAAGATAAGAATTTTCATGTGACTCGCCTCCAAAAGCTTGACGAAAAATGAGGATCTTTAAACTTTTCAAATTCTGCTCTCTCGGGAAAATAGTTTTGAAAACTTTCTTTCGACATCCTCGCGTCTTTGGCTGGATAAACCCGTCCTCCCGCCTCAACGACTTTTTCATCTAATCGTTCTAAAACTCTTAAGGTCTTCTTTCCTTCATTAGGAACATCCAAAGTTAAGGTGACTCCAGGGCGAGGAAACGAAAGCAATCCGGGTGATGGTTTTTGACCAAAGGTTTTAATAACCGTGAGAAAAGATCCCAATCCCGAACGAGCAAAAGTTTCGATAATGTCATAAATAGGGCTTTGAGTTCCCTCAAAGGGAACAACACATTGGTATTGAAAAAAACCCCGTTTACCATAAAGCCGATTCCAGTGATTGATTCCATCTAATGGGAAAAAGAACGGCCGATAGTGAACGAGTTCCGCTTTTTTACTCGGGTGAGTGTGATAGTAGACCGTATTAAAAACTTTCATAGAAAATCGATTTAAAACAAACTCAGGAGCATTAAATGGAAAAGTTTTTATCTTATCCGATTTTACTTTAATCTCAGAAACGTCTTTGAGTAGTAAATGGTTTCCTCTAAAAAAAACTCCTCGGCCCAATTGGGCTCCTTGGGAGAGACAATCCATCCAACCCACAGTGTATTCAAATTTGCTATCCGAATCTAAAGTGTACTCAAAAAATCGATCCAAATGGCTAAACCGCAGTGTCTCTCTAGAGATCCAAGGACACGCGATTTTTTTTAGCTGAATTTCCGCCCAAATAATAATTCCAGTCAGCCCTAAACCCCCCACAGTCGCCTTAAACCAATCTTGGTTCTGAGTGAGGCTACAAACTCTTCTTGAGCCATCTGAACGAAGAAGTTCTAACGACTTCACATGGCAACCAAAGGTTCCCGCCACATGGTGGTTTTTTCCGTGAATATCGTTGGCAATGGCCCCACCAATCGTCACAAACTGTGTTCCTGGAACTACCGGCAAAAACCAGCCCTGAGGAACAATATGGTCCAACACTTCTTTTAAAGTCACACCGGCTTCAACTTTTAAAATCCCCGTCTGCGCATCAAGCGAAATAAACCGACTCAGTTTTTCGGTCGACAATAGGACGTTACCATCATTGAGGCAAGAATCCCCATAGCTCCGTCCCCTGCCGTAGGCTAAATAGGACAACTCTGGTTCAACCCCCTGAACAGATTGAGAAAACTCCTGTTTTCGTGAACCTAAAGAGCACACAATAGACTTTGATTTAGGATATTTCCCCCAGCTTTCTATGGTGTGATCCCAATCAAGCGATGGGTACTTTAAAGTCATAAATGAACGATTTCGGTTGGATTTTTTTTAAAAAAAAAGGGTTTATTTATTTAACCATTCTAAGCACTTAAAATCGAGCTTTTCTTCTGCTAAGAAATTAGGGTTGAGAATGCAGCCCATTTTAGATACGGTGCGTCGAAATGTAATTTATTTAGAGGGGGCCAGGTGATGTCATTTTTAAAACAGACAACTCTTTTGATGGGTCTACTTTTTTGGGCACTTACCTTAGAAGGAGCCGGAACTACCTTTCCCCCCTCTTGTAAAAATAATAAAGGCAAAGAACTGCCTCTCAATGGCTCCCAAGTGATTGAATGGAAACACACCACCGCCAATAAATTTGAAGGAAGAGCTCACCTCAAGGGTACGGTTTCTAAAATTTACCCAGACAAAAATGGCCATCGCCATTTTCAAATGATTTTTAACGACGTTAAGAACAACGAGGACACGATTGAAGTAATTTACAATGAGAGTTTTGGAAAAATATCGGAAATTGAAATCGACATGACCGTGGAAACTTGCGGGGATTACATCACAACAACTAAGCAAAATGGCCCCTACCCTCCATCTCCGGATGGTGCGATTGTTCACTGGGTTCACGAAAACCCCTCCGGCAAAGGACACCCGGATGGTTATGTCACGTTAAATGGGGTTCTTTACGGTTTTGGTGGAAAAAAAAGAGTAAGATGAACTTCCCTCCCATTGAACTTTTAAAATCGGTCCATTCCTTTCCCGGACCGTACGTTTTTAAAATTATCCTCCAAAACGAGGAATCGATCCAAAACTCGGTTCTTACCCAAATTCAAAAAGTTTTAAACCTATCCAGCCCGCCGGAATTCTCTAGCCGAACTTCCGAAAATGGAAAACACACAAGCTTAACGGTCGAAGTCGTTCTCCCCACAGCCGAGCACGTCCACACCGTCTACCAAAGCCTCCACCCCCTCCCCGGCGTCCTCCTCCTTCTCTAGGGGTGTCAGTCTCCCATTAAGCTTAAAAGGTAGCGGTCACTCTTTAAAACTACCCAAAGTAAAGCCATACCTTTTGGTAGTTAGAAATAAACCCAAGTGGTGCCGGTGTTGTTTTCGTCTAAATGGAATCGGGTAACATAGGTTTGTTTTTTGAGAAAGTCGTGAACTGCTTGCATCAAAGCACCGGTTCCGACTCCATGAATGATTTCGACTCGCCCGCAATCTGCCATTAAAGCCTTATCTAAAAAAGTTTCGACATGGGCCAGAGCTTCAACGACACGCATGCCGTGAAGATCAATAGTTTGAACCGGTTTTTCTTCAAGAGTGTCCGCTTGAAACTGTTTCTTTTTCGCGACCGCCGAGTACTTTTTCCATTTATCTTTGGCTAAAGGCTCCAAATCCCGTTCAGGGCGTATTAAAGTCATCGCACCGCAAACGACTCTATACTCTCCGGTCTTAAGTCGCTCAATGACAGTCCCTTCCAATTTAAGTGAGAGAACTTTTACTTTAGTATTAGGGGGATAGGGCTTCATTTGACTACTCTTTTAAATCTAGATACCTCTTAAATAATTAAGGAAACCCCTATGACAAAAATCACCGATAATTCCGACTGGCGAATTAACTACGTTCCCGTAGACTCCAAAATCACTTGGGATGAATATTTCATGCTTCAGGCGATGTTAGCAAGCTATAAAAGCAAAGATCCCAACACCAAAGTAGGTTGTGTCATTGTGGATGATCACAATCATCAAATCACCATGGGGTACAACGGAACCATTGCAGGAATTGATGAAACATTAATCCCTTGGGGAAACAATCGCGAAGTCCCTTTAGAACATCAAAAGTATGGTTATGTAATCCACAGTGAAGCCAACGCCATTTCTCATGCGAGGGGCTCACTAACTGGCGCCAAAGTCTATGTGACTTTATTTCCCTGCAACGAATGCGCTAAATTACTGGCAAGCCACAGAGTAAGAGAAATTATTTATCTCTCGGACAAATACCATGACACTCCGGAAAACCGTATTGCCAAAAAGATTTTTCAAATGTCTAAAATCTCTTACCGACAGCTTTCACTCTCTAGCAACACTGTAGAGTATTTTAGCGACTACTTGAAGTCTCTTCTCAAATGATAAAACGACTCCCTCCTGTTTAGAGAGAGAGTCGTAGACTAAA
>VGSE01000167.1 GCA_016875135.1 Deltaproteobacteria bacterium
TGGAGTTTTATTTGATAATTCCCCTCATCGTCAAACGGCCAATAAATTCTGTGCCTTAAATCAACTTCATGGCCGTTTGAACCTCTTAAAAAGCCCAATACCTGCACCCTTTGAATGGACTTTTTAAGAGGCTGGTCCGAACTATTTTTTCTTAAATTGCAAAGACTTATAGAAGACCAAGGTTATAAGATTTGATAAGTTTTATTGGAGTTTTATTTGATAATTCACCTCATCGTCAAACGGCCAATAAATTCTGTGCCTTAAATCAACTTCATGGCCGTTTGAACCTCTTAAAAAGCCCATTCAAAGGGTGCAAGTATTAAACATCAGTGATTTTAAGTTCGGGCAAAGGGGTTGTTAAATTATTTGGTGCCTGTTCTCTATTCAAGTTATAATTAAATTACTTCTTTTTAAAGCTCAATACGACATTCAAAAACTTCTAAACCAAGTCAGGTTAAAAATGGATCATCGCAAATCGAAAGATAAAAGCGAAAAACAGATTATTGATCTTAACAATTATCGAAAAGAACGAGATGAAGAGCGTCGTCGGGAATATGAACGTGTTCTCTTTAATCGTATCTTAGGGGTTTACAGTTATGCTGAAGGGGCGGGAAAAAGTTCATTAAACCACGTCGAAGTCTTAGATGTTAGTTTTTCGGGAATTCGATTTAGAGAAGATAAGCCGGAGCTTCCTTTGCGAGTTGGGCAAAAAGTAGCTTTGCGATTTTATTTTACCCCAAGCTCTTATCTAAGAGTTGTCATTGACGTTAAGCGAGTGACCAAATTTAAAGATGAAGATCGTCATGGATACGACTACGGATGTGAAATCGATCCAGCCACTAAATCGGCAGAGGTGTTAAAATCCTTTGTGGGTTTTATGTATAAATACGCTGAAACGGCTTGCAATGATGAAAATCCCCCGCCTAATTTCTATTAAAGAAGAAGAGAAGACTCTTAAAGATTATATAGAGATCCAGACTAATGAGTTAAGTTGCTCCAAATCGAAGAGACCATTTCGATATCACTGCAGTACGGATAAAGAAACATTCCTAGACGACTGAGCTCTTTTAGAGTCAGCCCACCTTCAGGGATTACCACTTCAACATTAAAATCGGAACGAACAGGAAAAGAGATTCGTCTAGAAGGTTGGCTCAGTACTTTGACTTCAGGCGCCATCTGTTCTTCAGGTAGTTGAATTTCCGATTCAGGAACAACGGGTTCGGCTGGTTTAATGGGTTTAGTAGCCTTTTTTGTTCTTCGTTGAACTTGAGTTGCAGCTTTCTTTTCGTTGAGTTTTCTTTCCCAAGCGAAGGGGTCATTACTCCAAGCCTTGTAATCCTCTAAAGAACTTTTGACTCGCGATTTATATACTTTGAGTGTCGCCTCATTGACTGATTTGCTTTTATTTCGAAACCGGTTAATGAAGAGATCCAAATTCTTTAGAATATATTCTAAATGGTCTTCTTCTTCCTCTACGACGGAAAAAAGATTATGACAAGCCGTCAAACGGCAGTGAATGGCATGCTCATCTAGGATTGATTTTTTACCGACAAACTCTAAAAATTTTAAAACTTCCTCTGTGTCACGGATGAGAGACAACTGATTCCCACCCTGGATTACCTTCATTCCTGACTTCTCCATGCTACCCTTCCCAAAACCCTAACAAATTTAAAACAAAAAAATAAACAAAACTAGTTAAGTAATTGAAACGACTCTAACTAATTCCGGATCAAGAAACAAGTGTTTGAAAAAAAAATATTGAAGATCTGTAAAGGCTTGCTGATCGGTTTTATTGAGATGAATTTATTTATGTCAAGAGTTCTTCAGCAAATTCTTGGAACCCATTTCCACCCTCTTTGGTAGTTAAATATTTAGGATGAAACTGAAGCTTGTCCCAAAATAATTTGATGTTCGCGACACCTAAACTCTCAGGAAAAAACTGGAAAAGTGGTTCATCATTGGGAGAATCTCCACAATAGAGGACATTATTTTTATCGAGAGATCTTTTTGTTCCCTCGATATCAAGAAGATATTGGCAGGCTGTGACTTTAGTGTGTTGTCCATACCAATAATTAATATGGATAGAAGATAACTTAGCGGTAATTCCCGGAGTTTTGTTTAGAAAAGTAAGGACTTTTTCAATTTCGGTTGCAGATAAAGGGGGCGGTTCTTCAATAAAATCGATCGCATAATCATATAAACGGTAAGGCTGATCGGTGGCCAATTTCAAGTGCGGGATTTCTTTTTTCAATGAGTCAAAAAGAGTTTGAAGAATTTGTCGTTCTTCTACGATGTTTTTGTCGCTAGCCAATCGAACCGTTTTAATTTTGGTTTTTTCTCTGATCATTACTCCAGCACCATTTTCAAAAACCATAGCGTCGATGGGTAATATTCTCATTAGGCAATCGGCCCAACCTGCCGGTCTTCCAGAGACTAAGACCAACCAGAATCCCTTTTCTTTAAGGCGCTCAAGGGTATTAAGCGTCTTGGAATGTAACAGAGACTGGTGGGTAATCGTGTCATCACAGTCACTAAAGATAGCTTTAATTTGGCTTTTAATCTGCGAAGAAAAAATCAAAGGCTTGGCCTTTCATCGGAGAAGTTGAGTTTTTGTCCTAAAACAGAGGCGTGGTGTTCCGATTTGGCAATTCCAACCATGATTTGTTGAACCACCTGTTCGATAAAGTCCTCACGACTGAAGGCAAAGAGATGGCCTCGTCCTGAGTCATCAAAAATTTTATGGCACCCCAATAAAATTCCCCAAAGTAAAAAAACAACTTGAAGAGCTTCGTCATCATTTTTCGCACGAAATTCCGGTGAGTTCACGATGAAAGTTTTTAGTTTATCTAAACTTCCCAAGGTTACACTCATCAAACTCGTGAGAGTCGAGCCCTGAATTTGAACCTGTTTTAACCCCTTATAGGAATATAAAAGCATGTCAAAGTACTCTCCATAAGGAGAGTAAAAGTCGAAGAAGGATTTAGCTATGCTGGTGAGAATCTTTTGCACCGAGTTTTTTTTGCGAGCCCCTTTTTTTAAAACGGATTCAAGTTCTAAATCGAACTGTTCAGCCCCTTTGAGGGCCAAGGCAGCGAACATGTCCTCTTTTGATTGGAAATATCGATAGATGAGACCCACTGAAATTTCGGCTTCTTTAGCAACATCTTGCAGAGTTGTGTTAAGAAAACCTTTGGATTCGAATACTCGTCTCGCTGCTTCTAGAATGTCTTGAGATCTTTGGAGTTTTTCTCGCTCTTTTCTTTCTTTGACACCCATCGTTTGCAACCTCTTCTTTTAGCTACCACCCATTTTTCAAATGTGTTACACCATTGGTCGCAAAAGGATAACGCTGAGCCCACGGGTTTTCAAGATTTTATAATTCTTGTTCAATAAGTGAATGCCGTTCAAAAATAAAACGATATTCATGTAAGTTATTGAATTGACCAGTTTTTTTTCGCGTTAGACAATGAAGAATGGGAGTGAAAAGTGGGGGTGAATCCTAACGTGTTAGGACAGTGAACCGAAGAAGAGGTGATAAAAATGAAAAAAAATGCGAACGGCCATTCCAATGGACAGTCCCAAGGTTTTACTGAATCTCAAAGCTCCCACAAAGATATTTTCACTAAATGCTATGAGTTTAATCAGCACACTAAAGCTCAATCTTTAGGGCTCTATCCTTATTTTAGGCGGATTGATGCCACCATGGGCAATAAAGTTGTTTGTCATGGTGAGACTAAAATTATGATCGGGTCCAATAATTATTTGGGTCTCGCTCAAGATGAAAGAGTGGTCGAAGCGGCCATTGAAGCTACACGAAAATTTGGTGCAGGTTGCACCGGTTCAAGGTTTTTAAACGGGAATATTCAGCTGCACGAGGAGTTGGAGGAGGCGTTGGCCAAATTCCTCAAACGGGAAGCGGTCCTTCTTTTTTCCACCGGTTTTTTTGCTAACCAAGGGGCTTTGACTTCTCTTCTTGAAGATACCGATGCCATTTTGTGCGATCGAGAAAATCACGCAAGTATTATTGATGGTTGCAAAGCTTCACCGGCGAAAACTATTCCCTTCTCTCACAATTCTGCCGAAGCCCTGGAAAGAAGGTTGAAACGATTGCCACCTACGGCAGGTAAATTTTTAGTGGTTGATGGTGTGTTTAGCATGTCGGGGGATGTTGTCGATCTTCCAGCTATGCAAAAAGTCGCAAAGAGATACGGCTGTCGCGTTTATGTAGATGAAGCCCATGCTTTAGGAGTGTTGGGTCCAAAAGGAGAGGGTACGGTTCATCACTTTGGATTAAACAAGGAAGTGGACCTTGTGATGGGAACTTTCTCTAAATCTCTGGGGTCCATGGGCGGATTTTTGGCGGGTTCTAAGCCTGTCATTGAGTTTTTAAGACACAAAGCTCGTTGTTTTATGTTTACGGCATCTTTAGCTCCTGCAGTGACTGGCGGAGTCTTGAAAGCCCTTCAACTGATGCAGAAAGAGCCGGAACGAATAGAACAGTTGTGGAAAAATACTCGTAAAATGCATGAAGGGTTTAATTCTCTTGGATTTAATATTGGGACGACCCAAAGCCCTGTAGTGCCGATTTTAATTGGTTCAGAAATCAAAGCGCTCCAATTTGCTCAAAGACTTTTTGAAGCAGGGATTTTTGCGACACCAGCTGTTTTCCCTGCAGTGAGATACGGAGAAGCAATCGTACGAACCAGTTATATGGCAACTCACACCAATGACGAATTAGATTACGTCCTTGAAACATTTGCTCAAATTGGAAAAGAACTTGGAATTTTTGAAGACAGTGCATATCGTGAGGGTGCAAAAAGAAGGACAAATAATGGTTACGATTTCGACGTGCAAAACGAAGAGGGAGTTCAAACTCTTCGAGCAGATTCCGGAGCTCATACACAAGCATGATCCCTATTTTGTTCC
>VGSE01000168.1 GCA_016875135.1 Deltaproteobacteria bacterium
TCAGCGCCAGAATGACAACCAATACAATTGTTTTTAAAAATTTGCTCTCTAAGAGCCGTGAACGTGGGCCCATTATTAGTGAGGGTTTTGCTTATTTTAGGCTCGCGATAATTACAGCCCTCAACCGCCACAACCAAAAACACACTAATGATTCGCAGCATCAATTTCATCTGCTCACTTTTACCATATTTTAGCTTTTTCTCGTAATCTTTTTGCGCTGAACCCACCACGGTACAAACGAGACACAAACCAACAAAAACGAAATAATTACAATGCGATAGGTGGCCTCACTGGAGAGGTTAATCCCCTCGTCCCACAACCTACAACCGATATTTTGAATGCTAAAAAGAAAGATTAGAGTTCCAGGAAGTATTCCCCAAAAGGTTCCCCAAAGAAATGAACTCAACCTAATGTTAAGAAGCCCCGAAGCATAGCTCACCGAACCAAAATGGACCATATAGGCTATTCTCGTTACAAGTATGATGTGAAAACCGGAATGAAGAGTGACTTGTTGCAATCGGTGAAACCAAGCGCGCTTAATAAATAATTTTTCTACCCAATCTCGTGCAAATCGACGAGCGATTATAAAAGACACAAAACTTGAAAGCATGGAACTTATCAAAACCCAAAGACTTCCCCAAAACGCTCCAAAACAGATTCCAGCCACTAACATAAGCAAAGTCCGAGGAACAAAACACATCGTTAATAAAGCGGATAAACCAATGTAAACCAGAGGCGCCAAGTAAGATCGCTCCATGATGAATACTTGAAGCTGTTGACAATTTTGAAATAAATAATCCATGGATTCCGTTCGTACAAATCCATCATACCTTAATCATGCGATGCTTCACAAAAATTCTTCAATCATTTCCATATCGCTACAAGCTAACGCAACACTGCCATTGCATGTTGTCGATAACTGCTAACGAAATTCTCACCATTAAATTCGAAGTTAACATTGCTGTATAGGGTAAAGTATGTTTCAGTATGAGCATTAGGGGGCAAAATGGAACGGTATAGCTTAAAGCATCTGTGTCGTTTTCTATCTTTTCTCTTTTTTGTTACTCACTCTCTAGCTCTCACCACTTGGGCTATCACAATCAACGTTGCCAATTCGCCAGAAACTAATTTGGCCTTAGCTTTAAATGCCATTCAAAGTGCAAAAAAGAAATTGATCGTAAATGCTTACGAACTTACCTCACCAGAAATTGCCAATGCGCTAAAACAGAAAATTAAAAAAATTCCTGTAACTATTTTACTCGAGGGGCAACCTGTCGGCGGCATCGACGAAGATGGGAGCCAAATTAAAGATTCGATCGTCAAGGCGATGAATCGCTCAAGTCTTCCCCATAAATTTTTAGTCATGTCGTCCAAAACCCCCAATGGGGAGCGAGCTCGTAGATTTCGCTTCGATCATGCAAAATACATTATTGTAGACGATTCCTCGCTTTTAGTGGGTTCAGAAAACTATACTGTCTCGGGGCACCCCACAGAAGGATCGAAAGGAACTCGAGGATGGGAAACGCTAATTCATGATAAGGGAATGGCTTCTTCTTTCTTGCAATTGTTTAAAACCGATTCGTCTACCGCTCACGGAGACGTCTTTCTAATCTCTGAAAACCGTTTCAAAAGCCCTATTCCTTTTATTGGAGACTGGGAAGAAGACTTGAGAGAACTGGGCTCCATCACTCAACATTCCTACATACCCCCCACCCCTCCACCCATGGATTTTGAAGTACCCAACATTAATCAATTAACCTCACCCAACACGAGCACTAGCGGACTTCTCAATTTCATCCGTGGAGCCAAGAAAACTCTCGATATAGAACTCATGTCCTTCAGTTATCGTTGGGGGAATACAGGCAATGTTTCGCCTCTTTTTACAGCTATAGTCGACGCCGCTCGAAAAGGAGTTGCAGTTAGAGTTTTGCTCAATGATGAGAGAGCCTTTGGAGGCGACTTCAGATTGGAGTCAGAAAGTCTGAACAGCAAAACTTCCAATAACGTTCTCGTAGTCGAGCAACTCCAAGCTGTTGCTAAAAAAGAGCATCTAGAATTAAAAGCTATGATTGCCGACGTTAAAACAATGGAAGTTAAATATATCCATAACAAGGGAGCTATTGCCGATAAAAAAACAGTCCTAATCAGCTCCATCAATTGGAATCGAAATTCACTTGAAAATAACAGAGAAGCTGCCGTAGTCATCCATTCTAATGAAGTGAGTGATTATTACAATCATCTCTTCGAAACAGATTGGAATGATTCGCTTTAAACGTCTTAAACAACCCACACAGCTTTGGTTTCTCATAAGTTTTTGGTGCGTTGCTTTAGTTTCACCTAGCTACTCGCTTGAGATCAAAAATATGGATGATTGGAAAAACAAACCTGAAAGTTATTGGAAAAACAAGTTAACCCCCGACCAGTATAAAATATGTCGTCAAAAAGGAACTGAAAGAGCCTTTAGTGGAAAATATTGGAATACCCACGATAAAGGAACTTATCGCTGCATTTGCTGTGAATTAGAGCTCTTTTCTTCGGAAACAAAATTCGAATCGGGAACTGGATGGCCCAGCTATTGGCAACCTATCTCAATAGAAAATATTGCCGAAAAAGATGACCGCTCCCTCTTTATGAAAAGAACCGAAGTTGTTTGCAATCGTTGCGGTGCTCATTTAGGACATGTTTTCGACGACGGGCCGGCCCCCACGGGAAAGAGATATTGCATCAATTCTGCCTGTTTGGATTTTGTTCCGGATTCAGTTAAAAAGAACAAATGAAAATCCAAAAAGAGATCACTCAAAAGCTAAACCTGATTTTCCAACCTGTCACTCTCGACGTTCTCAATGAAAGCCACCAACATGGCGTTCCACAGAATTCAGAAACTCACTTTAAAGTAATTATTGCCAGTGACAAATTTAAAGGATTATCGCTTATCCAAAGACACAGAGCGATTTACGAGGCATTAAAGGAAGAACTCGCCCAAGGAGTCCATGCCCTAGCAATTCATGCCATGACACCAGAAGAGTGGAACCAGAAAAAAGAAAACCAATTTAAGTCTCCCCCCTGTTTAGGGGGGAGCTCAAAAGACTAAACAAATTTTCCTAAAACCTTATTGATCTTGCCTTTAATAATAAAGAATACAGTCCCAGTTCCGATACCAAGACCACAAAGCATCATAAAGAAAGTTTCTTTGGGCATCTTTGTATAGAACGTCCCCAAATAGCCGGTCATGTAGTTTCCGATAAAGCTCGACAAAAACCACACGCCCATCATCATACTGACAATGGGTTTAGGTGAAACTTTGGTAACCAAGCTAAGTCCAATCGGGGAAAGATAAAGTTCGCCCATGGTGAAAACGAATACCGTTCCTACCAACCAAAAAACACTCCCTTTGTCGGTGCCAGGAACGGCTTGAGCTGCAAGAATCATGAGAATGTAAGCAGCACCACAAAGAATGCAACCAATTCCCATTTTAACGACACTAGAAGGTTCTTTTCCTCGCTTACTTTGCCATGACCAGAACATATTTAGAACAGGAGCAAAGATAAAGATCATGAGAGGATTAAAGGACTGAAACCAACTTGATGGGATATTCCAACCTAGCAGACTCCAGTTCGTCTTTTCGTCGGCCCAAAGCTGCAGAGTATTACCCTGTTGTTCGTAAATCGCCCAAAACATAATATTCAAAGCGCACAAAACAATTAACACAAACACACTTGCCCATTCCTCTTTGGTCAATTTGCGAGACTCCTGAGCAACGGCACTAGACTCAGTCCGATTATCCTTGGGAACCAAGCCACTTCCAAGCCAATAAGACAAAAGCCCCACAAGCATACCAACTCCGGCAGCTCCAAAACCCCAATGCCAACCTACTGTTTGCCCCAAGGTGCCACAAATTAAAGGAGAAAAGAACGCCCCTAAATTGATTCCCATGTAAAAAATAGTGAAGGCTCCATCCCGACGAGAGTCTCCTTCGGGATAAAGACTTGCGACCTGCGTTGAAATGTTGGGCTTAAAACAGCCATTACCTGCAATTAAGAAAAGCAAAGCCAATAAGAACATTTTCTCACTAGCCATTAAAAAGTGTCCAATGGCCATTAAAATCCCGCCTAAATAAACGGTGCGGTATTGACCGAGTAATTTGTCCGCTAAAATCCCACCAAAAAACGGAGTAAAATAAACAAAACCCGTGTAGAGCCCATAAATCTGTGAACTCATCTGTTGAATATTCATAGGTCCAAAGACCCCAACCAGAAAACTCTCTAAACTTGTGTAGCCTAAAACATCAGCGGCCCGTGATGGTTCCACCAACAAATAATTGGTCATATACATAACCAACAAGGCTCTCATCCCATAATAAGAAAACCTCTCCCACATTTCTGTTGTGAACAGTACGTAGAGCCCCGTTGGATGGCCCAAAAACTCTTTTCCCGATAACTTTGTTTTAATTAAGCTTCTAATGGTGGACTCCTCTTCAAGTTCAGCTTGTAGATATACGGAAAACCGGTGTTCCCTTCAACTAGAAAAAGGGCTAAAAATAGGGTGCCCCCCCCAACCAAAGTTATTTTTTTAAGTAGTCTTTCTAGTTAGAGTTAGCCTTTAAGGTCTTAATAAAGGATTGCTCGCTGTCCTCAATGATCTTTTTCAACGTTCCCTCGCTTAGTTTATCGGACATACCTTTGAGACTAAACTCAGACCAAAGCGAATTGATGCAGTCTTGAACGAGCTCTTTATGGAACTGTCTAAACACCCCGGCTCTGAATTCTGGTTGAGTTCTGACAGATTGGATAAAGTCATTCAGGTGAGCGAAAGAGATTCGCTCACCGAATCTATCTTTAGCGCTCTTAAGGGTGGCTAATTCCACCGCTAAATAAAAGGCCTGACTCTGAATCCTTTCCTTAATTAAAGCTTCAATATCCAAG
>VGSE01000169.1 GCA_016875135.1 Deltaproteobacteria bacterium
CCTACTTGAGGTTTTTGCTAAAGCTGCGGCTTCAAAAAACTACACTGATGAAGACCGGTTCACTGTGAGCGTGTCGGGAGGAACTGGGCTTGCTATTCTATTGATTCCACAAGTCAGAATTGAGGGGCGATACACGGTAGTCAGCAGTTTACAGAATCATCTCGATGTGGGCAGCCCTTCGATCATTGCGACTCTTAATGACATTAAAACGGAAACCAACATTTATAGCGTCGGTTTGGATATCGATATTCTCAGTGATAAATATCCGATTCAACCCTTTGTGTTTTTGGGGGCTGGTTATATTGTTTCTGAACGGTCCTATTTTCTAACTCCTGCAGGAAGCCCGTCAGCTACGTTAATTAGTGAACCAAAGACGATGGGTATTTCAGCGAATGCGGGAGCAGGAATTCGTATTCGAATTGCAAAGTCTATAGCTTTTGAAGTAGAGGCGTATGGTTACGGTCTAGATCCTCACAGGCCTAATCCACTGATTAACATTTACGGAAACGCGGGAATTCGTATTTTCATGTAGTTGTTTTTTTCCCTCGAACAGCTAAAAACTCTTGGAATTTTTTCTCACTTCCTCGATTGGTAGGGACATAAAATCGCGTAGCTTTTAATTTTTCTGGCAGGTATTGGGTTTGCGTCCAACCACTTTCATGGTTGTGAGGATAATCATAACCCTGTCCATAGCCCCAATTTTTCATAGCCGTAGTGGGCGCATTTCTGATGTTCATTGGAATCTCAAGCATTCCGGATGACTTTACTTCATCGATAGCTTCATTAATGGCTTGATAGCTTCGATTGCTTTTTTCGGAGCAGGCCAAATAGGTTGTGGTTTGGGCCAGAGGGATTCTAGCTTCCGGCATACCGATTGCGTGGACAGCTTGCAAACAGCTCGTAGCCAACATCAGAGCGGCGGGGTTAGCATTGCCAACATCTTCAGAAGCCAGCAGGATCAGTCGTCGAGCGATAAAAACAGGATCCTCTCCCCCTTCAAGCATTCTGGCCAAATAATAAATAGCCGCGTCTGGGTCGCTCCCGCGAACGCTCTTAATAAAAGCAGAGATCGTGTCGTAGTGTGCTTCAGATTTTTTGTCGTAATAGAGGGACTGAGCTTGAGTTACCTCTTCGAAGTCCCTGAGTTCAATTGTTTTGTCTCCTGAAGTCGCCAAACAAACGTGATCTAACAGATTCAATGCCTTTCTTGCATCTCCATGGGCACAGTCGGCAATTCGTTCTAATACGGCTTGGGTTACATTTTTAGGGGCCGATCTTTTCAGCAAAACTAAAATGTCTTTAGAGTCCAAAGCATTAAATCGATAAATGATGGATCGAGATGCAATAGCGTTATTGATCTCAAACGAAGGGTTTTCTGTGGTTGCGCCGATAAATCTGACGCTCCCCTCTTCAAGAAACGGCAAAAGAACATCTTGTTGGCTTTTGTTTAGACGGTGAACCTCATCGATAAAAAGAATGTGAGCAGATCTCCCTGTGTGAAATGCCGAGCGAGATCTTTCCAACACTTCTTTAATTTCCTTAACTCCGCAGGTTACAGCTGAGAGGCTTTCAAAAGGGCGCTGGGTTGTTTTGGCGATTAAAGAGGCCAAAGTGGTTTTTCCCGTTCCGGGTGGGCCCCAAAAAATAAAACCACACCACTTGTCAGTGAGAAGTAGTTTTTGAAATCGTTCGTTAAGAAAGTGGGTTTGTCCTACAATTTGGTTAAAATCCTGAGGACGAGCGCGTTGCGCCAAGGGCGTGTCTAGTGAAAGTCCGGAAAAAAGGGAGTCTTGAGGATCAAAAGGCATATGGAGGGTTATAGTGGGAAACAACTCAGTAATCAAATGAGCTTTTTGGGTTTGCTCTTGATGGGAGATGGTTATAATCAGGAACTATGAAATCTGAAAAGCACAGCTTGCTATCTTGGTATCTTACCAAGTACATGGCGGTAGAGGTGGTGGGGAGCTTCCTGATGGGAACCGCCATTTTTTTGTTAATTATGCTTACTTTTCAGGCTATCCGACTCAGCGAATTCGTTGTCGTTCATCAAGTTGGAATGAAAGATGTCACTAAACTATCGCTCTATCTCATGCTTTCTTTTGTTCCTATAGCCATTCCCATTTCCTTTTTGTTTTCAGTTCTCATCGGAATTTCAAGGGCGCACTCAGAGGGCGAAATGATAGCGTTGCAAGCCTCAGGAATAAGTTTGTTTCAAGTTTTTTTGCCGTTAGGATTGTTCTCGGTTTTAGTGACTGTGGTAACTCTATATTCCTCTTTAGTTTCCGTGCCCCAAGGAAATCGAAAATTTGAATTGTTGATTGAAAAGCTGGGGAGTGAGAGAGTCATGGGGGCTCTGAAACCCGGGGTGTTTCATGAGGGGTTTTTTGGGCTTGTTCTTTTCGCCGAAAAGATCATCCCGGTCAAAAATGAATTACAAAATGTTTTTATTTACGATGAGCGAGAGGAGTCAAATCCTCTAGCGATTACGGCCAAAGCCGGACTGCTTCGAAACAACCCAG
Organism: Deltaproteobacteria bacterium; assembly: GCA_016875135.1. Taxonomy (GTDB): domain Bacteria; phylum Bdellovibrionota; class FAC87; order UBA2466; family UBA2466; genus UBA2466. Next base: position 2,520 of record VGSE01000169.1, read on the forward strand.
ATAAAAATTTGTTAACCCTAAGACTCTCTCAAGGGTCCATCTTGGTAGATAAAAAGAAGGCTGAAGAGCCACAAGACAGGATCGATTTTGATGTTTACGACATTAACTTGGAGTTGGCCGAGCGGGGGAGTTCTTGGAGAGAATATAGTCCTCCCTCTTTTAACTACGAGCAGTTGAAAACTCGATTAAGAGAAACGCAGCCTGATCCTCCGATGCATCGAAAGCTTCTAGTAGAGCTTCACCGGCGATTTTCACTTTCATTTGCTTGTGTGATTTTTGGTTTGTTGGGTTTTGTCATTGGGACTCGCAGCCAACGAGGGGTGAGAAGCACAGCGGTTGTTTTGTGTTTGGTTGTTGGACTTGTTTACTGGCTTGCCTACATTGGAGCCAACGCTTTAGCTTTGGGGGGATGGATACTTCCTTGGATGGGCGTTTGGGCTCCCAACTTACTCTTTGGCTCTATCGGAATCGGCCTATTTCTCAAAAACACCTAACTACCAAAAGGTACCCATTTACTTTCCGGCCGGAATGTCGATAGGCACCTTTTGGACGGGTGTTTAAAAAGTGCACAATTGGGGGGGGGACAATGGGTTGTTTCTCGCACTGGGTTTAGGCACTGTCGTTGCACCTTTTAGTCGGTAAGGACGCACTGAAAAAGAAATTGACGGTTTAAAAATGAAAGCAACGGCTTACATCGCTATTCTTCTCTCGCTGTTAACATTGTGGACACCCGTGGAAGCTGCGAGGGTGCGGTCCGCAGAAAGACTTAAAGGTTCTATTCAAGTCGGCCCAGTAAGAAGTAAGCGAGGAAAAGCCTATAATCCAAGGCTTAGAAGGTTTGATGCTGAAACACAGTTAAAAATGGGCTCTCAACAAGTGCTCAGTTCAGAAAATAATTTATCTTCAGAATCCCTTCAATCCACTTCGAATGGCGGTGGCTCGGGAGTAGCAAACAACGGGGCCAACAGAAACAATGTAGGCGTCGGAAACAATTCTACGCAAAACGGCAAAAAGCCAGAGGGGCAAGATTCGCCACTGAGAAATATGCCCGAGGACAAGCAGGGATCAAGACAAGGTTCCGGTTCGGAAGGGGTGTCATTTAGATTGTGGTGGCCGGTCTGTGTGTTTGTGGATGGGCCGGATGCGAACTCTCAGATTGCAGAGATGGTTCGAATGTCGGCTGCCTGTCGGGTAAATTTGAAGCCATACATTAGAACGGTGAGTGTTCCTGACCCCAACAATCCAGAACAACTCAACAGCCTTCAAAGACAAAGTTGTAATATTAAAGAAGGGGGAATCGCTGGAAAGGGATCTTCTCTTGTTTTAACCAACCGAAGCAGTACGGTAGCTGATGAAATGTGCGGTTCAAAGGAGACCGTTAATGGAGTAACACGACCTACTAAAAGAGTTGAAGGGTGTAATGAATTGGCTAATGGAGCCTCTAGAGAATCTATAGACAGGGCAAGCAGGCCGGCAGCTGGGCATGGTTCTTTAAAGGTATCGAACGGTGAAGTAGCAGTCGGAATTGTAGATTCGCAAGGCTATTCTAGTGGAGCAGTTTATTCACACGAAACTATGGGGCATGGTCAGATGGGATGGCCCAACGGAAAAAAAGCAGGAAATGGAATTGGAGATCCTAATGACGCTCAAGATAGCGGTGGGGGTCATCAGCATGGAGGATGGTATGAAGAGATCGGTTGTGCGCAAATGAGAGCCTCCGCAATTCCTGATCCTGAGGGGTATCACAAGTTTTATTCTAGCAAGACAAAATACTATAGCCATCGTGAAGATAAGAAGATGCCTTTAGGAGAAAAAATTTGGAAGACATTTAAGGAGGGCCCTCAGATCGCTGGTCAAATTACCAGAAGAGGTCCTAGATCTTCTAGGGGCACTGAATCGGCTGCTTCCTCACAAGGTTCTAATTTGGGGTCAGCCAGCGCTGGCCACAAAAAAGCTCGAGGCGGTAGTAGAAAAGCCTCTGGTGGGAGTTTAGCTGGTGGAAAAACCGGAAAAAGAGATTCAGGTGGAGCTATTCGAGGCGATGGAAGTGATGATGATTCTTTGGCCAGTCAAGTTTCTGGTGGTTCAAGTGGAGGGGCTGGAGATCCTAATTTCACGATTGTCGCAAACAAAGCAAAAAGCGCTTTGGCAGAAAAACCGGGAGTACAGAGTCCAGTTTTAGAGACCAATTATTTTGAGAGTAACTCGAGTGGATCGAACTTGGGCGGTGCTTCGACGGGTTCCCCTAGTAGTATAGAGAGACGAGAGTTGGCTTCTGCTGATTTTTTTGGGAGGGGCAATACAGAATCCACCC
>VGSE01000170.1 GCA_016875135.1 Deltaproteobacteria bacterium
CGGCATCTCCGTTTTCAAGTCCGTGAGCGGTTAGAGTTACAGTATCGCCGTCATCTTGAAAGGTAACCCCGTCAGATGTCGTGATTTTAAACTGAGCAATATAAGGGCGATAGTCACCAGAGTCTCCCTGATAACCCGTGACATACAGCATGTCGTTAGTGGAGTCGAACACAAGACTTTTGGGGCCGCCCAGAAAACCGTGCTTATTGTATGAGGCGTTGGTGGTATCTCCCCCAATTCCCGTGTAAAAAGCCGTAGGGGTCCCTCCTGCTATTGGAATGTAATATAAATAAACGACATATTTGCTACCTGATGCTGATTTAACCCCGCGCCCTGCCGCCCACCAAGCATTTCTTGCCGAGTTATAGGCGCAAGACACAAGAAGGTTCTCTTTTTGAGTGTCACCTGCATCGTAATAAGCGGCTCCGTTCTCTTTCGCTTCTAAATTACCCACGTTAAGATTACTAGCGGTGGCTCCCCTTTTTTGGAAAGTCGCATCTGCAGTCACTCCAATAGTACTACTCGTTGTGAACTGTTGGACCGAACCAGGGTAGAACTTGGGGTCGGTGTTCCCCGAGTGGGCTCTACCTACGGTTAAAACCTTACCCGAACTGTTTTGGCAAATCCCAAGGATAATTTGTGCGCTTTCCGTATCCAACTGCTTAGGAAAACCTTCATTAGACTGAGCCAATCTGGGTAGTAAAAGGCAGAGCCCTATTAACGCTCTTCCTAAAACCTCTAAGTGTCTAATGACTGATTTCATAAACGCCTTGCTGTTAAGTCTCTCTCGCTATAGCTCACGAACCCGGCTGGACATTGTCCAACGTGGTAACTTGAGCCTTATAACCTCTTACGAGGGTAGGTTCCAAGTACACTACGCTTGAAGCCCCCGCTTCTGCCAATTCACCTATATTTTCCGTATCGTTCGATGATGAATTGTCGATGCTTGAATTGGCAATTGATTCTTCTATTGGAGGATGGTCGATCCCTTCTGGGATTTCCCAAACTGATGGGCGCCCACAACAGATCAGTGTGACAGTAACTAGACATATAAAAAACCATTTCCACATACGTACCTCGGTTTATTAGTTGTATTACCTAAGATGATTTTCACTTATATCCTAACGCAATGCAATAGCTATCTAAGGTATTAAAATAAAAACACAATTCCCGGACCGACTGTGTGGATTTAGACATAATTGAGACGCCTAAGTCGTTGATTCCTTTAAAGGGGTCAGTGCACTTTAAATATTGAAAAGTGCCTGGGCACTCTCCATTCTATTGGATTAGAACCGTGACCCGCCCCCTTTAAATATTGAAAGTCGACTGACCCCTTTAAATAGTGTTATTCTTTGCGGGATGCAAAGAACTCTGGATTGGCGTTTGCGGGGGATGCGGTCTGTCCTTCCACTTGTACTGCCCATTTTTTGTACAGCTTTTGTTCACCACCTTTTCTTTAAAACCTTTGGTGAGAATAATCTGACCTTAGGGATTTACTCTAGAGATATTTACATTCCTCTTGGACTGGGAGCTGTCGTTAGCTTTTATCAGATGATTGGTAATGGGGTTGGTTTAAGATTTCGAACTCGGTTTTTTGTCTTTACACTAGGCCTTCTTGTTTTTGTTTCGGCGCTGCTTAAGTTTTATCTCCAATTGATTTTTAAAATTCCCCATTCCTTTCTAATCGTGACTCTTCTTGGAACCTGTTTTTTAACTTTAATCACAGCTTTTTTGACGACCTTAAAATTTTCAGAGGTTCTCACCTATGTTCGCAAACGTAATAGTGCGGCTCTTTATGTTCTTATAGCCGTAACGAGTCTTTTAAATTACCCACTTATTTTAAAGTTTTTTTGGAAGCAGGCCTCTTTTTTAACGGCTAAATCGGTTTATTATATTTACTTGCTATGCGGGATTCCCTTGCACTTTCAACTCACCCCCGTTTCATTCAATCTTTCCGGGGGAGGATTCGCCGTAAAAATTATCATGGGCTGCTCAGGGTTAGAGGGGATTTTCTTTTTTATCTTTGGATTTTCTTTAATCCAATGTTTGGAAAAAAGAAGTTTTAACTGGAGGGTGCCGGTAGCTTATCTGGTTGGAAGTCTTGTCTTGTTTTTGCTCAATACCTTTAGGATCAGTAGTTTTTATTTTTTGGGGATTCAGTTAAAGAAAATTATGGCAGCTTCTCAGGTGAGACAAATTGTTGAAGCGGCGTTTCATAATCATTTAGGTTGGATTTTGTACCTAGTGGGGATTATTATTTTCATGCGGGTGTATCGAAGAGTCGAAAAAAATATTGTTTTGGAAACGAGCCATTCTTAAAGGCTCGTCTTTGGGAAAGGGATCGGAAATGGCCCCGGGGCAACTTTTTAAAATTTTAATTCTAGCCTTTTTTCTTGTGTTGCATGGCAATTCCGTTTTGGCTGTTGATTGTGAAAACGGGGGGGTGGGAAATTACGATCTTACAGATGACACTTGTAAGGGTAGTAGTGCTAGTACCGAGTGTGTATCCCCAAAAACCTGTGAGTTAGATGATGGTGGAGACTACAGGTGTTGTTTCGATCTTACCGCAGTTCCTGAGCTTCCCTCTTGGTTTGGCCCCTTTTTCTTAGCCACTTTAGTTGCCGCTTGGGAGTATTGGAGAGTTCAACGCCGAAAGACTTTGCCCTCAAAGTTAGTTGATAGGTCAAAAAATGGGCGGTAAGGGAGTCGAACCCCTGACCCCATGGTTCGAAGCCATGTGCTCTATCCAGCTGAGCTAACCGCCCACGATAAGGAAAGCCTAACCTTCCACAAGTTCCCCAAATTGAAAAGCAAAACCTTGGGGGGATTTCTTTTCAGTGCCAAATTCAGCTCTAGGCTGTATAACAAACCAGTGAATCTGTTCCACTTTACCATCTATTTAGGTTGTTATCTTTTAGGAGGCTTCCCTACCGGAGTCGTCTTAACTAAACGAAAATTTGGGTTGGATGTCCGCGAGATGGGAAGTGGCAATATTGGCGCCACCAATGTGACTCGAGTTTTCGGGTGGTATGCCGGGCTTTTGGTATTTCTCATTGATTTTTTGAAAGGGTATGTTCCGCTCCTCTTGATTCAGCGATTTTTTTCTAGTGAGTCCCCTTGGTTACTGACTTGGTCCGGATTGGCTCTAGTTTGTGGTCACTGCTTTAGCCCTTACTTAAAATTTAAGGGGGGCAAGGGGGTTGCGACGAGTTTGGGGTGCTTAGCCTACCTGGCTCCGGTGGGAGCGTTAGTCGGGGTGATAGTTTATGCCATCGCTTTAAGCGTAACCCGAATTAGTGCCGTAGGGTCTTTAGGCGGTGTTTTGGCTTTGTGGATCTATTTGGCAGTGGCTAAAATCGACATGCCCTCAACGGTTTTTGTTTTGTTGGTCTCCGTGATTGTGGTGAGCCGGCACCATGAAAATATTCGTCGGTTGATTAAGGGAGCTTAGATAATGATTCGAGTTCTTTTTATTCTTTTTTTATTCCCTCTCATGTCTTTCGGCTCTGTTTTTAGCTCGGATGTTAGGGCCGTTTTTAGCTCGGCGAAAAAAGAAAAGAGACCCATCATTATAGATTTTTTTGGAATCTGGTGCCCACCCTGTAATGAACTTGATGAGACGGTTTTTGAGACGACCGATTTTATTGAGCGATCAAAAAATTTTAAACTTCTTAAAGTCGACGCCGACAAAAAAACTTCTTGGAAGCTTAAGGACAAATATAAAGTCGGGGGATATCCGACCGTTGTTTTTACCGATCCTAATGGGGCTGAGCTTTATCGCATTGTGGGATACAGAAACTTAAAAGAGTTTTTGCAGGTGATGGAACTTGTTCTCTCAACTAAAAATAAAAAATTGGAACAGGCCTGTGTGAGCCAAGAAGAAAATGATCTTTGGCGATGTGCGGTGGTTTGTTCGGAGAGAAAAAATTTGATATGTGCCTCAGAGGCCTACGCTAAGTTGGCCAATCGGTTAAAGCCGGGTACCGCGCGATTTGATTGGATTAGAACTTACGCTATGCAAAGTGTTGAGACTCCCGAACTACAAAGAGAAGGGTACGCCAATATATTACGATCTTATCAAACGACTCCACAGGCTTTGGTTTGGACGATTTCTTATTTAAGCGCTTTTGATGATGAAAAGAAAATTAAGCCCAAGAAGGAATTGGTCGAAGGAGTTCTTGATCACTTTCCCGAAATGTTAACCGACCCCAGATTAGATGCTTTGGGACTCTCCCCTAGGAGTTTAATACAAATTAAAGCTGAGATTTTAGATAAGATAGGAAAGCGAGATGAAGCTGTTGCAGTCTGGAAAGAGGCCTCAATTCTCCTTGAAAAAGAGGCCAAAGCGTTGCCTCCGGGTTCAAACCCGAGAGCTTTTACTTTAGATAGAATTACCTGCCTGGAAGCCGCAGGAGAACTTGAGGCGGCTTTGAAGCTAGCTAACCAGTATCGCGAGTTTTTCCCTGAGGAGTTCACTTTTTATTCCCTGAGTGCGCAGATTTTAGAGAGATTAAAGAGATATAACGAAGCTCTAACTCTAGCTAAAAAGGGGTATGCGCTTTCTTATGGGGATAACAAAATTCGAATGGCGACTTTGTTAATGCGTCTTTACGGCAACATCCCGGATAAAGTTAGTGCGAAGAAAGTTTTCGATGAAGTGACCAGTCAAGTTAAACCTGAAGCCAAACTTCAAATTAGAACTCACCGCTACCTAAAAAAGCTTCAAGACGC
>VGSE01000171.1 GCA_016875135.1 Deltaproteobacteria bacterium
GCACAAAGAACATTCAAGCCTAGTAAAAAGAGTACTCCCGCAAACCATGGGGTCCCGTAAACAAGAACATGAACGGCACGAGTTCCGTAAAGAGACTCAAGGCAAGTCGCAATGGTCAGAACGGAAGCTAAAAGCAAAATCGAGATCACCGCTAACTTTAGCGATGCGAAAAACTTAAAGATGGGTGACTTCATCATAATAACCTCGTCATAACTTAACGAGCCTCTTAAGGGAGCAATTTCGCTTTTTCACCCTTAGACGAAACCCACTCAAATTTAGATTCCCAGTGGCTTTTTCGAACAAACATTAAGCCAATGGCACGTCTCTCATCCCTGGGGTCAGTTGCCCAAGAGACAAGCTGACCGCTTTTTCACCCTTAGACGAAACCCACTCACATTTAGATTCCCAGTGGCTTTTTCGAACAAACATTAAGCCAATGGCACGTCTCTCATCCCTGGGGTCAGTTGCCCAAGAGACAAGCTGACCGACCTCTTGGTTTCCCTCAAAAAACACCATCGGCAAAACTTCTATCCGAGCACTCGTTAGTGCTAGATTAACACGGTGGAGCTTACGGTTCACCTGTCCATAAGTAAAAATTCTTTCAACCACCTCTTGGCCGGGGTAACAGCCCTTATTTCTGGCCACTGCTTCGTCTAAATTACCCTCTAAAATGATATCCTTTTCACTCAGTTCATCCCCAGCCCAGGGTACAGCAGCCTCAAGCCTAAAAAACTCAAACAAACGCCTTCCCAGTAAAGGGACCCCTTCTTGCATGTAAATAGTGGCTAGTTTCGAGACAGTTTGTGTCGTTCCCAAGATCCAAAAGAGCGAGGGACGTCTCACATCTTTCCAGGTAAAAATTGTCAAATTTTTGTAGGTAATCTCTTGTAGCCTAAGAGATGCGGATTGAGCGTCAATCCCCAAAACTCTGGCCAAATTTCCATCCTGACTCCAGCAGCCCAAAACCGCTAAATCCTCCGAAAGATCTTTGACTGAAAACGCTTCTGCAAAATGAAATTGCTCAATATGATCGAGAATTCTGTCCTTTTGATGGTGTGACACTAAAAAATGAAAAGTCTCCGTATCCACTTTACGGAAAACACCTAAGGCGATTACGCCCCCCCGTCCATTTAAGAACGCGCCGTGAACAACTTGTTCTAATTCAAGAGTTTTAAATTGAACTGTCGTCATTCTTTGAAGATAGTCTTGAGCCTCTTTGCCTTTGATTTCAATAAAGACATAATCTGAAAGGTCAAAAAGTCCACCGGATTTCGTAGCTAGGATAAAGTCTTCTAAATAACTCTTAACTTCCCAAGGAACTGTAACCTCACGTAGTTTTTTGAGCTCTCGAGGAGAAACTAGATGTTCCCTTAAAGTTAATGCTAATTTTTCTTTTGCTGACATGATTCACACTCACATTGGGAACGGAGTTGTTCAAACGTAAAAATCCCCGTGTTGTGACCATCTGACCAATCGATCTGTAACGCATATCGGCCCACTGTATCCATTTTTTGGGGCCTGATATCTTTCGGAACCTGGTCGTCTTTTAGAATCTTTTCACGAGTCCATTCATCAACGCAGTTGGCACATCGACAATTCAATCGAATATTCCGAACGTGGTAGACCGAGTCGTGTCCATCATTCCAACTAATACCTAAAAGATTTGCCCCCAATTGTTTTAAAGCAGTTGGGGCAAGTGGAAGTTTGATAGCCATTATTGCCACTCTAAAGTAAGAGGTTTGAATTGCCCAATGCTCTGAGCTTGGAGCACTGAGAGTTGAGCTGCTACATCTCCCGCAAGTTTTTTATAGATCTTTGCCACTTCAGAATCGGGGTACCCTAAAACAATAGGAGTTCCTTTATCCCCGCCTTCAGCGACGCGAGGATCTAACGGAATTCCCCCCAGCAGAGAAACGCCCATTTCGTGGGCCATTTTTTCCCCCCCACCGGATCTAAAAATAGAAGTGATTTGATTGCAATGGCCACACATAAATCCCGACATGTTCTCAACAACTCCCAAAATCGGAACTTTAACATTTTGGAACATGCGCAACCCCTTACGTGCATCTATCAAACTGACTTCTTGGGGAGTTGTAACTATAAGAGCCCCTGAAACCGGAGCGCTCTGAGAAATAGAGAGTTGGGCATCTCCGGTACCTGGAGGCATATCGATTAAAAGATAATCAAGCTCACCCCAATTTACTTGGGTCAAAAACTGAGTCAGAGCTCCATGAATCATCGGCCCTCGCCACACAACAGGTTGGTTTTCGGGGACCAAAAAGCCCATTGACATTACTTTGATTCCGTTTTTGACAACCGGCTCAATTCGTCCAGCGTTGGTCAACGGTTTTTCCTTGGCCCCAATCATCAAAGGGATACTAGGCCCATAGATATCAGCATCCAGAAGACCGACTCGGGCCCCAGTTTCAGCCAAAGCTACGGCTAAATTCAAAGTAACAGTGCTTTTTCCCACTCCCCCTTTACCGCTCGCGACAGCGATAACATTCCTCACTCCGGGAATGGTAATACGGTTACCTTGAGTCCCTGTCGACCGCACATTCGCGGTCATTCTCACCTCAACGTCGGTAACCCCTTCAAGCCCTTTTACCTTTTCTATACACTGAGCTTTCAATTGGTCCTTGACCGGACAAGCAGGTGTCGTTAACTCAACGTCAAAACTAACTCGACCTGAATCGATCTTTAAATTTTTAACAAATCCCAAGGCTACAATATCTCGGTGCAAATCGGGATCGTGCACTTCAGATAGGACTTTAAGAACGGCGCCTTCGGAGACCTTATTTGAATCTTTACTTTTAAAAAACACGCCTGTTTTTAGCCTGCTTTATCCGAAAAGAAAAGCTAAACCCGAAATTTACCTACTGGAACCCTTCACATTTTTGGGGTTAATCGGTTTAGCGCTTGGGTAGGTGGATGGCCCTGAAACCATCTTAGGCCTGGCCCAATAACCTATCAAAAAACCTAGTAGTAAAAATACTGCTCCGACCCCAATAAGAATCCAATTCATCTTTTTAAGGAAACTCTGAGTCTCTTTGACTTCAGAATATTGGATCTTAGGGGTAACTAAAGCCTCTTGGTCTAAATATTTCAAGATCAAATCCGAGGTATGATTGCTTTTTTGGACGCCTAGATACTGTTCAAGCTCCCCCATCAACTCCTTGACGTTGGTGTACCTCTCGGAAGGAGCTTTTTCTAAGCATTTCTCGATGATTCGGTTCAATTTTTTGGGAATGGTAGAATTCATTTGTCTAGCAGGAATGTATCGTGTCTCTCTAATCCTTTGAAAAACCGTCTCCCTTTCCGCTTCTTTGAAAGGGCGAGTTCCTGTCATCATTTCATAAAAAGTGATTCCTAAAAGAAAAATATCGGCACTTGGGGTAATCGGATCGCCTAACACCTGCTCAGGCGATAAATAACTGGGCGACCCCACCATCATCCCAGGTCGAGTTAATGAAGTATTTGCAATATCCATCACAATCCCAAAATCCATCAACTTCACTTCGCCTCGAGCCGTAAGTCTGATATTCGCAGGTTTGATATCTCGATGAATAAGGTGATACGCATGAATGTAACTCACCCCTCGACAGACATTTAAAAGAATGGAGGCTGCAACATCAAAGGGAATGTTTCCAACTTTTTGAATTACTGTCGATAAATCGACCCCCTCAATATACTCCATCAATAAGAAAGAGTCTTTTCCTGACTCCACAAAATCGTATACATGAGCGATATTTTGGTGAAGCACTGAGGCCAAAGCTTTGGCTTCTCTCCTAAATCTTTCTAAAGTTTCCGGATTTGTAAAAAGCTCGTCTTTTAGCTTTTTAACTACGATGTATCTATCTAAGGCAGGTTGACGGGCTTGAAAAATATGAGCCATTCCGCCAGAAGCGATTTTTTTGACATCGGTCAAAACTCCGCGAAGCCTCGCGGTCTGTTGTTCAGGTGAAAATGGGTCGAGGTCGTTTTGCGATATTAAATTGTCAGTTGGATTAGTCATCTTTATGAAGTCGACTCCAGGATGTCATAAAAAAGTTTACGCTATCCTGAGGTTTACCGCAATTTAACTCTCGATTCCCAAAGTTGTTAGCAGAGACTACCGATGATCCCAGTCGATAGTCTCCGCAAAAATACCCCGCTATTTCCACCCTGGAAATAGCGGGTGAGAGAGGAGTAGTGGTACCACGAAAGAGTCCTTTAAAAACCCCTTCGTGCTGCCCTACGGCAGACGGCTACCAACGTTTATTTCACCATTGGTAAAGCTGATCCGGCTTTCCTCCAAGTTCTACTCCTGATACCGGATCCAATTTTCCCCCTTAGCCCTAGTCAGCTTCAGAAGTTATCTGCTCTGACCATTGAAACACATAACTGAATTCGCTCTGCCCTACCCCCTTAACCGCGATAGGTTGCTCTCCGATTAAATTAAGAAGAGTCATTTTAGGTTCTCTACTCTTGCTTTGTCTCAATTGACTTTGCTCTGCCCGAGCTTTCATAGGAACCAGTGCTACGAACGCTGCGCAGATGGTAGCGAAGAATAGAAATTCACAGAGATACATCCATCTCACACTTTGCTCCCTTGGGTGATAAATCATGTTGACCTTCCTCCATCGGGCGACTCAT
>VGSE01000172.1 GCA_016875135.1 Deltaproteobacteria bacterium
ATTAGCTAGAACGTTTCCTTACGATGACTTTTTTCTCAAGTCGTTTTCTTTCTTCGAGACGTTGCGCCTCGGCTTCAATTTTTCGACGATCAAAATCAACCTTTAATTCTGATAGCTTAGCCAGCCATTTGGTGAAATCTTCAACATCGGCAACTTGAAAACGAACCATTTCCCGCAAACAAGTTGAAGCAACTCTCATTTTTTTTCCGGCGCGGTTCTTAACAACAAAAATATCTTCTGTATGAGTTCGACCGCATAACTCACAGAATTGAGACTCGCCATAATAGTGGCTGCTCACGCAACTCACCATAGTAGCCCCACCCAGAAAAATTCCCATCTGAGTGGCCATTTTTTTTCGCAACCGGTCTTTTTCTAAAGGATCCATCGCCATAAGACTAAAAGTCATATCAAGACTTAAAACTCTTCGCAACTCTTCACCTTAGGGTTATAACTAAAATGCTTTTACGGGAGAATGAATCATGATTCGTTGGTTTTTAGGGTGTTTGATCCTTTACAGCTTCAAAACATGGGCTAGCGGAGCTTGGTATCAAGCCACTAGACAAATACCCCAGGATAAAGGCGCCAAATTTATTCCGGAGTTCGTTATTTTAAAGGTTGGAATCTTTTCAAAACAGGGAAGACTAACTATCACTCCGGAAGCCAGTAAAACCTCTTTAAAAACTCACTGTAAAACTGGAACACCAACCATTGCCTGGATAACTCACCGGCTCTCCGCCGGTGAACAACTTAACGAGGATGCCGGAAAACTTTTGGGTAGTGAAATTTCTAAAGCCCTTGAGCCCGCCTGTTTCTCAGCGATCGAACTTGATATCGAACCGCTTTCTCAGGCCGAGACATGGCTAGAGCCTTTTCTCAAAGGAGTAAAGCTTTCGTTGAGGTCAAATTTCGAATTGCGGCTGGCTATCCCAGTACTTTCTCCAAAATCTGTGCCTGGCCACTACTGGACTTTGCAAGATGGAGTGAAAGCTCTTCAGTGGGTCGATGGGCTGGATATTATGGCTTATGATTCAGGAGTGAAAACTAGCGAAGAATACAAGGAGCTTTTTAAAAATACTTTTTTCTTTGTAATGGAACTCAATAAACAGTCACCCGAGAAAAAAATAATCGTTGGATTGCCTGCCTATCCCGACAAAACCAAGCTTCACTCAGTAGAAAAAGAAAATCTTGAGTCGATTCTGTCGACACTTAAATCTTTTACTCCTTTTCAGCTCAAGCCTTATTGCAAAGGGGATATTCGATTTTCGTTCTATGCGGGCTGGACGCTCTCTCCAAAAGACATAGAAACCCATCAACAGATGAAAGATTGGAAAAATGAAACTTGCCAGAAAAGCTCTTAAGTTTTTTATCCTTCTAAACTCGGCCGTTGGTTTTTCCTCCCCTTGGAATAGGGGTATTGAAGTCGGAACTTCAGCGGCCTTAAGCTACGGTTCGAGAAATTTATTCACCAATCCCGCAGGGATGGCCTTTGAAAAAGAACTTAACGGTTTGGGACTTCTAAGTTCTTTTACTTACGGGTCAACCTTCGGTGAAAAAAGTGAGTTTTCGTTAAGTAGTAATTATAGTCTGTTTGGTTTTGGCTACGAGAAGCTAAATGAGAACTCTGACTCTTTTTCAAGGTACCAAGTGGGTGTTGCTTATCCGATATCTCAGGAGCTTTTTTGGGGAACCCGTTTTTCTTTGACCTCTTCAGAAATAAGTTCACTGTCTAATGACTTTGGTTGGGATTTGGGGTTTCAATATCGACCCTTTTCAAGCTTCAGCCTGGGGTTGATACTATCAGAGCTCAATCAATCAACTATTAACGGAATCAAATCTCCCACAATCTTTATCCTAGGTGCCGCCTATCGGCCGATTTCTTGGTTAACTCTGACTGCTGACGTTGAGACCCCTTCAAACTCTACTTTCAAAACCACCAGCTTTCAAACTAACCTTACTTTGGAACCACTTACAGGGTTTCGACTGTTCTCAGGATATCAAAGTGACCATCGCTTTCAGATCGGGATTCAGTGGGACTTAGAAAGGGCATCCCTATTTTCGGTTTATCAGCCCTCTCCCAAAGAAACAGTAAAAAATGGAGCGCCTAAATATATCGCCGGCTTTCAAACCGCTCTAAAGCCCCTCAAGTCGACTCTCGAACCCAAGAGAGAACTTTTCATCACTCTAGATGAGACTTTGACAGAAGAAGGAAGAGAAGGGACTCTCTTCAGTAAAGCAAGGCCTTCTCTAGTAGAAATTCTTAATAGCATCCAAGAAGCCTCGACTAATCAAGCCATAGAAAAAATAACTCTTAAAGTGGAGACTTTTCCCCTAGGTCTTGGTGCTGCAGAGGAAATATCTGAAGCGTTACTCAAAGCTAGAAATCAAGGAAAAACGGTCGACGTCTTTTTAAGCATGGCAAAAACTAAAGAATATTTGATCGCATCAAGTGCTACGCATATTTACCTTGAGTCGAGCGGAGAAATTACGCTGTTGGGAAGTCGAGTCTCTAAATATTTTATCAAAGGCACATTGGACAAAGCCGGAATAGAAGGGGAATTTTTGGCCAAAGGGGATTATAAGTCAGCTCCCGAATTTTTCATGCGAAAAGACAGTTCTCGGAAAAGTCAGCTGGCGACCCAGCACGAAATAAAAGAACTTGATAAATCTCTTTTAGAAATTTTAGGTCGCACACGAAAGATCTCTCAAGAAAAATGGAACCAATGGTTAGATGTCGGCATGTTTAGTTCTCAGGATGCCTTAAAATACAAGCTCATCGACAATATTGGAAGTTACAAAGAGACCCGAGAGTCTGACGCAAACCCTAAGACAATTTATCCCTCAACTCTATACCATAGCTCAGCGCTTAATCTTCCTAATCGAATTTCCGTCATTACCGCCAGCGGAAATATCCTTCAAAGGAAAAATCGATTACTGTCCCTAGCCGGGCAATCCCAAATTACTCCTGAACACTTGGAGTCCCTTTTTGAAAAAGCTCTTCGCGACAATCGAACAAAAGCTATTGTCTTTCGGGTTTCTAGTTCTGGAGGAGAAGTTTTGGCTAGCGAGGAAATTGCGAGCTTAGTCGCGAAAGCAAAAAAACAAAAGCCCGTGATTGTTTCTATGGGGGATATGGCAGCAAGTGGCGGCTACTTTATCTCTGCCCCTAGCGACAAGATATTTTCAAATCAGTTAACCCTAACCGGATCGATTGGTGTTTTTTTGGGTAAGTTTAATCTTGCGGGACTATACCAAAAATTGGATATCAAAAAAGAGATTTGGGGAAATGGCCCTTGGATCGGTTCAGATTCCGAACATAAACCTTGGACCAAAAATGAACGGGCGTTGATGGAGAGACGTCTTTTGCAATATTACGATAGCTTTGTCGATTTTGTGGCAAAACAAAGGAAATTGACTAAAGACGCTGCTGAGAAAGCGGCTCAAGGGAGAGTTTGGCTAGGAGTAGAATCCTTAGGCCTAGGTTTAGTGGATAAAACCGGTGGGCTTTTGGAGGCTATCGAAGCCGCCAAAGTAGCTTGCGGTGACAAGGGAGCTTTTGTTGTTCACCCAGTTCGGGAATCGCTAAGTTTATTTGAAGCACTTTCAGAGGAAGCCACGCCTGGTGTCTTAAGCGATTTTAAGGCGGTGGTTAGTCTATGGGGAACTAGTTTTCCAAATTTGCTGGCCAAAATGGATTGGATAAGCCAGCATCCCTACTTATACCTAGCGCTCTTTGAAGAGTAATTTGACTTTGTAGGAAGTTTGGCAAGGGAACCTTGGTAAAAACCTTCATTCTTTGCGAAATCCTCAAAAAAAGTTTTTAAATAAAGTTCTTGAGAGATGGGATCTGCAGAAAAAAACTCTTTAGAAAACAAAAGCCCCCCACCCTCGCTAAACTTGATTCGAGCCCGCTCATTAAGATCGAGCACCAGAATAGGAACCGTCTCTTTCTTTATAAAATCGTTTAGCTTTTCTACCTCTAGTTGATAGCTCTTTTGATTTTCGAGTCTAGACAGAGCCTGCAAAATCACTTCTCTTTCTTCAATCCCTAAGTTTTGTGGACTAGCGTCTTTTGAAACAAACGCCCCAATTGAAAACGGCTCGCGAACCATAAAGAGCAAAGCAAAAACAAAAACGATTGCAACTATCCAGCGATATGATTTCAACATGGTCACTAAAGCTCCCTCTAATTTAACGGCCTTCATAATCCAAGCGGGGGACTGAAGGCTTTACTATAGAAGCAGCAATCTGTGTGCCCCAGAAACACGACTGAAGTTTAAGGTTTGCGGTTGTTTTTTGCCCTTTTTAGGCAAGCGAGTGTGAACTGTTTAGACGGATAGTATGCCCAAAGAATACAAAGGCTTAAGAGAAACATTGCTTTGCTAAATGAGCTCTGATATTCCCTGTAACTTCTGCTTAACACATGTGGGCCGGTAGCTCAGCTGGGAGAGCATCAGGCTGGCAGTCTGAGGGTCGTGGGTTCGATCCCCATCCGGTCCACCAT
>VGSE01000173.1 GCA_016875135.1 Deltaproteobacteria bacterium
CTCAGCCATCTGCTTTTTTGAACGCTTTTCTATTTCTTTCTTGTCAGCGTTTTTATCTGCCATTTTCATGATGTCGGCTGGAGTAGAGGGAACCTCTGTCTTCATTTCGGGACTCGCTGGTTTTTCCACCACCGACTGGCTCATATCAATGTTAGTCATTTGATTTGGTAACTGATCCGGCAAAGCGACTACATCGACCTGAATAAAACTCTGATAAGGCTCTTTGAGATCTTTCTTATGAAAGACAGAGAGCCCCTGTAAAGCATTTAAACTCAGCAAAAAAACCAACAAAGCAAAGTGAGCCCCAACAGAAATGAGTATTGATGAAACTGGAACAGTTACGAAGTTGTGAGAAGTTGAAGTTGAGCTCATAAAACCTTACCATTACTTGTCTGGTGGTAACGTTACTAAACCAATTTTATTAATACCCGCATTTTTCACAGTGGCCATCACTTCAGCAACAAAGCCATAGTTTAAATTGCTGTCAGCTCTTATGTAGATTTCTTGTTTCTCTCTATTTTTATAAAACTGTTGGAGCTGCGTGTTCAAAGACTTAAAAGGAATTTCCTGCTTGTCTAAAAATATCTTTGCCTCTTTTGAAAGATTTAAAGTTACAGGCGCTTCTCCTTTCGGCAAGGCCTTACCGGAGGCCTTCGGAAGCTGAATGGGAATTCCACTCTCAAGCATGGGTGCTGTTACCATAAAAATCACCAATAACACTAACATGACATCAACTAAAGGAGTGATATTGATGTCAGCAACGGGACCGTGGTCATCTGAACTGTTTTTAAAGCCCGCCATAAATTATAAGCTTAATTTGCCAGGAAGTTTCGTTTAATAATATTAAGAAAATCGGCTCCGAAATTTTCCATTCTTGCCCTAATCCCTCTTAATTTATTGTTAAAATAGTTGTAACCCATAGTCGCGGGAATAGCGCACGCAAGGCCCACAGCTGTGGCAATTAAAGCTTCGGCTATTCCGGGAGCCACTGTCGCAAGGCTTGCCCCCCCTTGAACCCCAATATTTTGAAAGGCATTCATAATTCCCCAGACGGTTCCAAACAGCCCGATAAAGGGAGCAGTACTCGCAGCAGTCGCTAAAAACGTCATCGAGCTCTCAAGCTTTAAAGTCTCTCTTCGAGCAGCTGCAGTGAGAGACCTCTCAAGATTTTCAATCGAAGATTGAGGCGGAATCAAGGAACCTACGTCGGTCGTTGTACTTTCTCTATGAGATGACTTTTGCCTCTCTTTATCCATAAGCCGCTGAAGCTCCTTGTAACCAGCTTGGAAAATAGTTGCCAGAGGAGTTGCGGGATATTTTTTGGATTCGGTGTAAATATGATCCAAACTTTTTCCGCTCCAAAACACTTCAAGGAAATCTTCCGTGCTCCCCTCAGCTTCCCCCAAAATTCGCCACTTGTGAACTATAATGGCCCAGCTCAACAAAGAAAATCCTATCAAGAGCAACAAAACTCCCATAACGATGGGGCTGGAATTAAAAACAACTTCCCATAAGTTCAAGGACGTCACTACCTCCTTCGTTGAGGAGTTGGCAGCTAGAGCTTCGGGTGAAATAGGTAAAATGTATTGAATCATGATTAAGAAATGTTTGCGAAAAAGTTAGTCTTTAGTGTAAGAGAAGCCAATCTAAGCGTCAAGGAGTCAAGATGCGTCAAAAAGCGATTCATATTATCGGCGGTGGACTGGCCGGAAGCGAAGCAGCGTTTCAAATAGCAGTGCGCGGCATTCCTGTAGTCCTTCATGAAATGCGTCCCCAAAAAATGACTGAAGCTCACACGACTGCTCAATTTGCCGAGCTCGTTTGTAGTAATAGTTTCGGTTCTGTATCTCCTGACTCCGCCTCCCGGATTTTAAAAGATGAGCTCAACTCGCTAGGTGCTTTTGTCCTCTCGGTCGCTCAAGCTATTGCAGTTCCTGCTGGGGCCTCCTTGGCGGTTGACCGGCTTAAGCTCTCACAAATAATAACTAAGACGTTAGAAGACCACCCGTTAGTGACGCTAAAAAGAGAAGAAGTTTCTCAACTTCCAGCCGACGCCATCTGTATTTTGGCAACAGGTCCACTGACATCAAAATCTCTGATTGAATCTTTAACTCCTGTCTTTGGTGATAACTCCCTCTATTTTTATGACGCTATCTCTCCCATAGTAGCCACCGATAGTTTAAATCTTAATAAACTTTTTTATGCCAATCGATATGACAAAGGGGATTCAAAGGACTTTTTAAATATTCCTTTAACAGAGCAGGAATATAATACTTTAGTCGATGATCTTTTGTCCGGGGAAGTCGTTCTCCCCCACAATTTTGAAGAAGAAAAATATTTTGAATCCTGCATGCCTATCGAAGCCATTGCAGCTCGAGGTCGAATGACTTTGGCCTTTGGCCCGATGAAACCGGTTGGGCTAAACGATCCTAAAACTGGAAAAAGACACTATGCAGTTATACAACTGAGGACAGAAAACCGATTTAAAACATCTTATAATCTGGTGGGTTTTCAAACGAAACTAAAATACAAAGAACAACAACGCATCTTTAGAAAGCTCCCCGGATTAGAAGAAGCAGAGTTTTTGCGCTTAGGTAGTATGCACAGAAACACCTACATCGACTCTCCGAGATTATTGTCCCCGACACTACAACTAAAAAAACAACCTTTTATTTTTGTTGCCGGACAATTAACGGGAACGGAAGGGTACTTAGAATCCACAGCCACCGGTCTTGTCGCTGCTATCAATGCAATTGAACTCTACAAAGATCAAAATCCTTTGATTTTACCCGGGGAAACGATGCTGGGAGCTTTACTTGAGACCATTACTGATCCGAGTAGGACCCATTTTCAACCGATGAATGTGAATATGGGACTTCTGCCGCCTTTAGACAATTTCTCCGGCAAAGATAAAAAACTTAAAAACTCTTTGCTATCTAAGCGTAGCGAGTCTGGTTTAAAAAACTGGCTTCAATCAGCCGTCTGGTCCCCAATCGAACCCACTAAAAATTATCGTCTGTAGGCTTGTTATAAACCGTTGGAACTTTAGATTTAAAACCATGACTGTGCCCTTCATGTCCCGAAGATTGTGAAGGATTGTTTTGGGGAGGTGTGGTGTTATTGGCCGCGTTTTCTTGCGCGAGATCTCTACCCCTTAATATTCTACCTAAATTGGCTGCCGAGCCTGTCTTTTGGGGCGTTTGCGAAAGAACCTCCCCGTTGGTAGCCCGTTCAATTTGAAAATTGGTCCTTTTCGCCTTTGGAACCACCTCCAAAGACTTAACAATCACATTCGTAGTTTCGTTGATAGTTTTTAAAATTGATTCTCTAGTCCCTTTTAATGACTTTTCCTTTTGTTCGCTAAATTTCGCTTGTTCTTCGTCGGTTTTTTTCATTGCTTCTGAAATAGACTTAATGACATCATTTGCGGTGTTGGGTTGGCTTAAAATTGTGTTAATGGCCTCTTGACCATCTTTACTAACTTGTTGGATGTTTTTGGATCCCTCCGTACCTATTTTTTTAAGCTCTTCAGCAGCCTTTACTCCATCCTCTAAAATTTTTTTTGTTAATTCATTAGGTTTATATTGGGCAGCTCCGCCTCCACCGCGGCCAAATCCACCGCCACCAAATCCACCGCCACCAAATCCGCCGCCACCAGTAATAAAGGGATTACCGAATCCGCCACCGCCAAATCTGCGGTCGCCGAATCCGCCGTCGCCAAATCTGCCGTCGCCGAATCGGCCACCGCCAAATCTGCCGTCGCCGAATGCAAACCTACCCTCTAATAATAAGAAAAAAAGCCCAAAGAAGTAGATTGTTAAGTGCCTTTTCATTTTTTGCCTCTACCTTTTCTAAACTGCATACCGCTTGCCAATCGCCGGCAGAGAAAAAAACAATAATCTTATTACTTTCGATGTTTTAGGTAGTTCGTCGAAGAATTAAACACTCTGAAATTTAACTCGGCTGAATGTTCAAGAGCTAAAAAAGGGTGAAAACGAGAACTATTCTCATTTCCACCCTCTTGTGTCTTCCGTCCCGCGCTTGAAGACCATTTATATCGACGATATGTGAGTTTTCCAAATCAGCTCAAATTCTGTAGTCGCTTTAACCAAGATCAGTGTGCAACTACACGGCCAGCTACTTCGGCTTATTCACGTTACTAAGCTTTTCAAGCAGTTATCCAAATTATGCCTATCTTCTAGACGATGGAAAAACTTGAGAACACTTGTCAATCTTTCAAGCGCTTGGAACTTGTTTTCAACAAAATCATCAAACAAATTAGAACCTTAATACAATCTGACCACACCCCACGCACTGCCACTCTCTTTAACATCGATCTTAAGAGTGCCTTTTATGCTCCGCTTTATTCAGGTTCCTTCAAACTTTACCGATAAGCCAAGGTAGAGATATGTCTATGGTGCCAAAGAAATTCCTACTGACTTGGAGTCTTATTTTTACTTTATTTGCAGCCCTACCTTTGCTCGCAACACCT
>VGSE01000174.1 GCA_016875135.1 Deltaproteobacteria bacterium
CCAAGAGGAGATCTTTCGATCAGGCGGTCTAGAGTCAATTTGACAACCTTGAACCCCCTACCCGACTCTGTCCAAATCATTCAAGTGAATTGTGGTGCCCCTGGGGGACTTCTTGATGTTTTGCCGGCCAATTTTCAATGTCCTGGGGCTTGTCCCGCCGGGCAAGTTCCTGTATCGGTCTCTGTTAGGATCGATGGGGGTGCCCCTGTTATTTATCCTTTCGAAGCAGCGGCTCGACCTACCCCGATGGTATTTCCCACGGGCAATGTTGGAGATAACTTAGCCGCTTCTTTGTGTATCAATATGAATAACAATCAACTGAGTCTAGGGCTAACCTATCTTTTGCGATACGATATTAATGACTCCGTTGAGTTTAGAACTCGGACGGAAATTTTTAGTCTTCCGCCTGCGGTTGGCGGAGGCCCGAGGCCACGAATCCTAGGAACTGTCCAGTAAGGCTGGAACATCTCATTTTAACTCCCGCTAACACTAGCTTATCTAATCCTCTTTGTTATTTCTTTCTTTAAGTTACCATAGAATTTACAGAGAAAATGAAATCAATTTTATGGAGACGGATATGAAATCAGCTGCGTTTGTGATGGTTCTCAATCTTGCGATGGGTCTTTCGATTTTTGGACAGGGGTTGGGCATCCGGCTCATTAACGGCAAGCCAGTAGAGCCCGGAACCTATGAGGAGGTTGTTAGGATTAATACCTCAGGTTCTTACTGCACTGCGACCGTTGTGGGTCCAAAGACTATTATTACTGCAGCACATTGCGCACCCAATGGGGCCACAGCAGAATTTAAAGTTAAGGGCGTGACCTACCGAGCAAAAATTTATCGAAGTAATCTTTTCTCAAGTCAAGATCACGACCTCTCTATCGGAGTGACAGATCAAGAGATCACAGGCATTAAACCTGCTTCGATCGGGGGTACGGCAAAAACTGGGTTAGGTATTACTTTGTTGGGTTATGGATGTACTCAAGCAGGTGGTAGCGGAGGAAGTGACGGGATTTTAAGATATGGTGAAACTGTGATCACTTCTTTTAGCAATTTTGACATGGTCTCTCATAAACCCAATGGAGCAGCTCTTTGTTTCGGAGATTCAGGAGGTCCCGCTTTCGTTGTCGATAAAGGGGAACGTCTTTTGTTGGGAATCAATTCGAAGGGAAATATTCAAGATACCAATTACAACACGAGAACAGATATCGCCCAGTCACTTAATTTTATAAAGACCACTGCCACTGCGAGCGGAGTTGAAGTTTGTGGAATTAATAAGAACTGCTCCGATTCGGTGCCACAAGCTCCTTCTTGTCAAATTACTGCCTCTCCGGATTCGATAGTTTTAGGGCAGTCGTTTATCGCCTCTTTGCGTGCTACTGGTAATTTTACTCAAGTACAAATTAACAACGAAGTTGTGGTTCCATCTTCTGGTGTGGCTCAGAAAACGATCACCCCCGGATCGGTCGGAAGTTTTATTGTTCAAGGAAAAGTTTCAGGACCGGGAGGGGTTGGAGGTTGTTCAGTGCCTTACACAGTTAAAGAAAAACCCCCCGTACCCATAGATCCTCCGCAGTGCCAAGTCACTGTGACCCCGACTTCGATTCAGTTGGGCCAGTCGGTAACGGCGCGACTTAATTACCAAGGGCAGGTGACCTCGGCTGAGCTAAACGGCCAGGTCGTTGCTCAAAATGGGGCCGAAATTCAAATCACACCACCCTTGGGTGGAAATTATACAGTGAAAGGAAAGGTCTCGGGATCTGGAGGAACTAAGGAATGTTTTGGCTCCTATTCGGTTGAAGGGCCGACTCCGAATGTCCCTAACTACACCATTTTATCTACTTACTGTGGAGACAACACAATCTTTGAAACTCACGTGAAACAGGTCTGTTTAGGATTAGTGAAATACAGTTACGATTTGAGAGACATCAGCCTAAAAGAATTGGTGATTGTCACTTATCGGGACGGTGCTCAAGAGATTATGCCTCTCTTGATTAAGTCTCCCAAAGCTCTTAATCGAATGGGGCGAGCCGTTGAACAATGGGTTTTGTACGCAAATAGCGCCGTGACTAAAAACTCTAACTTAACTCTGGAGACTCGAACGGCATCGGTGACTTTAGGGACCACCGGTTCTTTAGTCGATGTCCCCACTTCGATCAGTGGCCGTACGATTAAGGGCGGTCAGGCTTTTAATGTAGACACTTTAAAGAAAGCCACTCCCTAAGTCAGAGTTTTTGGGGGGAGCCCAAATCTAAAACCAAATAAAAGTGCTCTTCTGAGACCGGTTGTACAGAGAGTCTTGCCCCGCGTTGAAGGACCATCATGGATTTTGCGCGGGGCTCGTTTTTAAGGCGCTCGCGCGTTACGGGATTTTTTAAGCGATGAGTCGCTTTTACGTCCACCATGATCCAAGGGGACTGGCCTTTTTTCTTAGCCTGTTCGTCAAAATAGTTGCTCTTTGGGTCAAGAGCGAACGAATCCGGGTAACCTTCTCTAACCACCGAAGCCACACCGAACACTGCTGGCTCATCGATATTACTGTGGTATATTAGTACTTGGTCTCCGATTTTAAATAAATCACGCATAAAATTACGGGCTTGATAATTTCTCACTCCCTCCCAATGGGTTATACTGTTAGGAGCCTTTACAAGATCCTCAAATGAGAAAACGTCAGGTTCAGTTTTCATTAGCCAAAAGTTTTTAATGGGTTTTTTCGACATAACAGTCGATTATCACGGGAGCTTTTTAATGCAAAGAGGGAATTTGAAGGCAAGGAGAAGTGAAGCCACGCTAAACGATATCTCCCATCTTAAAGTAGCTCTACTCTTACCCTGCCTGAATGAAGAGCTAACTCTTGCCAAAGTCATTAGAGATTTTCGATCACAAATCCCGAATCTTGATGTTTATGTTTTTGATAACGGCTCTACCGATCGGAGTCGAGCCATTGCCTACGAAGAGGGTGCAAAAGTCGTGGTAGTTCCCAAAAAAGGGAAGGGCAATGTGGTTCGTAGAATGTTTGAAGTGGTCGAGGCAGATCTTTACATCATGGTAGATTCCGATGCGACCTATGATGCCAAAGGTATTTGGAAATTGATAGCTCCGGTTTTATCAGGCGAGGCCGAAATGACCGTAGGAAGTCGCCTTGCAGAGTCTTCAGGGGCCTATAGAAAATTTCATCAGTTCGGCAATCAACTTATTATACAGTTAATCAATAATATTTTTAATAGCTCCTTTACCGACATTTGCTCTGGTTACAGAGTCATGACCCACTATTTCGTCAAAAATATTCCGCTTCTAAGAAAAGGTTTTGAGGTTGAAACCGAGCTCACAGTTTATTCTCTGATTAATGAATTTAATGTCATCGAGGTGCCACTTCCCTATGGAGAAAGGCCAGAGAATAGCCAGAGTAAACTTCGTACTTTCTCCGACGGCTATAAAGTTCTTTTAACTATCGTTTGGCTAATGAGAGATCTTAGGCCTCTTCTGTTCTTTGGTTTAACTTCTATGTTTTTGATGATTTGCGGTGGACTTGTTGCCGAAACATTTTGGCCCAATCATCTTTTTGTTCAAATGCTAGTTGCGGTGGCTTCTGTAGGGCTACTCACGACCGGTTTAATTCTAAACACTCTCAATGTGAAATTCTCTGAACTGCAAGTTTTGTATCGAAGGCAGTACAAAAACACAAATACGGATTTAACTATCAAATCTCATTCTATGTTGGAGGAAGAAGCATGCAATCAGCCCAAAGTAACACCGCTACGAACCGTGACAGTTTCGTAACATCGAATCACTCAAGTCATTCACAAAGTTTGTGGGAAGAGGTTCCCTGTAATCTCTGCGCAAGCCGAAGTTCCAAAGTAAAGTACCAAGGGACTACCGATCCTGACACTGAGAAATTATTGACTTCCTATAGCGCCTCCGGAAATTTTGTTTCAAAAGAAACCCTAGTCGAATGCCTTGATTGTGGACTTATCTATACTTCGCCTAGACTTAGGAAAGACTTGATTCTAAAAAGTTACACTGAAGCAGAGGATCCTACTTACGTCTCCCAAGCAGATGGCCGAATTAAAAGTTTTGAGCGCTGCCTTGATGCTGTTGAAGAGTTTAAAAAAAGCGGGTCCATTTTAGATATCGGTGCGGCAGCAGGTTTCTTTCTGAAAGTTGCCAAGGGGCGAGGATGGAGAACCTATGGGATTGAACCTTCAAAGTATCTCTCCGATTACGGCAATCAAAACTATGGGGTCAACATTACTTGCGGTACTTTGGAAAGTGCTCCAGCTCCTAAAGAAAAATTAGACTGCATTACTCTATGGGACGTACTTGAGCATACTTTCGATCCTAAACAGGTTTTGAAAACCTGCAATTCGTATTTAAAAGAGGATGGGATCGTTGTGATAAATTACCCGAACATCGGTAATCTGCTCGCAAAAATGGCCG
>VGSE01000175.1 GCA_016875135.1 Deltaproteobacteria bacterium
CAATCTTATCTGGTAGTGTCTTTAAAAAAGAATAAACTGTGTCGAAAGACATCAATGCTTTTTTATCACAATCAAACCCCGAACACATTAAGTGGGGCCATCCGCGGTAGTTTTGCTCCATCCGTTATTCTCCTTGTAAAACCAGACCCAAGCTGGGTTTTAACGATTATTTGTTTTTCTTTTTACTCTCTTATTTATATTTTGCAATTAACAACTTTGGAATTTTTAACTTTTTTACATTGTCTTAACAAGAATTTTTGAGAGATAACCTAGTGGTGAAATCCTTATTTTCAATTCCAAATAACTTACTCTACTTTAATTCGGCTAACCTTTCGTTTTGTCCGAATTCAGTAAATGAGGCCATCGAGACTCATCGACGGAAGTTTGAAATGAATCCCTCTTTAGGACTGAAAATTGTGGGGACGGAGCTTTGGGAGACTCAGTCCCTTTTAGCCCAATTTTTTAATGCACAACCGACCGATATTTTCTTAAGGCCCAATGTCACAGAGGCTCTAAATGCTTTCATTCTAGGCTACCCTCTAGAGCCTCGAGATGAAATTTTGGTCGGGGAACTGGAGTACGGCTCGGTTTTTAATATTTGTCGTTTCAAAGCGGAACAAGAGAAACTTTCCCTTAGAGTTCTAAAAATGCCCCAAAACTCAGTAGCCTTAAAGAAATTAAGTCAGCAATATTTAATCAAACATATCGAATCTCAACTCTCGCCACGAACGCGTCTCCTGGTATTAAGTCATGTGGTAGCTGGTTTGGGATTACAGGTACCTATTCTTAATTTAAGCAAAATTACCAAATCCTTAGGAATTACCCTGGCCATCGATGGTGCCTATGCACCTGGAGCTTTACCGATTGATTTCTCTCAATTTCAGTCGATCGATTTTTATGGCTGCAGTCTTTACAAGTGGATGCTGGGGCCTAAAGGCACCGGATTTGGCTGGGTAAATCCTGCAAACCACTCAAAATTAAAACCGCTTATGGCAGGTTGGAATACATTTGAATCTTCAGGGCCAATATCACAGTTTGGAAAAGGCAGTCGCTTTCAAGAGAAATTTCAACTAGTAGGCTGTAGAGATTTTTCTCCTTTTTTAGCTATCAAGGAGCTACTAGCCTTTTGGAACCAACAAGGTCCAGAACAAATTCAAAGAAGAATATTAGAACTTAACCAATACTTTCAAGACCAATTAAACCGAATTTTGTCCATACCAGCTGTAATATCGCCTGATCCCGACCTTAATGCCCCCATGACCATATTTCGAGTACCTCAGAGGTTTCAAAAGATCGGAGCTAAACTTGCTCAGAAACTGCTGGAACTGGTAAAGATTCAATTACACTTTTACGAACTTGGCTCAGGTTGGTATGGGATCTTCTCCGCTCACATCTACAATAATGAAAAGGAGATAGACGAGGCCCTTGATAGAGTAAGATTTTTAATGAATAAGGCCGCAGTTCATTAATAATCTGCGGCCACTAACCGCCTTAAGATTTTCAATTACTTCTTATTCAATTGATCTCCAAACCGCTGCCCAATAATCTCCTCAAAGGTTTGAAGAGGATAGGCTCCTTTGACGGTAATCCCAGCAACAACAAATCCGGGAGTTCCTTGAATTCCATATTTCTGCGCTTCTGCTTGGTCTGCCTCGATTCTTTTTTGCACTTTAGCCGAGGTCATGTCTTTTTTAACTTTAGCCACATTGGCACCGACTTTTTTAACTTTTTCATCAAGAAATTCTTCTCCTCTACTTAATCCTTCCTGATCTTTAAAAATTTCGTCGTGAAATGCGTAGGCCTTTTTAGTACTTTGCAAAGCTATGGCTTCAAAACGTTGTGCAGCGGGCTTAGCCATGGGGTGAAAGGGCAAAGGTAAATGTTTGAACATCACAACTAGTTTTGAGCCATATTTTTTCTTAAGCTCTTCCACGGTCTCGTATCCGCGTTTGCAATAAGGACACTGAAAATCGGAGTAAACAAATAATTTGATAAGGGCTTTTCTATCGCCCATAACTGCTCGATCGCCTGGCATTTCGGGAGTTTTGGGATTTTTAAACTCTTCCTCTTTCTGGGCTTGTTCCGCCTTAGCCTGCATAAAACGCATAAATTCCGCATCACCCTGACCCGTTCCCTCGGCTTTTAGAAGTGAATTCCAGAATAGGACAACAAAGATCAAAGTAAATTTCATCGATATCTCCTTAGAAAGTTCAACAATTCGAAAAGAATACCAAAATTTATCCCGATTGAATATGATCGAACGAAAAGCAAATAACCAGCCGCGTTATCAAAGACCTGTAGCCAATGATTACTTAGCTCGGTATATATGTTCTATGAATAAAATTAAAACTATTGTTTTTGGGCTCTTTGTATTCTCCTCAGTTTTTGCGTTCGGCGATGTATTTACTTATTCGCTTAAGGGTTTCCCTAAAGAAGAAAGGAGCTGTCATCTTCAAGCAAAAACAGTTGCACAACAATTTGAAGCAGGAACAAAAACAAAAGTTTTACATGTGGAATGTGAGAAAGAGAATGAAACCGGCTATGATTTTTCTATCGATTATGAGTCGACAGAAAAGCTAGTCTTTACGAGCACAGACTACCAAATGGCGGGAATTTACCTAAAAGGAAGACACAAACTATTTGAGGAATGTAAATTCGAATTACCAAAACAGATTTCTCTGTTCGAACAGGCTACTGGATTAAAATCAATATTTGGTTATTGCCGCAAGACTGAGGAGGGGAACGCAGCAAAGGCTTGGGAAGTCATTGTCACTGCTATCGGAAAAAGTTCGATACAACCTAGGCTTGGTGGGTTTCTCGTTTTTACTCCACCAAAAGAGATCACCTTACAAGAAATCTTTAACGGTCTTAAATTGGCTATTGAAAAGCAAGGAGCTTTCTTAGCTGCCCTAGTTTTACACCCCCAGTTTGTTATGTCCCAAGGGTCGATCCATTACTTTTCTGAAAATCGAATAGACTTCGAACTAGATTACGTAACTAAAGTTGGAAAGTTGGAAATTTGCACTCAACAAGCTCAAGAGGTTAAAGGATGGTTTGCAAGTTTAGATAACGCTCCATTCACCGTATTTTGTGGTGGACCAGAGTTTGGAGAATACGAGTTGAATATTGGTTCCGTTGGTGAACCTAGTTTTAGTTACAAACCATCAATTGATAAGTTTAATAGTTTTGAAGAGTGCGAATTGAATAAACCAGAGATTATTAGTCATTACTCGGCAAGCCAAACAAAGCAGTTTCTGGGTGGGTTGTGTTCCAGAGACACCGAATCCACAAAATTTCAAGTCATCATCTTCCGAAAGACTCAATAATTTTGTTTACGAGGGACGGAGCTGGTGGCGAGACATTAGATTTTTAATCAAATATCACGCGACCCTAAATAACTGGCTTTAAGTGGGGAGAATGGAATAAAAGTCTCCTCATGGCTAGAGTTCCTCGCTCAATAACAGTTTTATCCAATCATTCGGTCCATAAAATTTGGCGTGGCCATAATAAAGAATGGAATTTAGGACAAGCCGAAGACAAACTTAAGTATTTAGAATTCCTCAATGATGACTTTGATAAAAACAACTCAAAAGTTGGAGGTGATCTTCAAGCGCTTTGTCTGATGAGTAACCACACTCACGAAATATTTCATATTCAGTCTCAACAGAAATTCTCAAATCATATGCGAAGACACCACGGAAGATATGGAATGTACTTTAATAAAAAGAATAGTCGTAGTGGCAAAGTGGCAGAAGACAGACCAAAAACCACGTTGATAGAAGATGAATCTCACGAGATCAAAGCAGTTCTTTATATTCATGCTAATCCGATTAGGGCAAACATAACAAAAGATGCAAGAAACTATGAATGGTCGACACACAGTTTGTACGCTTTTGGGAAAAAAGCCGATTGGATGAAACATATTAAGTTGCCGAATTGGTACCTAAAACTGGGAAAGACCAATGCTGAAAGACAAAAAAATTATCGAAAGTTATTCGCAAGATATTTGAAGGAATTTGGCAGATTTAAACAACCTTTTTTATTGAAATTATTTCTAGGAAATGAGCACTGGGTAAAGGATCACCAGCAAAAAGTATCTCGATGGCGGATTTCTAAGGCTACTTCTGATTAGATAAAAACAATACAGACTCTTCCTTTCAATCCCATATAGGAGGGATACCCACGCTCAAATTTTAGCTTGCAAAAGAAAGTCATCTCTAAACAAGAAAGCAACCCATTAAAACGATACAATCTCCCTGAGCTAATAATTTAATTTAAAAAGAACCGTCCTTTAAAGAAAAGAATATCGGGCAGGAACCTAAAAAAACAAATAACTTGGCCATATCAAGCTCCGTCCCTGTCCCTGTCCCTGATATCAAGCTCC
>VGSE01000176.1 GCA_016875135.1 Deltaproteobacteria bacterium
GAATCGATGTCTGTTCACAGAGGTGCTCCTAAAAATGAAGGAAGGACTTACAGATATTATAACACAGAGTTTCGGCAGATAAACAGCCTGCTACCAGAATAGTAATTCTCACTGCGTTAATTTGTTTTTAATATTTCAATTTTCAATGAGTCGTATTTGGTTCTACTAACGGCGATGCATTGAATCATTGTTTGATCTCGGTCAGTCTTTTTTGAAATGTTATACTTCTAAGAAGTCTTTAGTAATTTTCGTCAGTACCTTCAGGACCTATGAGAAATCTTGGATTGGACATTGTTAGATTTTTTGCCGTGCTTTTGGTGGTGGGACGACATTGGGAAAAATTTTCTGCCGATAGTCCTCGCATTTTAAGACTTTGGCAAATTGGAGGTTGGGTAGGAGTCGACCTTTTTTTTGTTATTAGTGGTTTCCTTATTTCATCGCTTCTCTTTAAAGAATTCCAATCCACTGGCAATGTAAACATTAAGAGGTTCCTTATTCGCAGAGGGTTTAAAATTTATCCCTCGTTCTGGATTTTGATATTGGTGTCGGTTCTTCTACGGAATATACAAGGACAAACTAAGTCTTTATCTAGTATTTTGATTGAGTTGTTTTTTATTCAAAATTATTGGTATGGAGTTTGGCTTTATACATGGTCTTTAGCAGTTGAAGAACATTTCTACTTAGGAACCGCGGTTCTCTTTAAAGCGTTAAAGCAAATAGGTATTAATCGTTGGATCAAAATTATTCCATTTGTTTGTGGTTTTACCTTTTTAGCGTGTGGTTTGATGAGATACTTTGAAATCAGTCGAGCAAGTTATTACTTTTTTATTAATCATAAGTTTAAGACTCATCTTAGAATAGATTCTTTGTGTTTTGGAGTTTTGATTGGCTATTTAGCTTGTTTTAAGAATCTATTTCCTGTTGTTCATAAGCTTCGAGCTTCTTTGTTGATTTTGTTGGGCGTGCCATTACTCTTACCAGCTTTTTTATTTTCAGTTGGAACTCATCCTTGGATTCTGATTTGGGGAGTTACTTTGTTTTATATAGGTAGCGGTTTTATTGTTCTGGGGGCGCTTCAACTTAAGGATTCGAACCACTCAATCTTAAAGTTTTTCGGAACCCTAGGCTCTGCAAGCTATTCCATTTATTTGTGGCATTTTCCTGTTCTTGTTTGGTTAATTCCGGTTTTTCGAAAACTGATTGTTCTAAAGCCTGATTTTGAGTTTTGGATTTACGTTCTAAGCTCATTTGGAGTGGGTTGGAGTATGTATTTGATCGTTGAAAAACCCAGTTTAAGACTTAGAGACTGGTTTGATAAACATCTATTTAAAGAGCGAGCCGATTTAAGACCCCCTCTCCAGCCGACTCTCATTTACGATCCCTTCTCAAAAACTGCTGAAAAAATATAAAGCCTCAAGGTTTAAACCCTTACTCAAGGCTCGCACATTTCCCATTGCCATCTATGGAACAGTGGCTAATATCCAGCCATGTTTTATTTTGCGAAATCCTTGCAAGCTGCCGCGTTAGCAGTCACAGCATTGGCCCTATTTGTTGGTTTTAGAGAACAAGAACAGGCTATGACCAAAGAACTAACGATGCTCGGAATAGGTGTTATTATCTTTCTCATTGGGCGGCTGATCGAAAATATTGGTGCCAAAAAATAGAGGTGGGCGACAATGTCAGGTCACAATAAGTGGAGCAAAGTTAAGAGAATTAAAGGCCCCTTAGATGCAAAAAGGGGAAAGCTTTTCACTAAGCTTATTAAAGAGATTACCGTAGCAGCTCGAACGGGCGGAGGAAATCAGGACGGTAATCCTCGATTGCGACACGCCATTAACGCCGCCAAAGGGGCCAGTATGCCCAAAGATAATATTGAGCGTGCCATTAAGAAGGGAACTGGTGAGCTTGAAGGGGAGATGATTGAAGAGCTTACTTATGAAGGTTATGGCCCAGGCGGAGTGGCGATTTTAATTGAAACAACTACCGATAATAAAAATCGCACCGTCAACGACTTAAGAACACTCTTTAGAAGTGGCGGTGGAAGTCTCGGGGAAAGCGGAAGTGTCGCTTGGATGTTTAATCGCTACGGTCAGTTGTTATTTGAAGCGAATAAATTTCCTGAAGACAATATCATGGAAGTGGCTCTTGAATCTGGTGCGCAGGATGTTTCGACCGACTCTGATGGGACCACCGAGGTTCTAACTGAAGTGGCAGATCTTTACAAAGTGAGAGAAAGCTTCGAAAAGATAGGAATGAGCCCCACTTCTACAGCGTTCTCTTATGTGGCCAAATCCACAGTTCTGGTGGATAAGGCTAACGCACAATCTTTGATCGAACTCATGGATTCCATTGAGGATCATGACGACGTGCAGCGAGTTCATTCAAATGCAGATATTGATGAGAAAATATTGGCAGAGCTTCAAGGAAAATAGACAATACGATCAGTGAATAGAGAGAACTTTATAGTTGGAATAGATCCCGGCTCTCATAATTTGGGGTTGGGTTGTATTGAAAAATCGGGCAATAATCTCAAATTAATCACAGCTCAAGTCATCACGGCCCCGGCTCAAGAGAATCTATATGACAGAATCAAAGTCATTGCTCCCAAATTATATTCTCTATTAGATGAACTAAAACCCCAGGAAGTCGCTTTAGAGGATGCTTTTTTTGCTAAGAATGCTAAGAGTGCTTTCCAATTAGGTATAGTGAGAGGGGTTGTTGTTGCGGCGTGTCTGGAACGAAATATCAAAATTTTTGAATATGCGCCTACCCAAGTTAAATCGACTGTGACAGGGTATGGACGGGCTGATAAGGCTCAAGTACAAAAGATGGTGGGGCTATTGCTGGGCACGGAACTTAAAACCGCTTACGACGCGACCGATGCCGTAGCGGTAGCCATTTGTCATGCTTCAATCAATCGATTTTTAGCAAAGGAACTGCAAAAGACATGTTAGGTTTTATTGAAGGTAAAGTAATTTCAAAAAGCATCGAAACCTCTCAATTGGTCGTCCTTTGCTCCGGGGTCGGTTATGAAGTGACATTATCCAAGCCCACACTAGAAACCACACACGTTAATTCAAGCGTCAGTCTGTGGATTTATTCACATGTTCGAGAAGATGCTTTTGTCCTTTTTGGTTTTTTCTCTGAAGCCGAGAAACAACTTTTCAAAATTTTAATTGGAGTCTCCGGGCTAGGACCGAAAATAGCTTTGTCTCTTTTAAGTCAACACGGTCCTGAAAAACTCATTCAACTTATCATTCACAAGCGAAGCTCAGAAATTTCAGAGGCCGCAGGAGTTGGAAAAAAATTGGCGGAGCGTTTGTCTCTCGAGCTTTCAACAAAACTAAGTAAGTTAGCTTGGATCCAATCGATGCCACAAGTAGAGACCTCTACTGCCCCAGCTATTCTTTCCAAAGAAGAACAGGTACGAGAAGATTTAACTTCAGCTCTTTCTAATTTGGGCTATTCCATCGGTCAGATTAAAAACACACTGGATCGAATGTTTTTGCGCGAAGACACTATCGATTTAGGATTTGAAGCTTTGTTACGAACGGCATTGAAAGAAATTTCTGGAAGAACGGTCTCTTCCTCAACACAGGAGAGTTCTCTTGTCTGACGATCAAATTCTTAATGGCCAGTTAATTTCTGAAGACCTAAAGTCGGATAATAGTTTAAGGCCGAAGCACCTCAATGAATTTATCGGACAGCCCGAACTTAAAGCTAAATTAGAAATTTTTATTGAGGCAGCTAAGCGAAGAGGGGATGCTTTAGATCACACCCTTTTTTGTGGGCCTCCGGGACTTGGAAAAACTTCTTTGGCCCATGTGATGGCCAAAGAAATGGGATCGCAGCTGATTGCAACGTCGGGTCCTGCCCTTGAAAAAGCCGGCGATTTAGCGGCTATCCTCATGAATCTAAGCCCCAGAGATGTGCTTTTTATCGACGAAATTCATCGGCTCAATCGGGTAGTCGAGGAATCGCTCTATCCGGCTTTGGAGGATTTTCAACTAGATATTATTGTTGGTGAGGGGCCAAGTGCTCGAGTGATGAAGTTAAAACTTCCGCCGTTTACTTTGATTGGGGCCACAACCCGTGCAGGTCAGTTAACATCCCCTTTGATGGGACGATTTGGGATGGTTTTTCGACTGGAATATTACGCTCCGCAAGATTTGCAGATGATTATTGTCCGTTCGAGCAGCATCTTAAAATGTCGCATTGAAATGGATGGAGCATTAGAGATCAGTCGTAGAGCCCGAGGAACCCCACGTATTGCCAATCGGCTCTTAAGAAGAGTGAGAGACTACGCCGATATTAAAGCCAAAGGGATTATTACAAAAAGTGTTGCTGCAGATGC
>VGSE01000177.1 GCA_016875135.1 Deltaproteobacteria bacterium
AATTCTGACACCCCGTGACTGTTGAAACGGAATAATCCGCTCATTGAGATTGCAAGCTTAAGACCAGGTTTGTAGGATCAAAAAGTACAATTAAATCAAGGCAAGCAGGAGGTGTAACGCGGCAGATTAAAGACCTTTTGTCAATTTAGAGCAAAACTTACCTCGAAATAATGACAAACTGACAATGGAATCTTGTAATGACGAAAATCTGTTCTCTAGGTAATCTTACTTTCGATGGAATCAAAGCTATTTGAACAGGGTTGTAGATATTTTGATGAAGAAGATTACTTTGAAGCCCATGAGGTTTGGGAGGAAATTTGGATCGACGCTTTTGGTCCGAGACGATATTTCTTGCAGGGACTCATTCAGGCCTCTGTAGCGTTGCATCATGCTAGGAATCAGAATTGGGCCGGTACCCGAAAACTTTCAGCCAGTGCTTTAGATTATCTTGAACGAGGAAGAACGGAAGCTCTTGAGATTGATATTGATATGATGAAAGATCGTATCATTGAGTTTGAGGTAGCATTGCAAAAAATTCTTAAGGGTGAAGAAGTCCCACTGCCTTTTTACAAGTTGCCTAGGAAGTGATTTTGAGAAACGACCACAACCATTCTGAGCATGTTGAAGAAAGCCATCCCCATCAACACACTCATCGCAAGATGGCGTATCGTTCCTTGAAGGGTGTTCTGATTCTTTCGGCGCTTTACATGTTTGCTGAGATTATTGGAGGGATGATAAGCGGGTCACTAGCCCTTTTGGCAGATGCCGGTCACATGGCCATTGATACTGCTGCGATTGCTCTTTCGTTGTTTGCTGCTTGGATTGCAAAAAAGCCGGCGAATGAAGGAAAAACTTATGGTTATTATCGTGCTGAGATCTTAGCCGCCTTAGTAAATGGGGCAACGCTTTTCGCTATTTCCATTTGGATCTGCTATGAGGCGTGGGAGCGATTTCATTCCCTTCAACCAATCCGAGGGGAGTTAATGACTGGAGTTGCGGCTGGGGGTTTATTTGTTAATTTGATAGGTCTATTTTTAGTTCATAAACATGGCGAGCATAATCTGAACACACGAGGCGTGTGGCTTCATTTGTTGACCGACACACTAGGATCGGTTTCGGCGATTTTAGCGGGTTTGATGGTTTGGAAGCTAGGTTGGGGGTGGGCCGATCCTCTCATTTCTGTCGTTATTTCCCTATTCATCCTTTTTGGAGCTTGGAGGTTAGTTCGAGAGTGTGTGGATGTTCTTCTTGAGGCCGTTCCTAAAGGTATCGATATCTCCGAGATAAAGCGGACTATCGAAACTATTTCAGGAGTGAGAGAAGCCCACGATCTCCACGTCTGGACAATGACTAGCGGAGTTGCCCTTTTAACGGTTCATGTTGCTCTTAAGGAAATGAAGGATCCAGGACAAATTTTAAAAACCGTTACTAAACTTTTGGTAGAGAAATTTCATATTCATCATGTCACCATTCAAATAGAGCCAATGGATTATGAAGCTCCTGTCGAGTGTTGTAACCTGCCGAAATAACAAGAAAAAAACAGGTCATTTATGGATGGGTCCTGTTGGGTTGATCTAAGAGTTAAATTCGGATAAGAAATGTTCTACATGTTGGGCATCACAAAAATTGTAGCGGCGCTTGTAATCTTAAGTAATGTCGTAATTGCAGACTCTTCTAACCCTCAAAATGCAGCCGATAAGGTCGTGTTAACCTGCAATCAATTGTTACAAGAAGACATTCTTCTTATTAAAGTGATTCAAAAAGACAGCCAGGACAGTATCGTCCTGACTCAAAAAGACGGAGAGGTTGAGTTTCTTACTAAGATTCCCGCCGATATCAATAAGTTTGCATACCTTTTGCCGTTTTGGAAAGGATCTGTGAGAAATCTGTTTAAAGAGGGCTCTCGCTGGATCATTTCGAGTTGTGGTGGAGTTAATTGCGTCGTGACACGAGTTAATTGTTTTTAATCAGCTTGATTTTTACTGAACAATACCCAAAAAGGGATCGCGATAGATATCGACTATATTATCGAGTATCGGTTTGAACATTCTAAACAGCATTAGAGAAAATGGTCTTGAGAGAATCTAATTTCATTACAAAAGACACTGTTCTTTATGTCTCATTGGCTGAGCGCCCAGGAAATACGGGGACAATTTGGTTTAATAAGATGTTTACTCAAAAAAATATCAACGCGATCTACAAAGCTTTTCAAGTGGACAGAGGAGACTTCGACAAAGCCTTTGACGGAGTTAAATCGCTCAAAGTGGGGGGTGGGGCCATTTCGATGCCATTTAAAAAAAGGGCTTATGAAATGGTGGATGAAGTGCAAGGGGTGGCGAAAAAAATAGGAACCATTAATACCTTTAAGAGGGAACCCTCTGGGAAACTAACCGGCTTCAATACCGATTATAGGGCAGCTCTTAGCGCTATTCCTGAGAAAACAAACTCAGTGGCGTTGCTTGGAGCAGGCGGAGTTGCTGCTGCAGTGGCTCTCGCTGCGCAAGACCGAGGGGTGTCAAATTTAAGAGTTTTCTCTCGAGAAAGAACAAGAAGCCTTATTCCAAATTCAGTTAATTATGAATGGATTTTTTGGGAAAGATTGAGTCAGGTTGAGGCTCCTGAAATAGTGATCAACTGCACTTCTTTGGGAATGGATACGTCATCCGAATTGAGTTTACCAGAATCGTGGTGGAGGCGAATGGAGCTTGCGATCGATTTAACCTTTCGACCTGAGGGAAACTTTTTTTACAGAACAGCTCGAGAAAGACGCATCTCATTTATTGATGGGAAGCAAATGGCTAAGTGGCAAGCTTTAGAACAATTCAAAATCTATACGGGGATTGAAATTTTGGAAACAGAGGCCAGTTATTAACAAAAGTAGCAATTTTTTTTCGTTCGTCTTTACATCTTCTGACGACTCCATCTATAAGAATTGAGTAGGGGGAAGAATGGAAACTCAAGTTGCAAAACGAAGCTTTTTGGCTTTACTCGGTCTGGGTCTTTTCACAGCCAGAAAAGATGTGCCCAATCACACTGAAGCCTTTCGCAAAAGAAGAGCTATAAATTGGTTAACTTTGGGGCTTACGTACTCTGCCATGTACATGGGGCGGTACAACTTGTCTTTTGCAAACAAAGCACTTTCCCAAGCCTTTGGTTGGGACAAGACGCAAATAGGAGCCATCATCACTGCTGGACTTTCCATCTATGGTTTCTCTGCCATTTTTAACGGGCCCATTGCCGATAAAATTGGTGGTCGTAAGGCGATGTTAATAGGAGCTATTGGCACCGTGGTCTTTAACCTTCTTTTTGGCATCGGGGCCTACTTAGGTTTTTTAGGGAAAGGTGCCTATCTGCTTGCGTACTTTGCCTCGGTTTGGGCGTTGAATTCTTACTTCCAATCTTTTAGTGCCTTGGCGTTAATTAAAGTAAATGCGGGTTGGTTTCATATCAACGAACGAGGAGTTTTTTCTGCTATTTTTGGTTCGATGATTCAAAGTGGTAGAGCTTTAATATTTGTATTGGGCGGTATTTTAGTTGCTATCCTTCCTTGGCAGTGGGTGTTTTTTGTTCCTTCTTTAATCGTGGCCATCATGGCGGCGTGCACGTTCAAAGTTGTTCAGAATAATCCGGAAGATTGCCATTTACCTGCTTTAGATGTTCAAGATGCGAGCAGTGGCGACACAGCCCCCGTTACAGTTGGGTACGTTTTGTCCAAAGTGCTTAGAAACCCCGTTACGTTGACGATAGCTTTTGCCGAGTTTTGCACCGGATTTGTTAGACATGGTTTTGAGCAATGGTTTCCTCGTTACATGATAGAAGCTCAACATTTGAGCCTAGAATCTTCAGTGTTTCAAAAGGGAGCTCTTTCTGTTGTGATGGCTGGTATCCTCGGAGCTTTTTTTGCAGGAACGATCTCTGACTGGGTATTTAAAGGGCGAAGAACTCCGGTTGCTTGTTTGGGATATTTAGTTCAAATATTTTGTTTGTTGGTTGTCTGTAAAGCCCCAAGTATTAATTGGGTGATAGCTGCTTTTATCGTTAATTCCTTTGCTATTAGTATTGTTCACTCAATGCTCTCTGGAACGGCCTCAATGGATTTCGGGGGGAAAAGGGCAGCCGCTACAGCGGCAGGAATCTTTGATGGGATGCAGTACCTAGGTGGAAGTGTTGTTGGTATTGGAATGGGATGGCTGCTTGATAAAATGGGTTGGGTGATTTGGGGGCCTAGTATGATTGGTTTTTCCGTTTTGGGAGCAGTTTTGATGCTGTTCATTTGGAATGCTAGACCTAAAACATCATCTGTTCATTGATAATAGAACCGGTGAATTATCAAATGAAAC
>VGSE01000178.1 GCA_016875135.1 Deltaproteobacteria bacterium
ACTAGAAACCAGAGATCCTTTTTCGAAGACAGCTAATTAGAAATTATTTTCCGTAGAAGTGTCGCTGTTTAAAGAAGAATTGGCCCAGATTTCACCAGTACTTTCAAGGTAGCACCATCCCTGGTTCTTTTCGGTGGGGTGAAGCGTGCCTTTGGGTCCCGGGCAATTAAATATTTTGTTAAATTCCGAAACGGATAGGCCGGGCTTAGTCCAAGGATTCTTGGGAATACCGTTTGGGTGATCGATAATCCTAGATCCTTTAAGAACCGGGTGAACCTCAAGAAATTGATTGACCTGTATCTCATCAAATGTAGGAAATTTAGGACAGGGCTGACTCGGATCTTCTTTGGCTTGTATGGAAGCGGCTGAAATCACCAAGGAGGATCTTAAAATACCTAAGGCCGATTGAGTGCTTGTATTCTTTGTTTCTTTTCTATAGTCGATAAAATAAGGGATCGCAATAGCAGCCAGAAGAACCAAAAGCCCGACCACCATCACCAATTCAATCAGAGTAAAACCCTTTAAAGCTCCGAATCTAGATAAAACTTTTGATCTCATAGTCTAATGGTAAATCAGTCACTACTTTAAGCTCAAGAAAAAAGCTGGAATTGACTTTATCCTCTCAACTGAATACCAACTCTTCAATGATGTCTCAAATTTCAGAGATAAAACTCAAAGTCGCTACCCCTTCTCAATGGGTAGACTCGGCTCTTAAGGACTTTGATGCTTTTTTATTGGACCACGCCTCTTGCGAACGAAAAGCTTCGGCCGTTGGGATGTCCTTTGTAGTTCGCTATCCCGACCGGCCCGAGATTATAGAGCCCATGATCTCTTTTGCTCGCGAAGAGTTGGAGCACTTTCATCAGGTTTACAAACTCATCTCAGAACGAAAGCTACTGCTCCCACCCGATGAAGAGGATCTCTACGTTAATAAACTCATGAAACAGGTCCGTTTTGGAAGAGAAGAGAGATTTCTCGACCGACTACTGGTCTCCTCTATTATTGAAGCTAGAGGCTGTGAGCGCCTGCACTTAGTGGCCGATGCTCTTACCGATATCGAACTCAAGCACTTCTATCGCAGACTGGCCAAAGCCGAAGGGACTCATCAAGACCTCTTTATTAAGCTTGCTAGATTCTATTTCCCGGAAGATGTCATTCAAAAACGACTGACAGAATGGTTAGAAATCGAAGCCGAAGCCATACAATCGGTTCCCTACCGCTCTGCGCTTCACTAAACAGGTAAAAGCTTGAAAACCACTCTTAAATATCTCGAAACTTTCTCAGAGAAAGAAATTCCTCGTGGTCTCTATCGTCAGACTTTTTTTCCTAAAAAAACTAATGTTTATTTTCATTGTGCGGTCATTCCTCTTTATGGTGAGTCGCTCTGGTGTGAGCTAGGTCTATCTTCTTTGTTAAAAGCCGCAGAAAAGGTGAACAAAAAAACTCTTCTTATCGCGGTTATTAACCGACATGAGCTTTCGGACGAGGAAATAAGAAAGCAAAATGAGAAAACCTTAAGTTACTTTGAGTCCTTTCCTAAAACTTTCTTTCCTGACTCCTCTTTGATTAAGCTCTACGAACTTTCGGCTGAGGTTGATGTGCTGGTGCTCAACCACAACGACGAGCCAAATCTTTTCTCTTCCAAAGAAGGAGTAGGACGAGCGAGAAAGTTGGGTTGTGATATGGCATTGGCGCTCAGCACCACACCGTTATTATCAATTAGATATATCCACACCACCGATGGAGATGCATTGGTTGACGAGGATTATTTTGAAATAGAAAAAAGTTCCCAAACCGATGTGTTGCTCCACCCGTATACGCATATTGGAGATTATGAGCAGATGGCGGCGCTTAAACTCTATGAACAATCGCTCAGATATTATGTGGCCGGCCTAAAATATGCCAATTCTCCTTACGCTCATGAATCTCTCGGTAGCACCATCGCAATTACACCCGAATGCTATGCTGCGGTTAGAGGATTTCCGAAACGAAATGCAGCAGAAGATTTTTATTTGCTCAATAAGGCCGTTAAAGTAGG
Organism: Deltaproteobacteria bacterium; assembly: GCA_016875135.1. Taxonomy (GTDB): domain Bacteria; phylum Bdellovibrionota; class FAC87; order UBA2466; family UBA2466; genus UBA2466. The sequence continues at coordinate 2,039 of VGSE01000178.1, forward strand.
AACGCTAGAACAGGCAAACCAAGGGCTAGTCAAATTAATCGGAAGAATCAGCGACAGAGTCCCTTTTGGAACCGGCGTGGGAACCGAAAAGATATGGCAGAAGATGAAGGAAAATCGCCCCATCACTTTTTATCACCCCCAAACTTTTGTTCTTGTGAAAAATCTCATTTCGGTTTTGGAATCCTGGAGCCAAACCTCCGATTCACTTCCCGACAGAAAGCAGCTCACTCAGAGCATTCAAGGTGAAGTTCCGCTTGCGAACTTTGATCGTCTCGAAGCACTTCTAGACTCCTTAGGTTTTTTTCGTATTCTGGAGACGGCTAAACAACAACGATCAACTCCGCAAGCGATTTTAAAACATCTTCATGAAAGCTGGGACGGATTTAAGACGTTAAAATTCATCCATGGGATTAGAGATCATTTCCTGCCGGAAGTTTCAACTCTGCCTGCCTCTTACCAACATTTCTTAAGTGCCGGGCATCTAAATGTCGTTTAAGTGCGGGTTGGATATCCACAGAAGGACCAAGATTTGATAAGTTTTCTTGGAGTTTTATTTGATAAATTATTCCATGGTCAAACGGCTAATAACTTGCGCACCGTAGACGAACTTCATGGCGGTTTGAACCTCTTAAAAAGTCTAATTAAAGGGAGCCGGTAAAAAAAAACCGTTAGGCCTTCAACTCGCCCGGGCCACCGACTGGCGTAAAGGAAGAAGAATGGTAAAACAGGTGCCTTTTTGTAAGACACTCGAGACAGAGATGTCACCTTGGTGCTTTTGGATGAGTCCATAGGCTATACTTAATCCCAATCCAGTCCCCTCACCCACTTTCTTTGTTGTAAAAAAAGGATCAAAAATCTTGCTTAAATTTTCATTCGAAATCCCCGGCCCATTATCCTCAATATCCATCCTGACTTTTTGATTTTCAATTCGAGTGCGGACCCAGATGTCCCCCTTGCCTTGAATGGCCTGAGCAGCGTTCGAAAGCAAATTCACAAGGACCTGATTGAGTTGCTGCAAATTACACTCGACTTCTGGTATATCCCCAAATTCAAGATGTACCGTAATTCGGTTTTTAAATTGTGGAGCCAAAAGTTTGATCGTGCTTTGAATTCCCTCATGGATATTCTCCATTCGTAACCCGCCGGAATCCATTCTTGAAAAGGTTCTAAGTCCCAAAACGATATCCCGAGTTCTTCGAGCTCCATCAATGCAACTCTTAGTCAGCTCCCCAATGTCGTTTAAGATAAAATCGATATCAAGGTCCTTTTCTTTCTTGACCCAGGATTCCTTTTCTGCGGATGGTAAACTATCCCTTAACTCGTGGTATTCCTCTACCAGCTTTCGAATCTTTTCAATATAAGACTCAAGCGACTGCATATTACTATGAATTGAGCCTATGGGGTTATTCAGCTCGTGAGCTACCCCGGCCACAATCTGACCTAGCGAAATCATCTTGGCAGAATGAACCATCTGACTTTGAGCGTTTTTTATCTCTTGATTGGCTTTTCTTAATTCTTCGACTTTTTGCTCAAGTGCTTTTTTGACAGAAATCACGTTTCTTCCCATGTCATTAAAAGCATGAATTAGGTACTGGATCTCGTAAGGAGATTCTAGAGTTGGAATTTCCTCGACTCTGCCACTCTTGATTCGTTTCATTGCAAGAACCAGTTTCTCGACCGGTTCAACAATTCGATTTGAGAAAAAGAAGATCCAAACGGCAAAGGCCAAGACAACAAAAACCGTGACAAAGATGAGATTTCTTTTTAGCTCCGAAGTGATCGAATCCACCGAACTCATCGAGATAAATACGCCCAGATATCCCCATCTCTTGATCTTTCCAAAAACTCCGGGCATATCATAGAGAAAAACAGCAAATCGACCTTCTCCAAATCGGACAAAGACCGGAGATTTTGAGCCGCTCCAACCCCCAACCTCTGGGAGCCTAAAAACCTCTCTTGAAACCTCGGCCAACTCCTGCTTTGAAAGCGCAAAAGTCCCCGCCATTGATGCAAAATTCCGACTCAGCCACAACAAATCAACGCCTCGTTTTTGTTTTAACTCATTGAATTCCCTCGGTCCAAAAGTAATTTCCTCTTCTAAAATTCCAAAAACTTTATCACGATCCTTGATAAGAATTCTTGAAACAGTAACAAGACTTTGCTCTTCGGTCGCAAGATAACGATCCATTGTTTCAGTAAAGGATTTGACTCTTC
>VGSE01000179.1 GCA_016875135.1 Deltaproteobacteria bacterium
ATCGTCAAACGGCCAATAAATTTAGCGCTTTAAACCAACTTCATGGCCGTTTGAACCTCTTAAAAAGCCTACTCAAAGGGAGCAGGTATCAAAGGAAGAATCTCAGGGAATTCTAATTAGTTGACGAGATTCCCTGACTGCATTAATAGAGTGCATTAACTTTCGCAAAAAGAGGGCGAGTTTTTGTGTTTAAAACCACAGTTCTCTTAAGAAAAGCGGAAATTTGTGGAGCGGTAAGGAGCTAAGAAATGTACGCAGTGATTCGAACAGGTGGGAAACAATATCGGGTAGAGCCAGGCTTTGAACTTCTGGTGGAAAAGCTTGAAGCTGAAGCTGGAAAAACAATCGCTTTAGAAGATGTTTTACTTTATGCCGATGGCACTGAAGTTTCCGTAGGAAAGCCAAGAGTTCCCGTAACCGTACATGCTTTAGTTTTAGGAGATGAAAAAGGTCCAAAACTTAGAACGATCAAATATCGTCGCCGTCACAACTACAAAAGAACCTATGGACACAGACAAGATTACACACGACTTCTCATTGAAAAGTTTGAGAGAAAGGGCAACTAATGGCACACAAAAAAGCAGGTGGTAGTTCACGCAATGGAAGAGACAGTCAAGGGCAAAGACTTGGCGTGAAAATTTTTGGTGGCGAACTAGTTGTTCCCGGTAATATTATCGTCAGACAAAGAGGCACAAAGTTTCATGCTGGATTCAATGTTGGCACAGGAAGAGACTGGACCCTTTATGCTCTCATTCCTGGTCGAGTCGCTTTTGAGCGTTACGGAAAAGACCGTCAAAAAGTATCGGTATATCCCGTAGAAGCCCAAGCCTGAAGTCTAATACTGTCTCTCCTCGAGTTAGGAGATATCCAAGTGGCACTCATAGACGAAGTCAATATACGCGTCATCTCTGGAGGCGGAGGGAACGGTTGCGTCAGTTTCCGGCGAGAGACCGGGATACCCTATGGAGGTCCTAACGGAGGCAATGGCGGTAGAGGCGGGAACGTTTATCTTCAAGCCACTCGAGACAAAACGAGTCTTTTAGATTTTAAATATCAACCCAAATATGAAGCCGAACGCGGTGAACATGGCATGGGCAGTGATTGCAACGGCCATGCGGGGGAAGACCTCACTATTTCAGTCCCCTTAGGGACAATGATTTATGACCTTGCTACTGGAGATTTATTAGAAGATTTAACCCGCCATGGACAAAAGGTACTTATCGCCGAAGGAGGAAGAGGGGGAAGAGGGAATCTTTCGTTTAAATCCTCGACCAATCGGGCCCCAAGAACCGCAACTAAAGGCACTCCCGGAACCGAAAAAGAACTAAAACTAGAGCTTAGACTTTTAGCGGATGTGGGACTTATCGGATTTCCTAATGCAGGAAAATCCTCTTTTTTATCTTCAATTAGTCGAGCAAGACCTAAAGTAGCGGACTATCCCTTCACCACTCTTGAACCCCATTTGGGCGTTGTTTCTCATAAAGGGCAAGGCTTTGTGATTGCGGATCTACCAGGACTGATTGAGGGGGCGTCAGAAGGGACAGGGCTGGGGATTAAGTTCCTCAAGCATGTCGCAAGAAACCGAGTTTTACTTCACTTAGTTGAGATAACTCAAGAACCAGCAGCTATTGAAAAGAATATTAAACTTATCCGCAAAGAATTAGGCGCTTTCGACAAAAACTTACTTAAACGCGAAGAACTTTTGGTTTTCACGAAAGTTGATCTCTTAAGTGAATCGGCTCAAAAAAGAAAAAAACAGGCTCTAGAAAAACGACGTCTCAAGGGCTTTTATGTCAGCTCCAAAACCGGCACAGGAATGGAAAAACTATTAGATGCGCTGGCGGAGCGGGCACCTAAATGGCGAGAAGAACAAACGTGATTGGCGTTTATGGCGGAACTTTTGATCCTATCCATCTAGGACATATCCATTTAATAAAATCTTTACTTCAACAAGGTTGGATAGACTCCATTCTCCTTGTTCCGGCGAAACAAAACCCTCTAAAACTGACGGCTTCAAAGATCCCAGACGACATGAGATTAAAGCTAATAGAAGCCGCACTTAAGGAACTCAATCATCCCAAAGTGGAACTGTTTACTGGGGAGTTAAAGCGCCAAGGTTTGAGTTACACAAAAGATACTCTCAAAGAGTTGAAAACTCTTTATCAAGACGAATTGGCCCTTATCGTTGGGGATGAAGTTTTTAAAGATTTTCCTAAATGGAAAGACCCTAAAACTATTTTAACCCTAGCTAATTTGATCGTGGTCCAGCGAACCCCCTCACCTATCGACACAATTCAAATACTCACTAATTGTGGGATCTCCGATTTTACTCAACAAGAAGAGGATCAGTTTTTTTCAAATCAAACCCGATGGGTGAGAGTTGTAAAAATTAACGCCTTACCCCATTGCGCCACTCAAATTCGCAACGACCTCGCAAAGGCTTGGAAAATTGGAGATTTATCCAAAGCGCCGCAGGGAATTCAACGCTCGGTGTGGCTACTTATTAAAGAAAATCAATTGTATGCCGTTAACTAAAGAGTAACTCGTTTTTGATACTTTTTGGAGGATGGCTTTATGGGCGAAAATCAGAACAAACCTTCGCATCTTCTTAGTAAAGATATTCACACGAAACTCAGCGATATTTTAGATTTCGGTAGTGACAAAATTAAATTGGCAAGTTCCTCTACCTCTGTGAGCAACACTCACGAAAGGTTAAAAAAATTAGTTCAACAACTCCAAGAACTTAACCGCAGAGTGGACCGATTGTCTGAAAGTTAACTCCCCTAGAAAAATAGCGATACGCTAGGTTTTTTATCGGCTTTATGGTAGTCGGTCTTCATGGATCGTTCGCCAGGAAAAGCCATTGCACTTCTTTCGAGCGGTTTGGACTCGGCTATTTCAATGGCCTGGCTAAACTCGCAAGGCACTCCATTTGATTGTGCAATTACGTTCGATTACGGTCAGAGAGCGAAACTCCAAGAAATTGCTCACGCTAAAGCTATTTGTAACCACTATGGAATAAGGCACGAGGTCTTAACCTTAAATTGGTTCTCCGCTTTTGAATCTAAAGGGTTACTCTCAGAGAAAGAACCCCTCACTCAACCCAGCCTTAAACACTTAAAAGACCCAAAATTATTATTAAAAAGTGCGGCTCAAGTATGGGTTCCAAATCGAAACGGGGTATTTCTAGAAGTGGCTGCGAGCATTGCTGAGAGTCGAAATATCAATCGTTTAGTCGTTGGATTTAATGCTGAAGAGGCAGTTACCTTTCCCGATAATTCGGTTAACTATTTGCACGCGATTAACAAGGCTTTAGCCCTTTCTACCGCCAACCAGGTAAGAATCGAATCTCCCACGCTAAAAATGAATAAAAATGAAATTGTAGTTTTGGGAAACTCGTTGGTCTTTCCCTTTCATCTTTTATGGAGTTGCTATGAAGGGAAAGAAAAAATGTGTGGAACTTGCGAATCCTGCATGCGTTTAAAACGGGCCTTAATTCAGAATGGAAAGTCGATCGATGGACTCTTTATCAATTCAGTATTTCAATGAGCCTACGGCTTATCAAGGCGTAGAGCTTCAACCCCATTGGATTTATCACTCTACCGGAATTTTGGGAAACGCTCTGGTAGCTTTTCAGGGCCCATGTGAGGTTAAGTTAGAACACATGGTCGATCTTGAGGACGTAAAGAATTCAGCCCCTATTTACAGCCCCGACATGGTTCACTTTTTAGGAGAATTTTTCATCGACTCTCTCGATCAAGGGATACTGCTCCAAAATCTTCTAGTAATGACAGTTTATAGCCACTTTTGGGAGCTTGGAGTAACGAGCCTGTCCCGTAGGGGAAATGATATTTTTTACCAAGGACGCAAGGTTTCTGTGTCTATCGCGACTAAAAGCCCGATTTCAATTCTCATCCATTTGGGTATTAATGTAAAAACGGAAGGAACCCCTATCCCAACGGCCGGTTTAAATGAGCTAAATATCGAGCCCAAAACCTTTGCAAAGGCCTGTCTTGAAGGCTTTTTAAGAGACTACCACCTTTGGCAAAAGGCAAGATATAAAGTCACCCCACGTTAGTGCTTGCAAAACCCTGATCTTAAGTGTTTTATATCGGCTTCTTTGGGTCCCCATCGTCTAGAGGCCTAGGACATTACCCTTTCACGGTAAGGACACGAGTTCGAATCTCGTTGGGGACGCCAATTAATAAAATCCAATCCGAACGAAGTGAGC
>VGSE01000180.1 GCA_016875135.1 Deltaproteobacteria bacterium
TGAAGAGCGACGACGAACCGCTTAAGACTGATCAAGAATAACTGACTCATACCATCCCTGCCTCGTAACTCATCGTTTTCCCCGTAGGGATCTAAGAAATCGAGAAATCATGAGAGGTGTGCCGATATTCAGATCGAGTACAGGTAAAGAGCCGAAAATTGTCAGTGTGCTGGGATAGTGGACGTCGGCGAAGTGTTCGAACGTTGACCACCCGGGCCTCGAATCGCTTCAAGGCTCAATCGAAGCAATAGCGCGCACTCACTTTCGTCGCCAGCAACACCAAGCGGTCCGTGAGAGCTTCGTCTTGCCACGAGCGGGGCAAGGCGTCGATCGGCTCGAACCGCCTCGGGGAGAAGAAAACAGGCGAGTTCTTGTGTCCCCAACTCTGGTACACTTCCCGACGAAAGAAATCCGTATCCATATGGATTTCTTTGCGTGACTCGAGCTCTTCGAGTAGAAAGGTGACTCAGGGAAATCTTTCTGCCTTCAAAAATCAATCTCAACGCCGCAATGCGCTCAGTGTCCGCCGTGTTCAGACTAGAAGTCGTGATCCTGTTTCTAATATGTTCAAATCCCGGACTATTACCAAAATTCCGCGCTAGTTGGTTGTTGCGTTCGATCACCCCTTGGGTATTTTGCGTTAACAATGCCATGGTTCCTGCGATTCGTTCGTGATTGACGGCCTCTGCGCCAAGGTATCCGGGAATGTTTTCGCACCCAAGAACAGCTGCCAGAGTGGCATACCGAAACCGTGAGTAGTCTCGGGATGAGGTGAAGGTGCTAGCCGTATAACGAAGGCTTAAATGATCGAGGTAGCTCGTGAAGTTGAGCAGATTTTGCCAGTTGTCCATCGATTCGTTGCCGAGTGCCGAATAGATTGAGTTGGGTCTCTGAAATTCGGTTCTCTGGTTTACGCGCGTGAGGTGATCCCAAAACGTCAGTGGTTGCCAAATTGGCCGCGGCGGATTGCCATGACAACGCAGGCAACTCGTTTCCTCTCTGAGAGTCGGTGGATTTTGATTAAAATCAAGAAGTGCAAATTGATAAACTTTCCTTTCCTGGTTGTAACGGATTACCTCTACTTGATTATTGCTTTCGGCGATTGCACTTGAGCTATTGGCGCCTGAATGTCCTGTCATGCCGAGAATGAGTCCATTTCCGTAGACTAGAATACGTGGGTTTTTCCGATCCACCAGATCGCTTTGCGCGCTTTCGCTGTGGCTGAGAAGAACGCTGTTCTGCGGCCATTGATGATTGTCCGCCCTGCGAAACTGAGTGAGCAGCGCTGTCGGCGACGTAACCCGATTAGCACGAATAAACTCCTGCAAATTTTCGAGAGTGCGTTCAGGTGCCGTGGACGACCAAGCATGATCATCGCGATCAAGTAAAAACCCCAAGCTCCCCGAGCCCCGACAGTTTCGCTCGTATTCGGCAAGAGCGGTAGCATTGCGGTTGGCCTGGACTTCGGCTGCGGCAATCCGGCTTATGACCAAAATAGACAGTGCGGTCCTCAAAAGCCTTCGGGATAATAAAGACGTCATATTCTCCGCAAGCTTTTTCATAAGAACCTCCAATGAATAAAGTTCTTTATCCAATTTAGGTGCAAAAGATAAACCAGGAAAAAATCCTATGTATTCAAGTGGTTGGTGCCAAAGCTTTCGACGTAGTCTTGTCGGTTTTCAAAATAAAGCCATGGAAAAACAACAACTTAAACGGAAAACGTTCTCGATGTTACTAACCGTAAAATGTTTCGCCATTATTCAGTATCGGGGAAACGTCATACCTGCACCCTTTGAATGAGCTTTTTAAGAGGTTCAAACGGCCATGAAGTTGGTTTAATGTAACCTCTAGGTCAGGGTCAGTATGGCCCAGACTAGTCCTAGGAAACACGCTAGGTGCCAAGTATATCTCGCTGTCTTGGGAATCAGTGTTCTCACACTCTGCTTTTCGGTAAAACCGACAAGGTCCTTAAAATCGAATAAATAAGGCATTTTGTGGTAGGATTGAGGACGCCATAAAGTGGAGCACCGATTGACAAAAATTGATTGTGGCAGATAGTCTATACTTTTTAGAGGACAACATGAGTCTAGATAGCAAAGTGAATTCGACCGATAAACTCCAAGCCAAGCGTTCTCTTGAGTTTACCGAAGATGATTCCATTGAAATCACGATAACTCCTAATGGTGGGGCCTGTTTTGGGGTGGTTAGAGCGATCAAACTAGGTCATCAAGCCGCCAGTAAAGGAAAGTCGAGTTCAACTGCGGTTTACTCTTTTGGGGCTATTGTACATAACCCGAAGACAATTCGAGAGTTAGAGGAAAAAGGGGTAAAAACGGTGGAGGAGTCGGCCCATGTGGAAGGTGGAACCGTAATTTTGAGATCCCACGGTGTTCGTCAAGAAATTGAGAAAGATTTTAACAATCGGGGCATTAAAGTGGTGGACGCGACCTGTCCTCTAGTTAAGAAGCCACAAAAAATCGCGGCAAGCCTTGGAGCCCGGGGCTATTTTTTAGTTGTCGTGGGAGATGCCAATCATCCGGAAGTGAAAGGGGTGTTAAGTTACTTTGGCTCCGATAATTATTTAGTTACTTATAAGCCCGAAGATTTGGAAAAGATTCCTTGCGGAGTTGAGAAGGTGGGAATTGTAGCTCAAACCACAATTGAAGTTACAGTTCTCAATAAGATTATCGAAGCCTGTCAGAAGAGATTTAGTGACTTGGCTGTTTACAATACGATTTGCGATGCTACCAGTATTCGACAGGAAGAAGCGGAAGTTTTGGCTCAAAAGGCCGATATTTTAGTTGTGGTCGGGGGTAAAAATAGCAGCAACACTAACAAGCTTGTAAAAATTTGTAAGCAGTTTCAACCCAACACTTATCTTATCGAAGAAGTGGAAGAGTTGGAGCAATCCTGGTTTCAAGGAAAGAAGAAAATTGGTGTCACGGGCGGTGCTTCGACTCCCCAAGATTATGTAGACTTAGTAGGTGAACGGATTGCCGAGATGATGACTCTTACAATGAGTAATTAAGTTTTACTCCCCACTAGTTTGAATCACGAGATGACTTAAGGTAAGGACAAACGTCGATTTTGAATCGTCCCCATCTGGTTGGAGCCATAGAGCGCTGGCCGGGATCGGTTTAGGAAGTTGATAGTCGATAGAAAAGCTTCCCGGCTGTTCTTTTTTAAGAAATACCGTCTCTTCCATTGAGTCATTTTTGGGATGAACTCTAAACGTTCCAGGATTTTTTATTTGAGAGAGTGTGAAGAATCGAACTTTGTTTAAACCTTGTTCTGGGAAAAGATTGAGAAGTTCGTTTATCCAGTCGGATATCCATAATCTCTCAATCCAGTTCGGTCTTCTTGAGTTGGTTTCTACGAACCCGACTCGAAGAGAAAAGTCATCGTTCTCAGAGTCTCCTTCTTTCAGCCGATTGATTTCGGGAAGTCCGGATAAATGTCCCGTAACTGAAAAGCCAACGATTTGCGTGGGCTTTGAAAATCTATAAAAAAGAGGACTTGAAGATTGGTTAACTTCAATTTTTAGCCCCTCTTGAGAGAAAGAAGTCTCATTAGTTTTCATTTTGGAAAAAGAGAGAGCCTTCCATTCGGGGACATTTGAGTTGAGCGGAATCAATATAGCTCCGAAGACGTAGAAGTTTTTTAAGTCGTTTAACAGATTCATAAGGGTCTAAGTTTTTAAAAATGAGTTAATTTTGTAAAGCAAATTCCCAGGCTCCGAAGGGTGGTCACTGTAGACGGAATCCATAAAAATATGCATCGATTCAGGAAAAATTTTAGAGAGCGCTACAATGTTCACGGGTTCATTTTCGAATGAGGCCAAAAGAGCACCTACTTGAACGACCTTATGTTTTACGCTTTGCTTGTGCGCTACGTCTGAAATCTGGGCGCTTGGTTTCATTAAAAGAGTTGTGTTTTTATCGCACCAAGGAAAGTCATCTCGTTTCAAATTATGGATCGTCATAGATAACATTTTTTGTTCTTCTCTTCCGGTTAGATAAATAATATGGGCGCCTAGTTGAAAGAGTCTTTGAGCGAATTCTATGGCTCCCGGGTAAGGCTTATCGTAGGGAAGAAACTCATTGGAGAAGAAACGCTCCCACCAAAAGGGCTTAATTTCATCGAGTGCATTTTTAATTTCAGGGTGAGCGGGCTCTAGGCCTAAATTTCTCGCTAAATCGTAGAGTGAATACCCAATGTGTT